>CAYTWT010000130.1:0-20175 GCA_964442185.1 uncultured Acidobacteriota bacterium
CTTCTCGAGGTCGACGATCTGCTGGATCTGGTCGAGGAACCAGGGGTCGATCCCGGTCATGCGGAAGACCTCGTCGTGGGCCCAGCCGAGGTCGAGCGCGCGCTTGACGTAGAAGATCCGATCGGGGTCCGGGGTGAGCAGCTTCTCCTTGATCCGCACGTCGTCGAGGTCCGCGCGCGCGAAGCCTGAGACGCCCGTCTCGAGGCCGCGCAGCCCCTTGTGCAGCGCCTCCTTGAAGGTGCGGCCGATCGCCATCACCTCGCCCACCGACTTCATCTGCACGCCGAGCGTGGGGCTCGCGTCCTTGAACTTCTCGAACGCCCAGCGCGGGATCTTCACCACCACGTAGTCGATCACCGGCTCGAAGGACGCGGGCGTCACGCGCGTGATGTCGTTCTGGATCTCGTCGAGGTGATAGCCTATCGCGAGCAATGCCGCGATCTTCGCGATCGGGAAGCCGGTCGCCTTGCTCGCGAGCGCCGACGAGCGCGACACGCGCGGGTTCATCTCGATCACAGTCAGGCGGCCGCTCTTGGGGTCGACCGCAAACTGGATTTTCGAGCCGCCCGTCTCGACGCCGACCTCGCGGATGATCGCGCGGGCGGCGTTCCGCATCACCTGGTACTCGCGGTCGGTCAGCGTCTGGGCCGGCGCCACCGTGACCGAGTCGCCGGTGTGGATGCCCATCGGGTCGAAGTTCTCGATCGAGCAGATCACCACGAAGTTGTCGGCTCTGTCGCGCATCACCTCCAGCTCGTATTCCTTCCAGCCGAGCACCGATTCCTCGATCAGGATCTCGTGGACGGGCGAAAGGTCGAGGCCCCGCGCGACGATCGTCTCGAACTCCTCGTGGTTGTAGGCGATCCCGCCGCCCGAGCCGCCGAGCGTGAAGGACGGCCGGATCACCGCAGGCAGGCCGGTCAGGTCCAGGACGCGGCGGGCCTCGTCGAGGTGCTTGGCGAAGCCACTCTTGGGCAGGTCGAGGCCGATGCGCTCCATCGCGGCTTTGAAGAGCCGGCGGTTTTCGCCCACCTCCACCGCCTGCCGGCTCGCCCCGATCAGCCGGATCCCGAGCCGGTCGAGCACGCCACGTTTCGACAGCTCGACCGCGAGGTTCAGCGCCGTCTGGCCACCGACGGTCGGCAACACGGCGTCAGGACGCTCGCGTTCGAGGATCTTCTCGAGGATCTCGGGCGTGAGCGGCTCGATGTAGGTTCTGTCGGCATACTCCGGGTCCGTCATGATCGTGGCGGGGTTCGAGTTCACGAGCGAGACACGCAGCCCCTCGCTCTTCAGGACCTTGATCGCCTGGGTCCCGGAATAGTCGAACTCGCAAGCCTGGCCGATCACGATCGGCCCGGAGCCGATCACCAGCACGCTCTGGATGGAAGGGTCCTTGGGCATTCCTGGAGGATCTCGATGCGCTTGGCTAAGGCCGGCGCGCGGCCATCAGGCCGATGAAATCGCCGAACAGATAGTGGCTGTCGTGGGGTCCCGGGCTCGCCTCGGGATGGTATTGGACCGAGATCACGGGCAGCTCACGATGCCGGAAGCCCTCCACGGTGCCGTCGTTCAGGTTCACATGGGTGAGCAGGAACTCGGACCTCTGGAATAGCGCCGGGTCCACCGAGAAGCCATGGTTCTGCGACGTGACCTCGACCTGCCCCGTGGCCAGGTTCTTGACGGGATGGTTCGCGCCACGGTGCCCGAACTTGAGCTTGAAGGTCCTGCCGCCGCAGGCGAGTCCGAGGATCTGGTGGCCCAGGCAGATCCCGAAGATCGGGATGCCGCGGCCCATGATCGCCTTGGTCGCCTCGATCGCGTAAGTGACGGGCTCGGGATCGCCCGGACCATTCGAGAGGAAGACGCCCTCGGGCGAGAGCGCCAGGGCGTCGGCCGCCGAGGTCGTGGCCGGCACCACGCAGACGTCGCAGCCCGCGGCCGCGAGCATGCGCAGGATGTTGCGCTTCATGCCGAAGTCGTAGGCCACGACGCGAAAGCGCTTTGCCGCGCCGTGTGGCCCCAGCGCGGCGAAGGGATACGCTTTCGCGCACGTGACCTCGCGCGCCAGGTCGAGGCCCAGCATGCTGCGCGCGGCTCGAGCCTTGGCGATGAGCCCGCCCGTGTCGGCAGAAACGGTCGAGATCACGCCGCGCTTGGCGCCGTGATCGCGCAGGTGCCGAGTCAGCTCGCGGGTGTCGATCTCGCTGATCCCGACGATGCCGTGCTCGTCGAGCCAGCGGTGCAGCTGCCCCGAGGCGCGCCACGAGGAGGCCATCGTCGAGGCCTCGCGCACCACGAAGCCGGCCACCTGCGGCCGCACCGACTCCACGTCCTCGGCGTTGACGCCGTAGTTGCCGATGTGCGGGTACGTCATCGTGACGATCTGGCCGGCGTAGGAGGGATCGGTCAGGACCTCCTGGTAGCCCTGCAGCGCGGTGTTGAACACCACCTCGCCGGTCGTCTCTCCGACGTGCCCGAAGGACCGGCCCTCGAAGACGGCCCCGTCCTCGAGAGCCAGGATCGCTGTGACGTCTCCCCCCCGTTCGAGCAAGCCCTAAGAATAGTTGAAGTCTAGGGCTCGAGGGAAGGCTGGTAGCTCGTGACCACCTCGAGAAAGTGATAGGCCTCGATCATGTCCTTTACGGTGACGCGGATGCTGTGCGCGTCCACTCGCGCGACACCGGGCAGCCACGCGAGAACCTCGGCGGGACGATAGTTCTTGAAGCGAATCTCGAGGCTCACCGGGGTCGTGATCCGGTAGGGAGTCAGGGTCGAGCGACGCGCCAGGCCGCGGGCCACGGCGGTGCTTATCACGCTACGGCTCGCCACGGGCGTGAGCGTGCGCGCGGCGTGAAACCCGATCGGCCACTTGACCACAGCGCCCTCGGCGTCCCCGACCAGCCGCCTCACCTCGGCCACGGCGGCCTCGTCGCCGGAGACCGCGATCACGGGCACTCCGAAGTGTCCGGCCAGTGCCGCGTTCCAGGCTCCTTCGGTGACGGAGACGCCGTTCAGCCGAACGTCGGCGAGCGTCGCGCTCGAGAAGGTGTGGGCCCGGACCCCTTCCGGGTTGGTGGTGCCGGCGTGGTAACCGATGAAGACCACGCCGTCGAACGTCTCGTCGATGCCGTGCATCATGCCGAGGGGCCGCGGCGAGCCGCGCACCACCTGTACGTCTGCAGGCAGCCTGTCGAGCAGCAGGTTCTGCATCGTGCCGTGGGAGTCCGCGACGACGAACTCGGCGACACCGGCCTCGCGGGCGGCGGCGATGGCGGCGTTCACCTCTTCCGTCATGAAGCCGCGGAAGCTCTCGTACTCGAAGCCCGTCGTACTGAGCTGGTCGCCGGTGACGACGCCGGCGACGCCCTCCATGTCGGCGGAGATGAACAGGCGCTTGCCGCCCCTGGCCCCGGCGCCGGTTGCGCTCAGCAGCCAAAGGGCCGCAAGCAGCATCGTGATTCTCGAATTCATCCAGCCCTCCAGATCGGACGCCTTCGCGTGAGTATAGTGGCCGAGAGCGCATAGAATCTTTGGAGCGCGCGGGCGGCTCTCGCGTTCAAGAAACAGGATGAATCCAGCTCTGCTGCTTCTGGCCGCCCTGGTGGCGACCGATCCCGTACCGTTGCCCCGCGCCTACAGCGGCCGCAAGAGTCAGCTCAAGGTCGAGATCCCTCGGCTCGACGAGGCGATCGTGATCGACGGCGCCCTCGACGAGCCCCCGTGGGCGCAGGCCGCCGTCCTCACCGATTTCTCGCAGTACTCGCCGGTCGATGGCCGGCCCGCGGAGCAAAGGACCGAGATCCGAGTCTTCTACTCCGCGTCCGCGATCCATTTCGGTGTGCGCGCCTTCGCGCCGCCCGGCAGCGTGCGGGCGAGCCTCGCCCAGCGCGACAAGCTCGGCGCCGAGGATCAGGTCACTCTCCTGCTCTCGACCTTCAACGACGGCCGCCAGGCGGTAGCGCTCACCGTCAACCCGCTCGGCGTGCAGGCTGACGGCACGCTGATCGAGGGCCTCAGCCAGAGCGGCCACATCGGCGGCTTCAGCAGCCTCTCGACGGGGCGCGAGGACCCGGACCTCGCGCCGGACTTCGTGTTTCACTCGAAGGGCCGCCTTACGAGCCACGGCTACGAAGTGGAGCTGCGCGTGCCGTTCAAGAGCCTGCGCTACCAGAGTGCCGCGGTGCAGAGCTGGGGCTTGCACGTGCTGCGCACCAGCCAGAGCACCGGCTACGAGGACTCCTGGGCGCCGGCCAGGCGCAACGCAGTTTCGTTCCTTGCGCAGGGCGGGACGCTGGACGGGATGAACGAACTGCGGCCGGGACTGGTCCTCGACCTGAACCCGGAGTTTACGGCGCGGACCGACGGGGCTCGTGCGGGCGAGGCGTGGCGCTACGACACCCAGCGGCCGGAACTGGGCGGTAACGTGCGCTGGGGCGTCACGCCGAACCTCACGCTCAACGGCACCATCAACCCCGACTTCTCGCAGGTGGAAGCGGACGCGAGCCAGATCCAGTACGACCCGCGCGAGGCCGTGTTCTTCCCAGAGAAGCGACCGTTCTTCCTGGATGGCCTCGAGCAGTTCGCGACGCCGAACCGGCTCATCTACACACGGCGGATCGTGGCGCCGCTCACTGCGGCCAAGCTGACCGGCACCCTCTCAGGGACGAGTGTTGGCCTGCTTTCCGCGCTCGACGACCCGGCCAGCTCCAGCTCCGGTGACGACCATCCGCTGTTCAACGTCCTGCGGGCGCGGCGGGATCTCGGCGCGCAGTCGCGCCTGGGGCTCGTGTACACCGACAGGATCGATGGCGGCGACTGGAACCGCCTCGGCGGCCTGGATGCCCGCGTCCCCTTCGCCCAGATCTACTCGCTCGACCTGCAGGCTGCGCTCTCGGGCACGCGCGTCGCCGGCGAGCGCACGACCGGGCCGCTGTTCGAGGCGATCTTCAACCGCAACGGCCGCCGCCTCGGAACGCGCGCCTTCATCAGGGGCATCGACGAGGACTTCCAGGCCGCGGCAGGCTTCATCGGTCGGCCGGGCATCGTGCGCGCGAACCTCGACCAGCGCGTCAGCTTCTTCGGCGCGCCGGGCGCAACACTCGAGACCTGGACCACGGACCTCGTCGTCGACGGCATCTGGCCGTATCAGGCGTTCTTCGGCGCAGGCGGAGTCCAGGACAAGAAGTTCCACGTCAACAACAACGCGACGCTGCGCGGTGGCTGGCAGGCAGGGGCTTCGCTGCTGATCGAAAGCTTCGGCTACGACCCAAGTCTCTACTCCGACTACGCGCTCGCGGGCGACCACCCCGGCGAAACGCTGCCCTTCGTGGGCGTGGCTTCGCTGTCCAACCTCGACTACGTGCTGAGCCTCACCACCCCCGATTTCAAGCGCTTCTCGGGCAACGTGCAACTGCTCTGGGGCAAGGACGAGAACTTCTTCGAGTGGTCGGCTGCCGACATCTGGTACGTGACCGTCGAGGCCGCCTGGCGGCCCACGAGCCAACTGCGCCTGAACGCGCTCTACAACCTGCAGCAGTTCAAGCGCCGCAGCGACCTGAGCCTGGTGGGCCGGCGCCAGATTCCGCGCCTCAAGCTAGAGTACCAGGCGACCCGCGCGATCTTCGCCCGCGTGATCGCCGAATACGACGCGCAGAGCCAGGACGACCTGCGCGACGACTCGCGCACCGAGCGGCCGATCCTGATCCGGGATCCGGAGAGCGGCGCCTACGAGCCCGCCCTGGGCTACCGCGACAACCGCTTGCGCGTCGATGTGTTGTTCGCGTGGCAGCCGACCCCCGGCACCGTCTTCTTCGCCGGGTATGGAGGCTCGCTCCAGGAGGACGACGCCTTCTCCTTCCGGCGCCTCTCGCGCGACACCGACGGCTTCTTCATGAAGTTCAGCTACCTCTTCCGGCTTTAGAGAATTCGGGCGGGGATACGGAAACCATGCACCCCCCCCCGCGCGAAGCACTACCCCCAGCCGCTGCGCGCCAGAGTGAATCTGGCGCCCCGCCAGCCAGCGTCGGCGCCTGCTACTGAATCAGGCCGATCTTCGACAAGGGCCAGAAGCGGAAGAGCGCCTTGCCGTAGATGTAGCGTTCCGGCACCTCGCCCCAGCTGCGGCTGTCGTTGCTGCCGTTCCTGTGGTCGCCAAGGACGTAGTAGTGGCCACTCGGAACTTGCACCGGGTCATAACTCTCGTCGTCGCGGAATTGGCGCTTGACGTAGGCCTCGGGAACCGGCTGAGCGTTCACATAGAGGGTCCCCTTGCGCATCTCCACGCTGTCGCCAGGACAGCCCACCACGCGCTTGATGAACGAGACCTCGGGGTCCTTCGGGTACCAGAACACCACCACGTCGCCACGCTCGATCGCCCAGAAGCGGTAGACGACCTTGTTGACGAGGATGCGCTCGCCATCCCCGAGCAGCGGCAGCATGCTGGTTCCCTGCACGCGAAACAGCTGTGCGACGAACGTGATCACGAAGAAGCAGAACAGGACCACGATCGAGAGATCGTGCAGCAGCTCCCAGACAGCGCGCAGCGCTCGCGAACGTACGGGGACTATGCCTGGCGCCGGCGCGAGCTCCGAAACGACCGCGGCCGCAGGCTCCCCTGCGAGGGGCGGCGCGCTCAGCTTCTCGATGCTCAGTCGTCCCTCCGCACGACACGGGTGTGCGCGATGCGGTCATGGAGGGCCTCGCCGACGAAGAAGATCATCAGGAAGCCAAAGCCGAGCAGCACGCTCGAAATCAAGTACCCGAAGAATCGCGTGGCGGCGCACGAGACGCCGATCGGATACTCGCCCTTCTGCGTCTCGACGCCCAGACCGAGCACCCGCTTGCCCAGCGTCGCACCCGCGACACCCCAGCCGTAGACGAAATAGCCGGCGGCTGCCAGGAGCGCCACCGGCACGACGGCCAGCGACAGCAGGATCGGCAGGTACGGCACTTGCGCCGGGTCACGCGGCAGCTCGTGGCCCCACCAATACCAGGCCACGGGCCCGATCAGCAGGAACTGGCTGAACCACACGATCGCCATGTCGATGAGCCCGGCGCCCAGCCGCGCCCCGGCGCCCGCCGGTTCGGAAGGCCCGCGCCTCCGCGCGCCGCGGGCCGCCGGCTTCGCGACGCTGGCCGGGCGAGGGGGCACGGACGCGATCGGCGCAGGCCGGAGCTGTGGCGCCAGCGGCGATGGCGCGCCGTGTAAGTGCGGCGAATGCGTCTTCGCGGGCTCGAGCGCGACTTCGAGCTCGGGCAATGGTTCTGGCGGAGACGCAGGCTCGGGCTTGGCCGAGACAGCGGGCGGAGCCTCGGACGCCGGCGCCGCCACGTCGACGCTCGCCGCGGCCTCGCCAAGCGGTACGGCCGACGGCGCGGATCCGGGAGGGGCCGGCGGAAGCGGCTCCGGCACCGCGACAGCGCTGAGGTCGGCCGGCAGGTCTTGGCCACAGGCGCTGCAGAACTTGGCGGGCAACGGCACAGCCGTGCCGCAGCTGACGCACACCGCCTTCTGCGGCGGCGGCGGCGCGATGCCGGCGCCGCACTGGCGACAATACAGGTCACCCTTGCGATAGTCGGCGCCGCAGCTCGCGCACGAGAGGCGCCGCGAGGAGGGATGCTGGACGATCTTGCCGCTCAAGTCCTCGAGGCTCAGCTCGTCGCGGAACAGGATGCGGGCGGTGCCGATCGCAACCAGGTCCCCGTCGCGCAGGTTGCGCTCGCTGATGCGGTCGCCGTTGACGAGCGAGCCGTTCGAGGAATTGCAGTCGCGGATGTAGTACTGGCTGCCGCGGAACTCCACGACCGCGTGGCGGCGCGACACCATCGCGTCGGGCAGGACCACGTCGTTGCCGGGGTCGCGCCCGATGGAGAGCACCGACCGCGGCAGCGGGATCTCGCGCCGCGACGCCGAACTCGGGTTGACGATCAGCTTCGCCACGGCCGGGGGCCCCGCGACTACCCCGCTCGGAAGGTCTGCTTGAAGGTCATCTTCACCTTGACCGCGGTTCCCTGCTTCGTCGCCGGCTGGTATTTCCAGTTGCGCAGGGCCGAGAGCACGGCGTCGTCGATCTGCCTGCCAGCCGACTCGATCACCTTTGGGTCCACGACCTCTCCCGTCTCGTCCACAACGAAAGTGACCGAGACGGAGACCGAGTCGCCCGATTTGAGTCGCGGCGCGCCCGAGGGATACGAGGCCGAGGGCCCGGAGAGCTTCTTCGCGAGCTGATCCACGTCGGAAGCGGTGTTGAGATAGATCCTGGTCGTATCGAGCTGCGGGGGCGGCGTGGGCGTGGCCTTGGGGATGGCCGTGAGCACAGCGGCGACGCGCGCCTTCTTGCCGGCCTCGATGCTGACGCTGCCGGCCCAGGGCTCGTGGCCTTCGCCCATCACCTCGACGCGATGCTCGCCGGGCTTGAGCTTCAGGTCCACGATCGGCGTCTGACCGGCCGGGTTCCCGTCGACCGTGACCGTGGCGCCTCCCGGGTCTGAGCTGATCTCGAGCGAGCCTTGCGCGGGCGCCGTGCGACCGAGCCTCAGCGTCAACTGGAGGTTCGGCGTGTCGGCGACGATCGTCGCGGTCTGAGAGGCGGTGTTGTAGCCAACCAGCTCCGCCCGGACCTCGTAGTTGCCCACGGCCAATGCTGTCAGGTCGAGTGGCGACGTGCCGCGCGCCTCGCCGTTGACGACGACGCTCGCTCCGGGCGGAACCGTTTCGATGTGCAGCGAGCCCGTGACCGCGGCCGGCGGCGGCGCAACCGGGAGTGTTGCGACCGGAGTCGCTTCGACCATGGGCGCCTGCTCCGGCAACTCGGCCGTGCCCCCGCGCTGGCGGAGCCACACGATCGCCGCAACCGCGATCGCCAGGAAGAAGAAGCCGGCCGAGAGACCCAGCACCAGCAGCGGCGAGACACCGCGGCGCGGCACGGGCGGCGCCGGCCGCAGGGCGGCGGCGGGCGGCGGAAGCGGCGCCGGAGTCGAGAACGGCCGCGTCGGCGCGGAGCGGAGCGTGGGCGCGTCGAGCACCGGCGCCGACTGGCGGATCGTCGGCGGCGGCAGCAGTGTCGGCAGCTCGGGCCTCGGCGGCGCTGACGCCGCGGACGGCGAGCCCTTCAGGGCGATCGTCCCCTCCGGCGCTTCCCGCCTGGTCGGGGCGAAGGGCGCCTTCATCGCAACCGTCCCGTAGTCCTCCTCGAGCGGCGGGGTCGCAGCGGCGGGCACCGGCATCGGTGTCGTCTTCAGGTCCTCGAGCAGCGGCGGCTTCATCTGCACCGTCATCGGCGAATCCGCTTCGGCCGGCTCCGGCACGCGGACGCGCGGCATCGCTGCAGTGACCTCGATGGCCGGCCTCGCCACGGCGCCCGGACTCGTGGCCGACGGCTGGATCGTGGCGGGCGCTTCGTGCAGAGCCGCGAGCTCGTCGCGGGCGATGGCCGCCGTGATCTCGGGCGGGCTCGGCAGCGGCACGTCGGTCTGGGCCCGGCCCGCGGCCGAGGGTATCGCGACGGTGGCGCCGATTTCGGCCGAACTCTCGATGCCCATGCCCCCGAACCAGGAACCGAGGCAGTACTCGAGGTCCTGGACGAACTCGCCGCCGGTTTGGTAGCGGTCGTCGGGCTTCTTTGCGAGAACCCTGCTGAACACCTCATGCCACTTCTGCGGCACCAGGCCATTCATCTCCAGGTTCGCGGGCTCGATCGGGTCCACGTGAACGAGCTTGTAGAGGATCGAGGTGACGTTGGTGCCCGGAAACGGCTGCTCGCCCGAGAGCATCTCGAAGGCGCACACGCCCAGCGAGAAGATGTCGCTGCGCCCGTCGAGCTTGTCGCCCATCGCCTGCTCGGGCGACATGTAGGACGGCGTGCCCAGCAGCTGCCCCGCCTGCGTCATCTCGCTGTCCACGAGCTTTGCGATGCCGAAGTCGGTGACCTTGAGGCGATCCTCCGAAAGGATCATGTTGGACGGCTTGATGTCGCGGTGAATGACGCCCTTGGTGTGGGCGTAGTCGATGGCCGAGGCCACCTGGCTCACCAGGCTGATCACCTTCTCGGGCAGGAACTTGACGCCCTTTTCGAGCAGCGAGGAGATCGTGTCCCCCTCGACGAACTCCATCGCGAGATAGGGGATCGCCTGCTCCTCGCCGATGTCGAACAGCGTCACGATGTGCGGGTGGCTGAGCGTGCCGGAAATCCGCGCCTCGTGGTAGAAGCGCTCGATGAACGACTTGTACTGCGGGCTGTTGCGCGGGATATCGAGGCGGATCGTCTTGATCGCGAGCGTGCGCTTGATGAGCGGGTCGAAGGCCTTGTAGACGGCGCCCATCGCGCCGTAGCCAATGCTGCCCTGCACCTGGTAGCGGCCAATGCTGGCGGGCATCTGCTCGCCGAAGCCTGTCTTCTGATCCATGTTCCCTGGCGGACCCTGATCTCGTGCTAGACGCCGCTGACGACGGCGTCATGAAGCGCAGCCCTAAGAGACGCGACTGTAACACCAAAGACAAAAGAGTGTCAACGCAACTGGCACCGAAGTCCAGCATTCGGAAGGGCTTGCGGCGATTCTCAGTGGACCGGCGCGAGCCCCGCGGGCGTACCCTCTCGGCCAATGCCCATGACCTATAATGGCGGCCCCATGGCAGATCGCCCCTCGGCCCTCGTCGATTACGGGACGTTCCAGGATGCCCCGAGCTTCCTGCATCGCGACTACCTCGTCGGGGCGGCCGCGGCCGGGCCCTTCTTCGAGGGTGGGCTTTGGGATTTGCCGAGGGTCGCTCAGGCTGCGCAGCACACCAGCGCCTATCCCCACCCCCGCCGACAGATGGCCGAGGCACTCGTCCGCCAGCAGCGCGCCCGCGGGGCGGCAGCCGCCGCCGCGCGAGCTGCGACGCTCGCCGACGAAAAGACCGTGGCCGTGGTCACCGGCCAGCAGGCGGTGCTCTTCGGCGGGCCGCTCTACGTCCTGTACAAGGCGCTGGCTGCGATGCAGCTCGCCGCTGCTCTCGAAGCGCGGCGCCACACGAGCGTGGTACCGGTCTTCTGGGTGGCAGCCGACGATCACGACTTTGCCGAGATCCGCGAGGCCACCGTGCTCGATGCCGCGGGCCAATTGCGAACCCTGCGCTACATGCCCCGCGACGAGCCCCGCGGCCTGCCGGCTTCTTCCATCGTGCTCGATGACACGATCACAAAGCTGCTGGCGGAGCTCACGGAGGCGCTCCCCGCCGGAGCACATCGGGACGCGCTGCTGCCGAAGCTCGCGGCCTGCTATCGACCGGGCGTTTCGATGTCCGACGCCTTCGGCGCCTTTCTTTCCACGCTGCTGCCCAATCTGGTCGTCCTCGATCCAACCGACCCGGCGGTCAAGTCGCTGATGGTTCCGATTCTGAAGCGCGAGATCCTCGAAGCCTCGCCGACCTCGCAGCTTGCGGCGCCCGTGGGCCGAGCACTGGTCGCCGCGGGCTACCACCAGCAGTTCCCGGTGCGCGAGGGCTTCCTGAACACCCTGGTGGTCATGGAAGGACAGCGCCGCGCGCTGGCGCTCTCGGAGCATGGGCTCGAAGTGCGCAGCCTCAGCCGCCGGATCAGCCTCGACGACGCGGTCGCCGCCCTCGAAGCCGATCCGTCGTCCTGGAGCCCAGGCGCGCTACTCCGGCCGCTCGTGCAGGATCACCTGCTGCCGACTGCCGCCTACGTGGGCGGACCGGCCGAGATCGCCTACCATGCTCAGATCGGGCCCTCCTATGCGCACTTCGGGATCCCGCGGCCCGTCGCCTTTCCGCGGCCTGGCGTCACGCTCGTGGAATCGAGCCCGGCGCGAGCGCTTGCAACCGAGGGGCTCACCCTGATCGACCTGCAGGCCGATCCCGAGCTGCTGATCGCGCGCTGGGCGCACGAGAGCAACCCGGGGATCGAGCCCGCCTTCGCCCGCGCGCGCGAAGCGATCACGCGTGAGATGGAAGCGATCGGCGAAGCGCTGGGCGCCCTGGACCCGACCCTGCGGGCGGCCGCGGACTCAGCCAAGGGCCGCGCCTTGCACCAGCTCGAGGGTCTCGGGGAGAAGGCCATGCGAGCGCTCAAGAAGCGCGACTCGGCCCGCGCGTCGCGCCTGCGGCGCACGCGCGACGCGCTGTTCCCCGGGGGCAGGCCGCAGGAGCGCGTGTTGGGGTTCGTCGGCCTCATAGCGCGGCAGGGGGAGGCCGTGATCCCCGAACTGCGCGAGCGCATCGACCCATGGGCGAAGGGCCACCAGGTGATCGCGCTGTGAAGATCGGCATCACCTGCTACCCCACGGTCGGCGGTTCGGGCGCGGTCGCGGCCGAGCTCGGCAAGCATCTCGCGCGGCGCGGCCACGAGATTCACTTCATCTCGTATCGCCTGCCATTCCGCCTCGGCGACTTCCACCAGAACATCTCGTTTCACGCGGTGGACGTGTCGTCTTACGTGCTCTTCGAGTATCCGCCCCACGACCTGGCGCTCGCCGCCAAGATGGCCGAGGTGGCGCGCGAGCGGCGGCTCGACCTGTTTCACGTCCACTACGCCATCCCGCATGCCGTGGTCGGCTTCCTGGCGCAGCAGATGCTCGGGTCGGTGGCGCCCAAACTGGTGACCACGCTGCACGGCACCGACGTGACGCTGGTGGGCCAGGACCGCTCGTTCTTCGAGATCACGCGCTTCGGGATCCAGAACTCCGACGGCGTCACCGCCGTCTCGCACTTCCTGCGGCAGATGACGCTCGACGAGTTCCAGATCACGAACGGCATCGAAGTGATCCACAACTTCATCGATCCGGCCGACTACTGCGCGAGCCGCGCCTACAAGGACCGCGCCGCGTTCGCGAGGCCCGAGGACAAGATCCTGCTGCACATCTCGAACTTCCGGCCGGTGAAGCGGATCATGGACGTGGTTCGCATCTTCGAGCGCGTGAACCGCGAGGTGCCGGGGGTCCTGCTGATGGCCGGCGAAGGCCCGGAGCGCGCCTCGGCTCAGGCCCTCGCCCGCCGGCTCGGGATCAGCGAGCGCGTCCGCTTCCTGGGCGCTCAGGCGAGCATCGAGGAAATCGCGGGCATGGCCGACGTGTTCCTGTTGCCGTCGGAGCTCGAGTCGTTCGGCCTGTCGGCCCTCGAAGCGATGGCCTCCGCGGTGCCGGTGATCGGCTCCGATGCCGGCGGCATGCCTGAGGTCGTCGCGAACGGCGTCACCGGGTACCTGCTGCCCGTCGGCGACGTGGAGGGGATGGCCGCGCGCAGCATCGAGATCCTGCGCGACGACGAACTCCGCCGGCGCATGGGCAACGCTGGCCGCGAACGCGCCGAGCAGCTCTTCAGCGCCGACAAGCTCGTGACGCAGTACGAGAAGTACTACGAAAGAGTCCTTGGACAGTGACTGAGTTCGAGATCGCGGCGCTGTGCGCCCATCCCGACGATGCGGAGCTGACCATGGGCGGAACCCTGGCGCTCGAGGCCGCGCGCGGCCGCCGTGTCGCGATCGTGGACCTGACGCGAGGCGAGAGCGGCAGCCGCGGCACGCCGGAGACACGCGCCGGCGAAGCCGCCGAGGCCGCCCGTATCCTGGGCGCTTCGCATCGCGAGTCGCTCGGCCTGCCCGACTCGCGTCTCAGCTCGGTGCCCGAGCAGCGCGACGTGATCGTGGAAGCGCTGCGCCGGCTTCGGCCGCGAGTCGTCATGCTTCCGCACTGGAAGCAGCGGCATCCGGATCACACGGCCGCGAGCCGCCTGGTGTACGACGCGTGCTTCGTGGCGGGCTTGCGCGCCTACCGCCCCGAGCTCGGCGGCGCCTTCCGGCCTGCCAAGCTCGTGTATGCGACCAGCGTGACCGAGGCCGAGGAGGTGAAGCCCAGCTTCATCGTCGACATCACGCCGTTCTGGGAAATCAAGCTGAAGGCGATCGCGGCGTTCGCCAGCCAGTTCGCGGCCTCGCCGGGCGAAAGGGTGGCGCTGCCCCTCGACGGCTTCCGGCGCGCTGCGGAGCTCTCGGCCCGTCGGGCCGGGCAGCGGATCGGCGTCGAGTTCGGCGAAGGCTTCGTCAGCCGCGAGCCGCTGCGCGTCGACGACCTGTTGTCGCTGAGCGGCCGCTCGCTGTAACGACTAAGCCGAGGCGCGGGACTCGGCGATCAAGGCTTCGAGAGCAGCGACGGCCGCCGCCAGATCGCGCTCGTGGACCAGCAGGTGGTCCTTGAGGAAGGCGCACTGCGGGACGATGGCGATCCCGGCCGTGGCGAGCCGCTCGGCCGCGGGAGCCAGGTAGCCGCAGACGTCGAGATCGATGTTGACGTCGAACGTGATTGCGCGAAACGGACCGGCCACGGCGGTGGCTTCGAGGCTGGCCTCGTCCCAGAGATCCTTGCGGACCGTCAGGGAGACCTCATCACGCTCGACAACCAGGGCGGCGAACGCCCGAGACGGGTGCGCGGCCAGCGCAGCCGCGCCCGCCAGAGCTTCGAGCCGCAGGCTCGCGAGCACGTAGCGCTCCGGCCAGACGTGGAGCGCCGTCTTCGTCCACATTGCCTGGGCGCGGGCATTCATGCTGTCGAACCGGGCGGAGTCTACTGCGGCTTCCCCATCGACTCCAGGGTCTTCGCAGCGAGTGCTTCGGCCTCGCGCCCGGGATTGCGCTGCAGCATCTGCTCGAGCACGCCCTTCACTTCGCTCGCGCGCCGGCCCTCGAGTGCCAGCACGATGGCGAGCCGCGCGTAGGCCGAGGCGTTGTCCGGGAAGCTCGCGATCTCCGCCTCGAAGGCCGTGCGCGCTTCGGGATAGCGGCCCAGACGCGCGAGCGCGTCGCCACGGAGAAACGCGAGATCGCGCACGCGCGCGGCGCCGTCGCCCGGCAGCGTCTTGGGGGCGGCGTCCAGGATCTCGAGCGCCCCCGCCGGCTGGTTCCTGCGGATCCGGATCTCGGCCCGCACCACCGCCGCTCCGCCCTCGGCCACGCGGTCTCCGGAGACGAGCAGGGCCTCCTGCTCGGCTTCGTCGAGGTGCTCGCGTGCCAGCGCCGCCCGCGCCAGCAGTTCGTGAGCGCGTGCGGGTTGCATCGCGAGACCGAGGCGCGCGTTGGCTGCGGCCTCCTCGTGGCGGCCCAGAGCGAGACAAACACGAGCCAGAGCGAGGCCCGTCGGTCCGGCGAGGGCCGGGTTGCTGACGAGGGCCGCACGGTAGCCGGCGTAGGCCTCCTGGTAGCGGCCCAAGCGCGTGAGCGTCTCGGCCATCTGGTACTGCACGTCGAAGAAGCCGGGGTTGCCCGCCAGCACACGACGCAGCAACACGAGTGACTCGGCGTCCCGGCCCGCGGCGCCCAGGCGAAACGCGGACTGCACGTCAGCCAGCACCGGCAGCTTCTCACGCGGATCGGGCAGCGGACCCTCGTGGGCAGCGGCCGTGGCCCCGAGATAGCCGAGTGCCGCGAGGCGCTCGCTCTGCTCCACCGACACCGCAACCGGCGCTACGAACGACGCCTGCAGCTTCCCGAGCGCGTCGCGCAGCGAAGCCGCACGAGCCGGATCGGTGGCCAGCAGGTTCGTGCGTTCTGCGGGGTCGGCGGCGATGTCGAACAGTTCGGGCCGCGGACCGTCGATGTAGTGGTAGCGCGCATCGATCAGGGAGCGCAGCTCGCTCCAGCCCAGGTGGATCCGTGGGTAGAACGTCTCCGAATAGACGGCACCAGAGGCTTCCGGGCTGCGACCGAAGAAGGGCCGGCCGGCGAGGCCCACGGGAGGCTCGATGCCGACGAGGGAGGCGATCGTGGGCATCACGTCGACGAGGCCGACCGGGCGGGCCACGCGCTCGCCGGCGCGCGCGGCGCCGGGCAGCTTCACCAAGAGCGGGACGTGGAGAGCCTCGCGGTACAGGAGGATGCCGTGGTACTCCTCGCCGTGCTCGTTCAAGCCCTCGCCATGGTCTGAGAGGAGGACGACGAGGGCGGGAGCATAGAGCCCCTTCTGCTTCAGGACCTCCAGCACCGCTCCCACGTTCGCATCGGCCGCCGCGATCTCGCCGTCGTAGGGCAGGGCCGCGTAGCGGCTGCGGTAGGGCTCGGGTGGAGCGTACGGCGAGTGCGGCTCGTACAGGTGTACGAACAGGAAGAAGGGGCGGGCGCCAACCCCGCCCAACCACTCGAGCGCGAGGCGCGCCGTCTCGGCGCCCGAGCGCTGTGCCTCGCCGATCGAGGCTCCGCCGGCTGAGACGTCGACCTTGTCCTCGAAAAAATCGAAGCCCGAGACAACGCCAGTGCTGTGATGGAGCACGTAAGCGGAGACAGCGGCACCCGTCGCATAGCCTTGCGCCTTCAACAGCCCCGCGAGCGTGACGGTCTGTGCGCCAGCGAAGACGTAGCCAAGGTTGTCTCTGACGCCATGGCTCGGCGGCAACTGACCTGAGAACAGCGACACGTGAGCCGGGAGCGTGAGCGGCACCGGCGAGTAGGCGTTCTCGAACAGGATCGCGTCGCGTGCGAGCGCGTCCAGGGCGGGTGTCGCGACCCCCTTGTAACCGTAGGCGGGCAGGTGATCGGCCCGCAGCGTGTCGATGGAGATGAGTACGACCGGCGCGCCGGGAAAGGAGGGTGCCCCGCGGGAGGGGCGGGTGCACGCCAGGCTGCAAACGCTGACGAGGCATGCTGCCCACAAGCCGGCGCGCGACGACATCGCTGCTCCTCTCACGGAAACGGGCGCCGAGCCAGAGGCGATCCCGGCCCGACGCCCTCACGATACCCCGGCCGACGGCAGCCGGGACTGAGCTTGCGTCTAGAAGCGGAACCCGAGGGCGAAGTCATACGCGCGCGAGCGGACCGCCGTACCGGTCGACAGGTACGAGAGCGGGAAGTTCGCGGCGCTCGTCGACGTCCCGAAGCGGCTGCCCCGGATGAACTGCGTGGGCAGGCCGTCGGCGTCCTTCAGTCCGTTGTTGTCGGGGCTCACGGCCGTATTCCAGCTCGTGAGCTTGTCGTTGTTGAGCACGTTGACCATGCTGAACTTCACGTAGGGGGAAAGGGACTTGATGAGCGGGATGCTGTAGGTGAGGGCGATGTCGAACTTGTGGGAACCCGCGAAGTCCTGCGTGCCCTTGCCGCCAAAGAACAACTGCTGAGTCGGGGGCGGGCCCGCATAGCCCGGATCGCGCGAGAGCTGGATGTCCGAGAACGGTACGGCCGCGTTGACCAGGCTGTAGCTCAGGGCCGAGTCGTAGCGCCAGATCAGGGCCGACGCCAGCGAGCCAACGCGACCCAGCGACAGGTCGTAGGTCGTCCAGCCGCGGACCTTGTGGCGTTGGAAGGACGCGTTGCGGCCCTCGGGGAAGTTCCGCTCCGGGACGTAGAGTTCCGGGTAGTTGCCGAACACCGAGCTCTGGGCCGGCTGATTGCGCAGCTCGCCTTCGAAGCTGCCTTCGTTCTCGAGCTGGATCGTGTAGTTGCCGTACAGCCCCCAGTTGGTCGTCGGCCGATACGCCGTCTGCGCGGAGAGGCCCTGGTAGCGTCGCGTCGGGATGTCGCTGTTGCGGAAAACACGGTTGTCGAAGGTGCCGTAATTGACGCCATTCTGGACGACCGTCGTCGTGCCTTCGTCGATCCCGAAGAAGTCCTCGAAGAAGTTGCTCATCTCGCGCTTCGTGTAGGTGAGGGCGACGTAGCCGCCACCCTGGCCAATCGCCGCCTTCGCCGAGACGCTGAACTCCTTGGTGATAGGCGAGGACAGGTTGTCGTCGAAGAACACGTTGGCCGTCGGGAACACGCCGCCCGTATTGACGTAGTTGGCGCTGTCGAAACCAGGGGCAAAGCTACGGCCTTCGCCGCTCGGGCCGACGTAGAGCTGGTACAGGTAGTTGGGCGTGCCGACGTTGGTGTTGCCGGCCGTTTGCGCTTCGTTGTACTTGCCCGCGTAGTGCGCATAGGTCGCGTCGATCCGGTAGCGGCCATCGCCCTTCGGGTCGAAGGAAACTGCCAGGCGCGGAACGATGGTGTCCGTGTCGATGCCGACGATGCCGCCCGTCGCCTCGCTGCGCACGCGTTCATAGCGCACGCCGAGATTCGCGGACCAATGGCTGTCGATCTGCCAGTGATCGTTCAGGAAGAACGACTGCGTCGTGGTGTCGATGCGTGCGTTGCGCTCGGCCAGGTAGAGCGTGCGGACGCTCTCGCCGCTCACGAAACTGGGAATGATGAACCCGCCCGAATCCAGGAGGGGCTGGCCGCTGGCGCTCTGGGCATAGTCGGCGTAGAAGACGTAGTTCGTCGGCGACTGGGAGTTCCCGCCCGTGTTGGTGCTGCGGTAGTTCTCGTAGCCGCCCTTGAGGTCGTGACGGCCCAGGCTGCCGGTTGCCAGGTAATACGAGAGCGAGGCCGCGATCTGTCGGTTGTCGCGCTGTTCGGGGTCGGTCGCGTCGAAGTAGGGCGCGTTGTAGTGACCGAGCGCGTTCGTCGTGGCTCCGAGCGTCAGGAACGGCGAGCCGGAGACGAGGTTGGTGTCGCTGCCACCGGAATCCTTGAACTCGAACTTCTTCTCGGAGTACTGCGCCTCGAGGACCACGTCGGGCCTGAGGATGCCTGTGTAGGTCGTCACGAACAGCGTATTCGGCAGCGAGCGCGTCGCGATCGTGTTGGGGTCGATCGAGCGGAGGCCGGCAGTCGCGAAGCCGAAGGACGGCTGTGTCTGCTCGGTCGCGTTGTTCAGATAGGTCGCCGACACCGTGTGGTTCGGGCTCACGGTTCCGGTGAGCTTGAGCTGGCCGCGCTTGTTGTCCTGAGTGACGTCGGTGCCGATGCCGGTATCGGGGAACACGTTGCTGGTCAGCGTCGAAGCGGTGCGGCCGGCGAGGAAGAACCAGAGCCGATCCTTGAGCAGTGGTCCCCCGAAGGTTATTTCGTGCGCAAGGGTGACGTCGTCTTTGCGCTGCACGTTGCTGGTCTTCTCGAAGGGATTGAGGCTGGCCCACTTGGGGTTGTTGAGCTGGGCCCGATAGCTTCCCGAGAACTCGTTGCCGCCACGCTTCGTGACGGCGTTCACGACGCCGCCCGAGAAGCGCCCGTACTCGGAGGAGATGCCCGACGTGAGCACCTGGGTCTCCTCGATGGCGTCTTCGATGAACAGGTTGTTCGGGGATCCGAACAGGTTGTCGTTGACGTCGACGCCGTCGATCAGGAACACGTTGTCGTAGGCGAAGCCGCCCGCGATGCTGACCTGGTCGGCGTTCGGCGTGTCGTTGGTCAGGTTGGGTGCGAGCTCGGCGATGCCGGCGAGGGTTTGCGAGGTGGGCAGGGTGCGCACCGTGGCGCCTTCGTAGTTGGCGCCCACCTGGGAGGTGGTCAGGACCGAGGACATCTCGGCCGTGACGACAATCGTCTCTTCGACGCTCTTCACTTGCAGCGTCGCGTCGACACGGGCGGCGCCACCGAGCGGGACGACCGTCTTCTGCTCGACACTTGCCATGCCGCTGAGCTGTACCGTGACCGTGTACGTACCGTTGGGCAGGCCCTTGAAGGAATAGGCCCCGTTCGCATCGGTGACGACCTCCCGGCTCCCTTGCAGGGCCGGGGACTTGATTGTTACCGAGGCGCCGGGAAGCGTCTGGGCATCGGCTGAGCGGACGACCCCGATCAACTGTCCGGTCTGCACGCCTTGAGCGGCCGCCGGTCGGACGCAGGCGAACGCCAGCGTCAGGGCCAGGAATATGCGCATTCTCACGTGAGCACCTCTCCATCGGGCGGCGACAAGCGCTGCCCGTTCGTTTGGTTGTCCGTTGAAGCAGACCGGCCCGTCTCTGCTGCCGACTACGGCCGATCCGTCAGTGCTCGTCCTGCAGGCGCCGGCTGTGCTTCCATGACGGCCGGCTTTTCCGCGTCCGAGGCAGCGAGGGCATGCAGCCCCCACTCGTACATCACGCCCAGCACGGGCCGCAGGCTCTCACCCAGGAACGTGAGGACGTACTCGACCTTGACCGAGCCGCTGCGATGGAAGCGGCGCGCCACGAGCGCGTTTGCCTCCATCTCCTCGAGCTCGTGTGCAAGGGACTGGCGGCTGATGCCGTCCAGTTCGCGGAGCAGCTGATAGAAGCTCTTGCCACCCCAGAAAAGGTGCCACAGGATCGGGGCCGTCCAACGGCCCCTGAGGAGTCCCGCTGTCACTTCCACGGGAGACCTCTGGCGCGCGCCCAGGGCCGGCGCGCGATCC
>CAYTWT010000131.1:0-29023 GCA_964442185.1 uncultured Acidobacteriota bacterium
TCGTGGTGGTCTGGCCCCTCGCATCCCGGACCGTGGCCTGGTTGCCGTTGGCGTCGTAACCGAAGACGGTCTCGTTGCCGAGCGGATCGCGGACGCTGGTCCGGCGGCCGGCGGAGTCGTAGCCATAGGTCGTGGTCTTCCCGCGCGCGTCGGTGGCGCCGACGAGCCGGCCCGCGGCGTCGTAGCTGTTGGTCGTGAAGCTCGAGTCGGCGGCGATTGTCTTGGTGAGGCGGCCCAGGCTGTCGTATTCGAACGCCGTGGTCTTGCCGCCGCGATCCGTGCTGGTGAGCCGCCGGCCCTCGTTGTCGTAGCTCGTCTCGTCGAAGGTGAGGTCGGGGTAGGTCGTCTTGATGAGCTGGCCGAGGTCGTCGTACTCGTAGGCCGTCTTGTGGTTGAGCTTGTCGTAGCTCTCGATCTGCTTCCCGAGCGGGTCGTAGACGGTCCGCGTGAAGGTCTCATCCGGGTCCGTGGTGCGCGTGATCCGGCCGTTGCGGTCGTAGAGGTAGCTCGTGGTGAGCGTCTCTGTCCCGCCGCCCGGCAGCGTCCGCGTGGTGGTCTGGGAGAGACGCGTGCCGTCCACCGCCAGGCCGTAGCTCGTCTCGTGGCCGTTCGCGTCGGTTTCGTGGAACAGGTGCCCATACTGGTTGTAGTCGTAGCTCGTGGTCTGGGCGACGCCGCCCACCGTCACCGCCTGCGTCTTCACGTTGCCGGCCGCGTCGTACGTGTACTCGCTGACGTTTCCGGCCGGGTCCTCGGTTGTGAGCAGGTTCCCGGCCGCGTCGTAAGTGTTCGTCGTGAGCTTGCCGCGGGCGTCCGTCGTCGTGAGCACGCGCTCGCCGGCGTCGTACGTGAAGCCCGTGGTGCCGCCCTCGGGGTCCTCCACGGTGAGCACGTTGTCGTTCTCGTCGTAGCTGTAGGTCGTGGTGTGGAAGAGCGGATCGGTCTCGGTGAGGCGGTTGTTCCTCTCGTCGAAGGTCCGCTCCGTGACCCGCCCGTCGTGGTCCGTCTCGCGCAGCACGTTGCCGCGCTCGTCGTACTCCAGCGTCCGCGTCTTGCCGTTGCGGTCGGTCACGCTCTCCTGCCGGCCCAAGATGTCGTGCGTGTACTGGATGATCCTGCCGAGGGCGTCCGTGTGGCTGAGCAGGCGGCCGTCCGCGTCGTACTCGTTGCGGATCGGCGTCCGGCCGAGCGGGTCGCGAATCTCCTGGAGGTAGTGCGGGAGGTCCGGGTGGTAGGCGAAGCTGGTCGCGTTCTCTTCGCGGTCCGTGAAGAAGATCAGGTCGCCCGCGGCGTCGTAGCCGTAGCTGAGGACCTCGCCCGCCGGGTCCGTGATCTGCGTGATGCGGTTCGCCCCGTCCCGCGTGAAGAGGACGCTGAGGCCGGCGCTGTGGAGGATCCCGCCCGGAGTGACCTGGACCGTGTTGCCGTGGAGGTCGGTCAGCGTCTCGAGACCGGTGTCCCGGTGGATCACGAACTGCATCCCGTTCGGGCGCGCGAACTGGTAGCGCTGCGGGTCGAACAGGTCGAAGCTCGTGGCGCTGAAGAGCTGGACCGAGCCGACGCCCGCACCCACCACGTCCAGCTCCCCGCCGCCGATCGGCAGAAGGCTCGCCGGAGAGCCGGCGCGGGCCACGAAGCTCAGTGTGGTGCTGGTGAGCGGCGCGAAGTTCTGGCAGCGCGGGCTCAGAACCGGGTCGAACTCGTACGTCCGCCCGTCCGCCATCACCACCGCCACCGGATGCGCCTGCGCCGGCTGCAGGCAGTACTGCGGGAACGGCCCGCCCGAGGACGTCTGCGTCCAGCCGAGGCCCAGACTGTCGCGAGCCTCGACCCGGACCGTCGAGACGTCGAGCCTCCAGCCATGGCCGAAGTCGCCCCGCGACCGATCCCGGCTGTCATAGGTTCGCGTCACCCGGATCGGGAGCCCCGACACCGGGACCTCCAGGTCCACGAAAGACACGCTGAAGTTCCCGACCTTGAGGTTGTCCTTGACGATCACGGCGACTGCGGCCGACGACGTCAGCCCCGCGGCGTCGGCGGCGCGAAGCCTGATGACGTGCAGGCCGTTCTTCAGCAGCGTCGGGTCGAAGCTCGCGAACACCCCGTCGACCACGGGCCCGTCGCCCGTCGCCAGCACCGTGAACTGGCCGTTGCGGCCGTGGGAGTGCTCGACCGTCCAGCTCACGAGGTTGGCGTCGTCCGCGGTGCCGGTGATCTCGATTGGCTCGGTCACGCGGTCGCCGTCCAGCGGAGCCGTGATTTCCACCACCGGCGCTGCCGCATCCGGCGGAGGAGGCGTGAACACCAGCTCGGCAGCTACGTTCGAGAAGGCCAGATAGCCATTCCAGGGTTGGAGCATCGCCCCGCCGTTGGGCTCGACAGACGTGTAGGCGGTCCCCGAGGCATCCGGCTCCGAGAGCGTGCCTTCGATCCAGCCCTGTTGAATCGCCTGGCTCAGCGGCAGCGTCTGCGCGCCGTTCTTGACCGAAACCCTCGCGTCGGACCACTCGGTCCCGCTGGTCCATGGATTCGCGACCGCGTTCCATCCCGCGCTGAGAGGAACCGCGTGCGGCGCCTGGGTCGAGACCAGCTCCCCCTGCACCTCGACGCTGGTCGGAGTCTTCAAGAGCAGCCAGTGAGCCCGGCCTGGCGCAACGTTCGTGAAGCCGGCTTCGCCGAGGCCGAGCGTCTGACCGAGCGCGTAGTCGTACAGGCGGCGTGGGGCGGCCACCTCGCCGAACACGCTTGCGGGTGTCGGGTCCGTAGCTCGCAGCGGCACCGACACGAGCTGCCAGCCGGCGTCGAAGGTGTGGGTCCGGGTCACCGCCGCCGGCGCCGGCACAGGCAGGCCGGCCGCGACGAGCGCCGCGACGAGCAAGCGCGCGCTCGCGCGCGTAAGGGGATTCCGGCCCGGTTGCCGGAGGCTCAGCATCTTCACGTCCGGGAGCCGTTTCGCCATGGCGCTCATTGCTGCTCCACCGTGGAGTCGTAGAGCGCTCCGCCGTCGACACACCCGCCTCCACCCTGGTCGTGGGGGACGCACACTGTCACTGTGCCCGTGCAGCCAGCACCCTCACCGTCGGTCGCCTCGAAGCTGACGTGGTAGACGCGCCCGTCGCCGCCCCCGGACCGCTCCGAGCGCACTTGCAGCGGCGTCAGAGTGCCATCGGGGCTTCGATTCCCGTCTCCGGCGCCCTCCACGGGCTCGTCCTGGCGGATCCGCTTGGCCAGGATCGTGACCGGGTCGCCGTCGGCGTCGGTCACGCCCGTCACCTGGATGCCCTTCATCTTGTGATTGGGTGGCCAGAGGATGGCGAGGTTCGGCTGGGCGCTGGAACAGCTCGGCGCGTGATTCGAAACGGCCACGACCGCGAGCGAGACCGTCGCCACGACAGAGTCGGCCCGACCGTCGTTCACGAGGAAGGTGAACGAATCGGACCCCGTGTAAGCGCCGGCCGAGGTGTAGAACAGGTTGGGCGCGGCGCCCGAGAAGGCGCCGTGGGTGGGCTCGGCCAGGATCGAGTAGGTGAGGCTGTCGCCGTCGACGTCCGTCGCTGTCAGCACGACAGGCGACGGGACGCCCTGCGTCACCTCCAGGGTTTGGTCGGCCGCGACCGGAGGGTCGTTCACGGCGCTCACCGTGAGCGTGACCGTCGCGACACTCGAGGCGAGCTCGCCGTCGCTAACCTGGTAGGTGAAGCTGTCGGATCCATGCTCGTCGGCGGCGGGCGTGTAGGTGACGGCCGGCGCCGCGCCCGAGAGCGTGCCATGGGCCGGTGGCGTGACGATCGTGAAGGCGAGCAGGTCGAGATCGATGTCGAAGGCGACGAGCGTGACGCTGACGGGCGTGTCTTCCAGCGTCGTCGCGGCGGCGTCGAACGCGGTGGGCGCGTGGTTATTGGGAGCAACCTCGATGGACAGCGTCGCGATGTTGGACGACGCCTGCCCGTCACTGGCCTGGAACGTGAAGCTGTCGGGCCCGGTGTAGCCTGGCGCCGGGTCGTAGCTCAGGTTGGGCGCCGCTCCGCTGAGCGAGCCGTGCTGCGGCGCGGCCACGACCGAGTAGATCAGGGCGTCGCCGTCGGCGTCGGTCGCCCCGAGAGTCACGGCGCGTGGCGTCGTCTCGAGCGCCGACAGGGACTGATCCTGCGCCACGGGCGCGTCGTTGACTGAGGCCACGTCGATCGCGACGGCCGCCGGGTCCGAGGTGCCGTGGCCATCGGAAACCGCGAAGCTGAAGCTGTCCTGGCCGTGAAAGTTTCCCGCGGGCACGTAGCGGAGCGTCGGCCCGGTTCCCGACAGGGCCCCGAACTGCGGCGGCGTCACGACGCTGAACGTCAGCGGATCGCCGTCCGCGTCGGCGCCCACCAACGTGACGTCGACGGCGCCGTCTTCCGCGACCGTCGCCCCTCCCGCCTGTGCCACCGGCGGATCGTTCACGGGCGTCACGTCGATCGTGAGCACGGCGGCGCCGGACTGGCTCTGCCCGTCCGATGCCGTGAACGTCAAACTGTCCGAGCCGTAGAAGTTGGGCGCAGGCGTGTAGATCAGGTTGGGCAGAGTACCCGCGAGCGTTCCGTGCGCCGGGACCGACGACACGGCAAAGGTCAGCGGATCGCCGTCCGGGTCGGAGGCGGCGAGGCTGATGGCGACCGCCAAGTCCTCGGGCGTCGTCACGCTCGCCGCGATCGCAACGGGCGTTTGGTTGGTGGACGTCCAGTCGACACTCGCCTGGACCGCGCGCGTGTCGCAGCTATCGGTCGTGAAGGAAGCTGTGACCGTGTCCCGGCCAGCGGTAGCACCCACGTAGGCGAATAGCACCTCGCCGGCCTCGCCGGTCACGCAGCCCGCATCCGGGGCGCAACTTCCGGGAGCTCCGGCGTTCGGGCCAGCCGTGACCGCGACCTGAACGCCCACGCCGGCGCGGCCGGCTCCGCCTCCGTCGGCGACGCGTACCGTCAGCGTGTGGCTGCTGCCGACACTCGTGGCGGCGCCCGGAGTCAAGCTGAGGTCCCGGCTGGGAGCCGGGAAGCCGCTGATGCGGCGGATCCGCGAGCCGCCGAGGCTGGTGATGAAGAGGTCGCCCGTGAGCGGGTCGATCGCGAAGGCCTCGGGGGAGGGGAACCCCGTGATCACGAGGCGGCGCGTTGCCGCGATGGGATCCCCGTTGGCGTCGATCGAATAGCTTGCGACGTTGCCAAGATCCCACTCCGTCACGAGGACTGTTCCGTCCTCGAAGACGGGCGCTCCCCTGGGCACGTAGACGAGGTGCTCGGCGCCGCCACCGAAGATGGGCGAAGCCTCGGTGACGCCCGAGAGATCGAAAGTGCCAAGGCCGTCAGGCTGGAGCTGCGCCGACCACCAGCGACCCGTGAAGTAGCTCACGAGCTTCAGGGAGCAGGCCCCCGGGAAGCCGTAGGGAACGATGTTGAGCGAGACGTCCCGCGGACCCAGCGCTGGGAGAAAGATCTGCTTGTCGATCTGGGCGCTGCCCGGCTTGACCTGGATCAGCTTCTGGTCGGGCCACTGCGCCGAGAAGAGCACGCCATCACGGCCGTACACCAAGCCGCCATCGTCGTTGGGGAGGTCGACGAGCGGAGTCGGCGCGCCGCTCCACCCGATGACGTGGCCCCCGGCATCGCGCACCACGCCGACAGAGTAGATCTTGCCGTTCCCGTTGATCGCAGGCGAAGCGACCAGCAGCCGGCCGGGATCGCTGCGGTCGAACACGAGGCCACCGTAGCCATTGGGCAGGCCGGCGACGCCGCCGAGCTCCTTGACGCTGTAGTCGTCCCAGTACGGCGGCTCGATGTACGTGCCGTCGGGGATGGCCGCGTGCTCGGGGAAGACGGTCACGGTCAGGCCATCGCTCGCGACGCCTCCGTCCTTGTCCGTCACGGTGAGCGTCGCGGTATAGACGCCGGCCTCGACGTACAGGTGTGGCACTCGGCTGCTGGCCACCGTGCAGACGGGAATCGCCTGGCTCTGACCATCCCCGAAGCTCCACGCGCAGCTCAGGCTGCTGCCGTCGGCTGTGCCGGGATCGCTGATGACCGAGAGCGGCGGCCACTGCGCCCCGACGATCAGGCGTGCGTTCGTCCCCGCCTCGACGCCCGGGGCCGCGTTGGCGACGCCCACGTTCGCGGTAGCCTCGCTCACCGCGCCCCAGGCGTTCGTCACCCGCAGGGTTGTGGCGTAGGTTCCGTTGTCCGGGAAAGCGTGGCTGGCCGAAGGCTGAGCCGACGCGAAGCTGGCGCCATCGCCGAACAGCCATTCGCGGTAGACGATCCCGGCCGGATCGACGGACGTGTCCGTGAACACGACAGCCTGGCCTTCAGCGGGCGCGGTCGGCGCCGTCGTGAAGGACGCCTGCGGTGAGGCGACCACCTGATACGAGCGCGACATCGATGACGTGGCGCCGCTCTCGTCGGTGACCGCGAGCGTCACGTCGTAGAGCCCGGTCTGCGCGAACGCCTGCAACGGGTCGCGCTCGACGGCCGTGGCTCCGTCCCCGAAGCTCCACTGCCAACCGCGGAGGGGCGCATCCCTGCCCACCGACTGGTCGAGGAAGCGCACCGAGGCCGGCCCGATCTGAGGCGAGTAGGCGCCGAAGCGCTGGAGGCCAATCGCCGTTCCGCCGTAGTTGTTCTTAAGGAGCAGGCGCAGATACCGGGCCTCCGCGCTCGGGAAGAAGAAGTGCTGGACGGAGAAGTCGTTCCGCAGTGTGCCGACAAGGACCGCAGCAAAGGCGTCGTCGTCCGCAGTGGTTGTCGAGACCTGGACCTCGAAGTCCCGCGGCGATTGGTTGGAGACGCCGTCGGCCCGTGGCTGCAGGGCCACGTGATCCACAGCCCAGGTCCGCCCCAGCGGGAGCTCCAGCTTCAGCCACTGGTTGCTGGACTGACCGATGGCCGTGACCCATCCAGGCGCTTCGGGATTCGCGTCGAGGGCCTTGACCGCGCCGAAGGCGGCGCTCAGTTCGCTGGACGCGCCCAACAGCGCCGCGTTCGTGGTCAGCAGGTGAGCATCGCTGGCCTCCGTCCGAACCTCGAACGTCGCGACGATGGTGGCGGGGCCCCCTTGGTTGTTCTTCGCCACCAGGCGTACGTAGCGTGCGCGGCGCGGCCCGCCCGGGAAGCTGAAGTCGTGGGCCAGCCCGTCGTTCGGCAAGGTCTGAGACAAGGCGAGCGAGAAGGCCGCGTCGTCGTCCCCAGAGTCCGACACCAGAACGTCGAAGTCCTTGACGCTGCTCAAGTGTCCGGCCGTCCAGCCCAGGAGACGAACGCCGGCGACCGAAGCCACGGGTCCGTTGAGTCGGACTTCGAGATACTGGTTGGCTGTCTGGCCCGAAGCCGTCTGCCAGAAGGTGCTCGGCACTTCGTCGAGCGCCATCTCTGCGCGGTTCAGGGGGTTCAGGTAGCTCGAAACCGAGGCTGGCGGACCGGCGACCGGGAGGACCTGAAGCTCCTGGATCGAGACACAGCAGGCGCTGCTGTAATTGTTGACGGCTGTGAAGCGCACGTGCTTCGCTGCCATCGGCCCGCCGGGGATCGCGAATTCCTGGAAGCCCGAGATGTCCTGGAGGCTCCCGCTCAGCACAGTTGTGAAGGCCGAGTCCTCGCTGGTCGTATTTGACAGCCCGAGACGGAAGTCCTTGACAGCCTGGCCCGCGGCGCCGAAGGCGTTGGCGATCCGGATCCGCTCCAGCGGGTAGCTCTTAGCTCGCGCGAGGGTCACGGTGAGGGACTGGTTCATTGGCTGCCCGCCGCCCGAGGCCCATCGCGTGGCGGTGCTTCCGTCGATGGCGAGATTGGCGCCGAAGCCCTCGAACTGGCTGGTCGCCATTACGCTGGCACCTTCCGAGGCCAGCGCCACGTTGGCGGGCGTGTACGCGTAGGAAGGCACGCCGGCCAGATCGGGAGCGACGAGCTCGAGGTTCCGCACCGCGATGCAGCAGGCGCTGCCGTGGTTGTCGAGGGCCGTGAACGTCACGTAACGCGCCGCAACCGGTGCGGCGAAGACGAAGTCCTGGAGGCGGTCGTTGTCCAGCGCGACGTCGCTGAGCGCGGTCGCAAAGGCGTCTGGTTCGCTGGTCGTCGTAGAGACGCGCACCTCGAAGCGTTTGGCGGCCGCGCCGCCCAGGGCATAGCCGTTCACAAGGCGGACGCGGTCGATCGGCGGCGCCCCCGCCGGCAGCTCCAGCGTGATCGCCTGGTTCGCGTTCTGGCCGCTGGTGGTCTGCCAGAACGTGAAGAGGTCGTCATCCAGTGCGTTCGTCGCAGGAGTGCCGGCGGCCTGGCTAGTGAAAGCCACGAGACGAGCTCCTTCGAGCGTGGAGGCCAGGTTGTTGTCCCGCGTCGCGGCGTTGCGGGCGGGCCCGGGAACCGTGAACTCGACCTCCGGGGGATCGTGGACCGGCGCTACGGCGATCGTCACGCTGGCGGGCGTGGATTGGGCCTCGCCGTCGCTGGCCGCATACGCGAAGCCGTCCGACCCGTTGAAGTCGGGCGCCGAGCTGTAGACGATTACCGCGCCGCTCCCGCTCAGGGCCCCGTGGAGGGGGGCCGAGACCACGTTGAAGCTGAGCGCGTCGCCGTCCACGTCCGTGCCCGAGAGCGTGATCGGCACAGGCACGTCCTCGAAGGTCGTGGCGCTCACGGCGCTGACCGTGGGCGGATCGTTCACAGAGCTGACGGTGATGGACACGCGGGCGACGTTGGACTCGGCGCTCCCATTGCTGGCGACGAAGCTGAAGGAATCCGGCCCGTGGTAGTCAGCGGCAGGCCCGTACGTCAACTCCGGGCCTGCTCCGATGACTGCGCCGTGCGCAGGGGGCTCGACGATCGCGTAGCTCAGAGCGGCGCCGGCAGCGTCTTCGGCCAAGAGCGTGATGGCAGCCGACGTGTCCTCGTCGGTCGAAACCAGCTGGTCGTACGCGACGGGCGGCGGGATCCGTCCAGGTGTCAGCTCGAGGCGCAGCTGTCGCGACCCCGGGGCCACGGTCAGCGCGTAGCCCACCTGGGACCACAGATCCACGGCCACAGCGGTCGAGACGTCGCGCAGCGTCAGGAAGTGGGCGGCAAGGTCCCGGTCGGGGCTGATGGACCAAGTGAGCGTCACCGGACCGGCGGAGTCGGTCTCGAGGAAGAAGTCGATCGTCCTGCCTGCCGCCGCGACGGGAGCGAGGTATTCCGCGCGGTAGCGCACGGTCGGCAAGGCCTGTGCCGCCCATCCGGGCTCGTCCTGCGTGTGGCGCGTCACGATATCCAGGTAGCGACTGGGCAGAGCGGGAGGGTGCGGCTCATCCAGGTCGTCGACGCCGCTGCTGGCAGCCGTTGCGGACCCGAGCGTGAGCCGGCCCTTGTCGAGCAGGTCTGCGCGCGACGCGTCGAAACGGATGCGCCAGCCGTCAGGGGGTGTTTGCGAGAAAGCCTCTGCGCTCGCGAGGAGAGAGGTCGCGAGCAGGAGACAGCGTCCCGCGGCACGGGGCCAGTGTGCTGCTGGTCTCAAGACGAATCTCCCTGCGGCTCTCCCGCGAGCTGCAACTCGCAGGCGCCCTCCTACCCGGTGATCCTGGGCAGTGGATTCTCCTCGCCTCCCCGCGCCGTGTCAAGCCGGAATGCGTTCGTTCGTGATCCACCAACGCCGGCCGCGCAAAATCAACTCAGCGCGCCAGGGCGCGGTCCTTCATCAACTGCTTGAAGGCCTGGTAGGCCGGGATACCGGTGACGCCGCCACCGCCGTGGGTCGCCGAGCTGGCCTGGTACAGGTTGCGGATCGGCGTGCGGAAGTCGGCATAACCCGGCGCCGGGCGCATGTGGAAGAGCTGTTCGGCGGAGAGCTCGCCGTGGAAGATGTTGCCGCCGATCAAGCCGATCTCCTGCTCCATATCCCACGGGCCCAGCACCTGGCGGTGCAGCACGGACTTCTTGAAATTGGGCGCCAGCTCCGTGTAGCCGTCGACGATCCGATCGGCGTACTTCTCGAGCTCGTCGCGGTGCGGCTCCTTCGACCACTCCTGCGGCACCCACTGCGTGAACATCGAGAAGATGTGGTAGTCCTCGGGGGCCAGCGTCTTGTCCCAGTAGCTCGGGATCGTGCCGTCCACGAACGGGCGGCGCGCGGCGCGGCCCGCTTTCGCGTCCTGGAACGCCTCCTCGGCGTACTGGGTGGACAGGCACAGCTCGACGCTGCCGCTGTGATGCGCCTGGGGTTGCGAGCCCGGGTCCGCCTTGAAGTCGGGCAGTTCGGAGAGCGCCAGGTTCACTTTCACGACGCCGCTGCGCGTCTTCCAGCGTTCGATGTCGGTCACGAAGTCTGCCGGCAGGTCCTTGCTGTCGAGGTGCTTGAGGAACGCGATCTTCGGGTGGATGGTCGTGACGACGACCGAGGCGCGCAGCTCCTCGCCGCCTGAGAGGACGACGCCGACGGCCTTGCCGTCCTTCACGATCACTTTTTCGACGGGCGACTGCGTGCGTACCTCGCAGCCGAAGGCCTGCGCCGACTTGCAGATCGCGTCCGAGACGGCGCCCATGCCGCCCTCGGGGAAGCCCCAACTGCCGAGGTGCCCATCGCCGACGTTGCCGATCGAATGGTGCAGCAGCACGTAGGCGGTGCCTGCCGAGTCGGGCCCGCCCCAGGTGCCGATGATGCCGTTGATGGTGAGCGCCGCCTTCACCTCCTTCGATTCGAACCAGTCGTCGAGCAGGTCGGTGCAGCTCATCGTGAACAGCCGCGTGACGTCGGCGACGCCGCGCACGTCGAGCTTGCGCATCTTCCAGCCGGTCCGCGCCTGCTCGATCAGGTCCCCGATGCTCTTCGAGCCCAGCTTGGGCGGGACGTGCATCAGCATCGGCCCCATCACGTCGGCGACGCCGCGCAGCCATTCGTCCCACTTCGTCATCGTCTCGGCGTCGTGCTTCGAGAACTGCGAGATCGACGCGTAGTTCGCCTGGGCGTCGTCGGCTATCAGCTTGAGCGAACGGCCCTCGGGCCAGGCCTGGTAGTAGGGGCCCATCGGATAGACCTTGTAGCCGTGCTGCGCGAGCTTCAGGTCCTTCAGGATCGTGTCGGGCATCAGGCTCATCACGTAGGAGTACTTGGTGACCTTGAGCTGCGGAGCCTCGGGCCAGGGCGCCTCCGTAGCCGCGGCGCCGCCGACCTTCCGGTGCGCCTCGAGCACAACCGTCTTGGCCCCGGAGCGGGCCAGGTACGCCCCTGCGATGAGGCCGTTGTGCCCCCCGCCGATCACGACCGCGTCGTAGACGTTCGCCATCAAGCCTCCTGTTCGGCAGGGACGCCACGGCCCTCCCGGGCGAGGGTCCGGATTGTCCAATCAACCCCTTCCTCGAAGGCGCCGAGCGTGGCTGCGAGGCAGGCCTCGTCGTGGGCCGCGGAAACGAACCAGGGTTCGCGCGAATCCGGCTCGCACATCACGCCATGCTCGATGAGGAACTGGGCCAGTGTGTCGTAGAAGGTGTAGTCGCTGCGCTTCCAGTCGCGGTAGTTCTTCGGCGGCGTGTCGCGGAAGAACAGCCCGTTCATGCTGGGGTGGCCCGCGTAGCTGTGCGGGATGCTGCGGGCGTTCAGGATGCGGGTCATACCCTCTTGCATGCGGCGGCCATAGGCGTGGACACGGTCGAGGGCGTCGGTGTCGCGGAGGATGCGCAGGCAGCGTTCGGCCGCGGCGAGCGGCATGCCCCCGGCCGTATATGTTCCGCCGTGGGTGACGCCGCCGGGGCGGCACTCCCGCATGATGTCCTCGCGCCCGCCGATCGCCGCGATCGGGTAGCCGTTGGCCATCGCCTTCGCCAGCGTGCAGATGTCGGCCTTGACGCCGTAGTGCTGCTGCGCGCCGCCGCGGGCGACGCGGAAGCCGGTCTTCACCTCGTCCGCGATCATCAGCACGCCGTGGCGCGTGCACAGCTCGCGCACGGCCTCGATGAACTCAGGGGTCGAGGGGATGCCGCAGCAGCTCCCGAGCAACGGCTCGATCAGCACCGCGGCAATCGTGTCGGCGTGGCGCTTCAGCACGTCCTCGAGACGGCCGGGGTCGTTGTAGGGGAGGTGGTGCAGGAGCTGCTTGCTCAAGCCCGGAACGCCGCGGCCGAAGGCCAGCAGCTCGGGCTCGTCGTCGGGGTTCTGGAGTTCCTCGACGTTGGCCTGCCACATGACGGCGTCGAACAGGCCGTGGTAGCTGCCTTCGAAGATCACGTAGCCGTCGCGGCCGGTGAAGCCGCGGGCGATGCGCAACGCCGCCATCACGGCTTCGGTGCCCGAGTTGGAGAAGCGGACCAGCTCCGCAGCCTCGACCATCTCGGAAATCAACTCTGCGACGATCGCCTCGCGCTCGGTGGACATCGCGAAGACCGTGCCGACCTCCTGGCCCTCACGCGCCGCGGCATCCACCTCGGGATGCCTATGACCCAGGATCACAGGGCCGTAGCCGAGCCGGTAGTCGATGTACTCGTTGTCGTCGAGGTCCCAGATTCGCGGCCCTTTGCTGGTCTTCACGTAGAGCGTATTGGCGTCGCCCCAGTAGCGGAAGTTCGAGCTCACGCCCAACGGGAGCTTCGCCAGGGCTCGGCGGAAGTGCTCATTGTTCTTTTCGAGCGAACGTGCCATCGCCAGCATCCTCGACCTTCAGGGACGTGAAGCGTGGAGCAGGCTATAGCACCCGTCGCGCGTCGGTCAACGGCTTCGTGTGACCCTCGGTCAGCGCGGGGAGTGCTAGGATCGCGGCGAACCAAGCGAGGCTTTGCCGATGGATTTCGAGCTAGACCCCGAGCTTGCGGCGCTGCGCGCCCGCGTGCGCCGCTTCACGGAAGAGGAGCTCTTCCCGCACGAACTGGCGGTCGAGGAGAACGGGCCGCTGCCGGAGGAGATCAGTGGCCGGCTGCGCCGGCGAGTGGTCGAGGAGGGCCTCTGGCCGATGAACATCCCAAAGGCGCTGGGGGGCCTCGGCTCCTCGGTGCTGGAGCAGGTGATCGCGCAGGAGGAGGCGGGCCGCGCGACCAACGACCTGTGGGGCTACGTCGGCGGTCCCTACAACGCGTTGCTCGCGTGCAACGCGGAGCAGAGGAAGCGCTATCTCGACCCGGCAATCCGGAACCTGGTGCCGGCTGGCGCCGCCTACGCCGTCACGGAGCCCGGCGCGGGCTCGGACACCTCGAGCCTGAAGACGCGCGCCGTCAAGAAGGGCGCTACGTGGGTGATCGACGGTGAGAAATGGTTCGTGACGAGCCATGGGCGTGCTCCGGCGACGATCGTCCACGCCATGACGGGACCGGACGAGGCGACGCTGTTCCTGGTCGACGTCGGCACCCCCGGCATGCGCGTGGGTCGCAACCCGCGTTTCATGACCCGCACCGAGGACGATCATCCCGAGGTCGTCTTCGAGAACTGCCAGGTGCCGGAGTCGCAGGTGCTGGGCGAAGTGGGAAAGGCCGACGCCGTGACCAAGGAGTGGTTCCGCGAAGAGCGCCTGCACATCGCGGCCCGCAGTCTGGGCGCCGCGCAGCGGCTCCTCGAGGAGGCCAAGGCCTGGGTGTCGGAGCGCGAGGCTTTTGGCAAGAAGCTGCATGAGCACCAGGCGGTCGGCTTTCCGCTCGCCGATTCGGCCACTGAGCTCTACGCCGCCCGTCTCATGACCTACAAAGCCGCGTGCGAAGAGGACTCGGGCCGCTTCGACCCGAAGGAGCTGCACGCGAAGGCCTCGATGTGCAAGCTCTACGCCTCGGAGATGGCGAATCGCGTGGCCGACCGCGTGCTCCAGATCTTCGGCGGGCGCGGCTACTGCAAGGACTTCGCGGCCGAGCGCCATTTCCGACACGTGCGCGTGGACCGGATCTGGGAAGGCACCTCCGAGATCATGCGCAGCATCATCCTGAACGGCGTGCTGAAGCGGGACCTGCGGCGCCTCATCTACTAGAGTGGCGCTGCCCTCGCATCCGCTCGCGCCGCTGCTGGAGCCGCGCGGCGTCGCCGTGCTCGGCGCCTCGGAGACGCCCGGCAAGTACGGCTACATCCTGCTCAAGACGCTGATCGACGAGGGCTACGCGGGCGGGATCTTCGGCGTCAACCCGCGCGGTGGTTCACTGCTCGGCCGGCCGTTCCTGAAATCGCTCGCCGAGGCCACGGGCCCAATCGACGTCGCGCTCGTCGTGCGCCCCGCGCAGGAGTGCCTCGCGGCCGTGCGCGAGGTGGCCGAGCGGCAGATCCCGTTTGCCATCGTCTACGCCGCCGGTTTCGCGGAGCACGGGGAAGCAGGCCGGCGCCTGCAGCAGGAGCTGGTGGCCGCGGCCGCGGCCGGCGGCACTCGGCTCGTCGGGCCCAACGGCATGAACGTCTTCAGCGGGCCGGCGCGTCTCAACCTCTCGGCCATCGTGCCGTTTCCGCTCGGTGGCCTTGGCTTCCTTTCCGCGAGTGGCAACCTCGGCTTCGCGCTGGCGCAGGAAGCGGCCACGCGCGGGCACGTCGGTTTCTCGCGTTTCATCAGCGTCGGCAACCAGGCCGATCTCGCGATCCACGAATACCTCGACGTGCTGCGTGTCGATCCCCACACGCACGTCGTGCTGATCTACGTCGAGGGCTTCGCAGGCGGTCGGGCGCGCGCCTTCCTCGAGATCCTCGCCAGGACGGCGGCCGAGAAGCCGGTCCTGATCCTGCGCGGCGGGCGCACGGCGGCAGGGCAGGGGACCGCCCGCTCGCACACCGGTGCGCTCGCCGGCGAGAGCGCCGTGGCTCGCGAAGCGCTGCTGCAAGCAGGGGCCGTGCTGATCGACCGGGCCGACGAGGCGCTCGCCGTCGCCCAGGCGTTTCTCGACTCGCCGTTGCCGCGAGGCTCGCGGATCGCACTCGTGGGAGAAGGCGGCGGCCACGCCACGCTCCTGACCGATGCCGCCAGCGAGGCCGGCCTGTGCGTCGAGCCGTTGCCCGCCAGCCTCGTCGACGCGATCCGCCCGCACCTGCCGCCCTTTGCAGCCATCGTCAGCAATCCCGTCGAGATGGGCGGGATCTCGGAGTACGACCTGCGCGTGTACGAAAAGGTGCTCGGCCCAGTGCTGGATTGGGACGGCTGCGACCTCGCGCTGCTTTTTGGCGGCTATGCCCTCTATGATGACGCGCTCGTGGAGTTCCTGGCGCGTCGCCGCGCGGAAACGGGGAAGCCGATCCTGCTGCACGATCTGTATGCCGACGAGAAGCGGCCGGCCTTCGGCGCGCTGCGAGCGCGCCGCCTGCCGCTCTACGCCTCGGCCGAGATCGCCGCCCACGCCGCCGCTGCGCTGGCGCGAGGGACGCAGGCGCGGGCGCGGGCGAAGGCGGCGCTCGGCGCCACGACGGCCGAGCTCGACCCGAGCCTGCCTGAGCCGCTCGTCGCGGCTGTCAAGGCGGCTCGCGCTCGTGCGTCACGCGCCTTCACCGAGGACGAGGCCACGCAACTCCTCGCGCACTTCGGCGTGGCGGTGTTGCCGAGCGCGCTCGCCGGAAGCGCCGAAGCGGCGATCGCCGCCGCCGAGCGCCTCGGCTACCCCGTGGTGCTCAAGGCGCACGCCGCCGCTCTCGTCCACAAGACCGATGCCGGCGGCGTGCACCTCGACCTGCGCACGCCGGAGGAGGTCCGGCGCGCCTTCGCCGCGGTCGCGGCGCTCGGTGCCGAGGCGCGGATCACGCCCTTTCGGCGCGGCGGGATCGAGGCCCTGGTCGGAGCCCGGCGCGACGCGCAGTTCGGCCCGATCCTGCTCTTCGGCGCCGGCGGCGTCCTCGCCGAGGTGGCCCGGGACAGTTCCTTGCGCACGCTGCCCTGTGCCGAGTCGGAGCTGGCGGCGATGCTCGACTCGACGCGCGTCGGGCAGGCGTTCGCTCGGCCGCGCGGCGGCGAAGCAATCGCGGTGGCGCCGGTGCTCGGGGTGCTGCGCTCCCTGGCGCGTTTGATCGGCAGCCTGCCTGAGGTCGAGGACGTCGAGATCAACCCGCTGCGCTGCAGCGCCGAAGGCGCTGTCGCGCTGGACGCGCGGGTCCTGGTCAAAACATGAGCCAGGGCGAGCCGGTCCGCGCCCGCGCCGGACTCCTCGCCTTCATCGGTCTTCTCTATGCCTCCGCCTGCGGCGGTCCCTACGGGATGGAGAACTACGTGGCCGAGATCGGCCCCGGGCTGTTCATCGTGATGCTGTTCGTGACGCCCTGGCTGTGGGGCGTGCCGATGGCGTTCGCGTCGGCGGAGCTCTCCAGCCGCAAGCCGGTCGCCGGCGGTTACTACCGCTGGGTCCAGGACTACCTCGGCGAGTTTCCCGGCTACCTCGCGGGGATCTGGAGCCTGTTCTCCTCGTTCCTCGACAACGCGCTCTACCCGGTGCTGTTCGCCCGCTCCATTGCGCACCTCGTGCCCTCGCTCACGCGCTTCGACCAGTGGCTGATCGCGGTGGTGTTCATCGCGGCCCTCACGTTCCTCAACTACCGGGGTATCGCGATCGCCGGCCGCGCGGCGATCCTGCTCAACGTGTTCCTGCTGGCGCCGCTCGCGTGGCTCATCGGTGCGGCGCTGTTCCACTGGCAAGGCAACCCCGTCGTGCCCTTTGCCGCCCCAGACACGACACCGGGTGAGCTGATCGGCACCGGCCTCGCCCTCTCGATGTGGCTGTACTCGGGCTACTACGAGGTCTCGACCGCCGCCGAGGAAGTCGAGAACCCGAAGCGCGCCATCCCCTTCGCGATCGCGCTCGTCACGCCGCTGGTGGTGCTGAGCTATGCGCTCCCGACGATCGCGCTGCTCGCCACCAGCTCCGACTGGGCGAGCTGGACCTCGGGCCAGTTCACGACCGGCGGCTACGCCCTGGGCGGCGCCGTGCTCGGCAATTGGCTCTTCCTGGGCAGCGTCGCGAGCTACTCGGTGATCTTCCTCGCCTACGTGGTGTGGTGGTCGCGCCTGGTCTGGGCGCTCGCGGACGATGGTTACCTGCCGGGCGCCTTGCGCAAGCTGCACCCGCGTTTCGGCACGCCGCATCGCGTGCTCCTCGCGTACGGCGTGTTCTACGCGATCATGGCGTGGTTCCCGTTCGAGGACCTGCTCGTCGCCGACTCGTGGCTCGCAGGCGCCTACACGATGCTGATCCACTTCGCGGTCGTGCGCGCCCGGCGCAGCGAGCCCGAGCACGGCGAAGGCTTCCGGATTCCTGGGGGCAAGCCTGGCCTGTGGCTGAACGTGCTGGTGCCGGCTGCCACCTGGATCGCGCTGCTGGTCTTCACCCGGCGCGAGCAGATCTGGCTCGGCCTCGCCTTCCTGTTGGCGGGGCCGGCGCTCTACGTGCTCACGCGCCCGCTGCGGTCGCGCGCACCGATGCGATAGAATCGGGGCTCCCATGCGGCCTCGGATGCCGGTAGACGACGACCGCTTCCACGACAAGTGCGGGCTGTTCGGGATCTTCGGTCACCCCGAGGCCGCCCATCTCACCTATCTCGGCCTGTACGCGCTGCAGCACCGAGGCCAGGAATCGGGCGGGATCGTCGCGAGCGACGGCGAGCAGCTGCGCATCGAAAAGGGCATGGGCCTCGTCAACGACATCTTCACGGACGAGAAGCTGAGAAAGCTTCCGGGCGATCGGGCCATGGGCCACGTCCGCTACTCGACGGCCGGCGACACGAGCGCGGCCAACGCGCAGCCGATCCTGATCGACTGCCATCGCGGACCCATCGCGCTCGGCCACAACGGCAACATCGTCAACGCCAAGATCCTCCGGCAGGAACTGGAGGCCGCCGGCTCGATCTTCCAGTCCACCTCCGACACCGAGGTCATCCTCCACCTGTACGCGCGGAGCCACCGCGAGCGTCTCGAAGACGCGATCGCCGCCAGCCTGACCAAGGTGATGGGCGCCTTCTCGCTCTTGTTCCTGACCCCCGAGACGCTGGTCGCGGCCCGCGACCCCTGGGGCTTCCGGCCGATGGTGATCGGCCGGCTCGAGGGCGCCTTCATCATCGCCTCCGAGACCTGCGCGCTCGACCTGATCGACGCCGAGTACGTGCGCGACGTCGAGCCCGGGGAGCTGGTACTCGTGGACCGCAGCGGGCTGCGCAGCTTCAAGCCGTTTCCGCCCGAGCCGGTGCGCCAGTGCATCTTCGAGCACGTCTACTTCGCGCGTCCCGACAGCCTGGTGTTCGGCCGCAACGTGCTGGCCTCGCGCCTGCTGCTCGGCAAGCAGCTCGCTCGCGAAGCGCCAGCGCCCGCCGAGATCGTGGTGCCGATTCCAGACAGCGGCATGGGCGCAGCACTCGGCTTCGCGCAGGAAAGCGGCCTGCCGTTCCAGTGGGGGCTGATTCGCAACCACTACGTCGGTCGCACCTTCATCGAGCCCAAGCAGAAGGTCCGCTCTTTTGGCGTGAAGATCAAGCTGAATCCCGTCGCCCACGTGCTGCAGGGCAAGCGCGTCGTGCTCATCGACGACTCGATCGTGCGCGGCACGACCTCGCGCAAGATCGTGAAGATGGTGCGCGCCGCCGGCGCTCGCGAGGTGCACCTGCGGATCAGCAGCCCGCCCACGACCGGTCCCTGCTACTACGGCATCGACACGCCGCTGAAGAGCGAGCTGATCGCCTCGAACCACTCGCTCGAGGAGATTCGGCAGTACGTCGAGGCCGACAGCCTGGCCTACCTGTCCCACGACGGGTTGCTTGGCGCCGTGAGCGATGCCGCCGGTGAGCGGCATTGCACCGCCTGCTTCTCGGGCCGCTACCCCGTGGCCGTCACCGAGCCCGACGACTGGCAGCTCAAGCTCTTGTTCGACGCACGCCAGGCCGCCGTAAAGGCTTGAAAGCAGGCAGCGAGCGGCGGATTACTGCACGGCCCTGAGCGGACGCGCGAGCCCGCGCCAGGCAATAGCGGTTGTCGACGTACACTAGATGGGTGCTGGACAGGATCGACGATGCAGCGGTGCTCGAGGCGCTCCGCCTGCAAGCGGATCCCGAGGAACATGACCGCAGCCTGATCCGGGAACGCCTGGCCTGGTCGCCAGACGAGCGGCTCGAGGCAAATGCGAGGTTCGTGCGCTTCTATCTCAGCGTTCGGCCCCTGGGCCCGCTGCTGCGGGATTGAGCGGTGGTCGAGTTCCGGCCCGACGAGATCTTCGCGTGCCTGGAGCGACATGCCGTCCGCTACGTCGTCATTGGCGGGCTCGCGGGAATCCTTCACGGCTCCCCTCAGGTCACGTTCGACGTCGACATCTGCCCAGAGCGAGGCTCGTCCAACCTGGAGAAGCTTGCCGCGGCTCTTCGTGAGATGGGAGCGCGCATCCGTACCAGCGATGCCCCAGACGGCTTGCCATTTGCCTGCGACGCCGCCTTCCTCGGGCGCGTCGAGATGCTGAACCTGGTCACGCGTCTTGGGGATCTGGACCTCTCGTTCCAGCCCTCCGGTACCGGCGGGTTCGATGACCTCATCGCGCACGCAGAAGCGATGAAGGTCAAGGGGTCGGATGTCCGCGTGGCTGCGCTCGAGGACGTGATTCGCTCGAAGGAGGCGGCCGCTCGTCCGAAAGATCAGCGCACGCTTCCCATGCTCCGACAGCTCCTCGCGGAGGTCCGGGCACGCGGTCGCGATGGCAAGAAGCCATGAGTCCAGGACTCAAGCTGCTGTTCGACGCGCGCAAGTCCCCGGTCAAAGCTTGAGGTTCCTGGCGGTCGGCCACGTCACTCGCGACCAGCGGCCGGGCGGCGACGTACTCGGTGGCACCGTGGCCTATGCCGCGATCGCCGCGCAGCGCCTTGGCTGGGAGGCGGCGATTCTCACCGCGGCCGGGCCGGACTTCGCGCCCGCGCGCGAGCTGCCGGGCATCACCAGTTTCGTGAGCGCGAGCCGCGCGACCACGCGCTTCGTGAACCGCTACGACGATAGCGGTCACCGCTCGCAAAGCGTAGTGGCGCGGGCAGTCGACATCGATCTGGCGATGCTGCCCGACGCATGGCGCAACCCCGAGTTGCTGCTGCTCGGCCCGGTGGCGGGCGAGGTGGCGGGCGGGATGGCGGCCGCCTTCGAGGCCGACGTGGTCGGGGCCACCGCGCAAGGCTTCCTGCGCGCGATCGACGAGGACGGCGCCGTCTCGGCGCGCGCCTGGGCCGAGCCCGCCCGGGATCTCGCTTCGGTCCACGTGCTGTTCTTGTCCGAGCACGATCTGCCCGCGGGGTCGGGCGCAGTCGCGTCGCTGCTCGCTCATGTTCCGATCGTCGCGCTCACGCGAGGCTGGCGGGGGCTCACGCTGTTCACGCGCGACGCGGTCCAGGACGTCGCCGCGCTGCCGCGCGAGGAAGTGGACCCGACGGGTGCGGGCGACGTCTTCGCCGCCGCGTTTCTGGTGCGCTACCATGAGTGCCAGGACGTTCTCGAAGCCGCGGCGTTCGGCACTTGCGCGGCCTCCTGCGCTGTGGAGGCAGTGGGCACTGCCGGGATCAGCGAGCGAGCCGAGATCGTGAAGCGCCTCGAGCAGCGAGAGCATCTCATCGAAGAAGGGGAGTGGGATGAATAAGGGACTGGGCGTCCTGGCACTTCTGGCATTCACGGCAGTGGCCCAGGAGCCGCCGCCCACCACGGCTCCCACAGCGCCCGAGGCCGTCATCGAAACGGACCAGGGCTCGCTCACGATCCGGCTGCGTCCGGATCTCGCCCCGAAGCACGTGGCCTACTTCCTGAAGACGGCGAAGGCGGGTGGCTTCGACGGCACCACCTTCCACCGCATCATCGCCGGCGGCATCGTCCAGGGCGGCGATCCGTTCTCGAAAGACCCGAAGCGGACGCCGGAGTACGGCCGGGGCGGACTCGGCCTGCTCGAGGCCGAGTTCTCGGAGCTGCCCTTCAAGCGCGGCGTCGTCGCCGCCGTGCGCAGGCCCTCGGACAAGGACAGCGCCGGCAGTCAGTTCTTCATCGTGCTGACCGAGCAACCGAGCCTCAAGGGTCAGTACACGATCTTCGGCGAGGTGGCCTCCGGCATGGAGGTCGCGGACAAGATCAGCCTGACCCCGGTCGAGGGCGATCGCGCGACGCGCCGCGTCGAGATGAAGGTCAGGCTTCGCTGAGATGTGATAGCGTGACGCCTCGAAGATGAGCGAGGCTGGGCGCCGCAAGCGCATCCTGGTCGTCGACGACGAGGAAGACGTCCAGATCCTCGTGAGCCGCATCCTCAAGGATGCCGGGTACGACGTGGATCGGGCCGGCGACGGCGGCCAGGCCATCGAACGCCTGCGGGCCAACCGCCCCGACCTCATCGTGCTCGACCTGATGATGCCGGGCATCGACGGCTGGGGTGTTCTCGAGCACCTCAAGGAGACGCCCGATCCGCCGCCGGTGGTGATCGTCACGGCCCGCACCGACTACGGCACTTTCGCCCGCGGCGTGCGCGAGGGGGGCACGGCCTTCGTCTGCAAGCCGTTCCGCTTTCACGAGCTCGTGGCGACGTGCCAGCGGCTGCTCATGCCCGGTGCGCTCCACGCAGGCGCCGCCGCGGGCGCCGAGCGGCGGCGCGATCCGCGCCGCAGGCTGATGGTCGAGGTCAAGGTGCTCTCCCGGGAACGCGCCCCGATCGCGCTCGGCGAGCTCGTCAGTCTGGGTCCCGGCGGCGCCCAGGTGGATCTGGGTGTATCGCTCGATCTGGGCGCCGCGGTGCGCGTCGCCTTCCACCTCCCCGCCGGCGAAAACGCGCTCTCGGTCGAGGGGCAGGTCCGCTGGCGCGCCGGGGCCCCCCGTGGCTTCGCGCATGGGCTCAAGTTCCAGGGCTTGACGCCCGACGAAGAGCGGCAGCTCGGCGAGCTGCTTCGACCCCAGGCCTGAAGCCGTGGACGTCCCGCTTCCGGCGGGGATGCGGCGGCTCGCGGAACGGCTTCGCGAGGCGGGCGGCCGCGCCTTCGTCGTCGGCGGCGCAGTGCGTGACGGGCTGCTCGGCCTGCCGCTCCACGATTTCGACGTCGAGGTCCACGGCCTGCTGCCCGAGAAGCTGCGTGAGGTCTTGGAGTCGCTGGGCCGCGTGGATGCCGTCGGCCAGGCGTTCACGGTCTACAAGCTCTCGGGCTTTGCCGAGCTGCCCGGCGCGATCGACGTCTCGATTCCGCGCCGCGACTCGAAGCGCGGCCCGGGCCATCGCGGCATCGCCGTGACCGGCGACCCGCAGCTCTCGATCCTTGAGGCAACGCGCCGGCGCGACTTCACCGTGAACGCGCTGCTGCTCGATCCTCTCACGGGCGAGCTGCTCGATCCTCACGGCGGGCGCGGCGATCTCGCGCTTCGTGTGCTTCGCGCCGTGGATGCGCGGAGCTTCAGCGAAGATCCGCTGCGGGCGTTACGCGCCGTGCAGATGGCGGCGCGTTTCGAGATGACGGTCGAGCCCGAGACGGCGCGGCTCAGCGCCGCGATGCCCTTGCGGGAGCTGCCGGCGGAGCGAGTCTTCGGCGAGATCGAAAAGCTGTTGCTCAAGTCCCGGCGGCCAGCGCTGGGGTTTGCCCTGCTGCGCGAGTGGGAGATGCTGCCGGCGGTCGCGCCCGAGCTCGTCCCGCTCGCAACGACGCCGCAGGATCCGGAGTGGCACCCCGAGGGCGATGTCTGGACTCATACGCTGCTCGTGATCGACGAGGCCGCGAAGCTCATCGCCGATCTCGAGCGGCCGCGCGCTCTGGCGGTGATGCTCGGGGCCCTTTGCCACGACCTGGGCAAGCCGGCCACCACGAAGTTCGAGGACGGCCGCGTCCGCTCGCGCGGCCACGAGGAAGCCGGGGTCTCGCCCACGGCCTCGCTGCTCGACCGCTGGAACGTGCACACGCTGCTGGGCTACGACGTGCGGGCGCAGGTGCTGGGTCTGGTGGCCCAGCACCTGAAGCCGGGGCAGCTGTTCGACGCGCGGGAGCATGTCTCCGACGGCGCCATCCGGCGGCTTGCCGGAAAGTGCGAGCCGGAGTTGCTCTACCGCGTCGCGCGCGCCGACTGCCTAGGCCGCACCGGCGACTGGCAGCCAGTGGCGATGGAGTGGTTCCGCGAGCGCGTGCGCGCGCTCGACGTAGCCGAACGTCCGCCCGAGCCGCTCTTGCGCGGCCGTCACGTGCTGGAGCTGGGCGTTGCGCCCGGGCCCGAAGTCGGTCGCGTCGTCCGAACGGTCTACGAACGCCAGTTGGACGGCGCCATCACGAGCCTGGACGAGGCGATCGCGGAAGCGCGCCAGCTGCTCAAGCCATGACGGCCCGAACGTCGAACAGCGCGGCCGTGAAGGTTGGCGCTAGGGGCAGACTCAGTCGACCGTGAAGTCTCGCACGACCGAGTTGACGGTCAGTCGATAGCGTCCGGGCGGAAAGCTTCCGTCGAGACGGAGCACCGCGTCGTACAGTTTCGCGATCTGGGTGCAGATCGCATCCCGCGGCCGCGAGCGCTGGATCGTCAAGGTGATCTGGTTGCCGCTGCGGACCTGCACGGGTGGAAGCAGCTCGGAGCAGCCGTCACCCACGATGCCCTGGATATGGGCGCTCGCCTGAACCGGGAAGCTCTCCTGAAGCAGCACGTCGACGGCGTCGATCTGGATGGGTTCGACCAGGAGGTCGGAATCCGGGCCCGCAACGGAGCCGCATCCGAAGCAAAGCCCCGAGAGCAGCGTGCTGGCCAGCCGCTTCGTCAGGAGGGCCATCGACTCTAGTCTAGCAGCGCCGCGGCCGATTGTCGGTTATCTTATCCCCCCGGAGGATGGGGCCATGGCTACCTCGAGATTCATCAAGACGCCAAAACTGCAGATCGTGCTGCAGTTGACGGAGGTCAAAGCCGCCCAGGGCCGCCTGTGGGAGGTCCACGACATCGAGCGTAGTCGCGGCTTTCGTGTGAGCCTGCCGGGGGTTTCGAACGCCGCTTCACCCGCGGATGACGACGTCGACAAGGCGCTGGGCCTTGCGATCGAACGCGCGCTGGTGACGCCGCCAGAGAAGGTCCCAGGCACGCTCTACGAAGTCACGATCACGGACGACGAATTGCGCGCCGCCGCGGCCCTCCGTTGAGCGCGGCCAGCTTCGCCGGAAGGCCGGAGCCGTCGGAGCATCTGCCTTACTACGAGAAATACATCCGCCTGGTCAGCGGCGACGACCCGCTGGCGGCGCTTGCGAGCCAGACCGGAGAAACGCTGGCGACGCTGCGTGCGCTGTCCGAGCCCGACGCCTCGAAGCGTTACGCCCCCGGCAAGTGGAGCTTGCGCGAGGTGATCGGCCATGTGACCGATGCGGAGCGCGTCTTCGCGTATCGCGCGCTGCGTATCGCGCGCGGCGACGCGACACCGCTGGCGGGATTCGAGCAGGACGATTGGATGGCCAAGGCGTGTTTCGACGCGCGGAGCCTTCACGAGCTGCTCGACGAGTTCCAGGCCGTGCGGCAGGCCAGCGTGCTGTTGTTCCGCCCGCTGGACGCCGAGGCCTGGCGGAGGCGGGGTGTCGCGAGCGGCGGCGACGTGAGCGTCCGGGCCCTGGCCTTCATCATCGCCGGCCACGAGCGCCACCACATGGCGATCGTGCGCGAGAAATACCTGCCCCTGGCCGGCTGAGGCTCGCTACCCGACGAGGGCGGCGACGCTCTCGCGGAACACGGCCGTATGCCGGTCGACATCAGCCTCGGTCACGCTGGGTGCGAAGAGCGCCATGCTGTGGAATGGCGTCAGCAGGATGCCGCGGTTGAGGGCGGCGAGGTGCATGTAGTTGTCGAGCGGGGCGTCCATCGCCGCCGCCGCCTCGCTGCCGTTCCGCGCCGGCTTCGGCCGGAACCAGTATTCGGCGCGGCAGCCGAGCTGCGTCACGTTCCACGGCAGCTCGAACTCGCGAATCGCCGCAGCCACTGCCTCGGTGAAGCGCGCAGCCAGCGGGATGGTCCGCTCGAAGGCAGCGGCCGTCAGCACGTGCTCGAGCGTCGCGCGCATCGCGGCGAGCGAGAGCGCGTTGCCCGCGAGCGTTCCGCCGATGCCCGAGGTGTCCGAATCCTCGATCCGCGATTTCGCGAGCGCGCGTTCGGCCACCACCGCGGACAGCCCGTAGGCTCCCGCCGGCACGCCGCCCGCGAGCGGCTTGCCCATCGTCAGCATGTCCGGCTCGAGCCGGTGCGCCCGCGTGTAGCCGCCCGGCCCCGAGCACAGCGTGTGCGTCTCGTCGATGATGAGAAGCGTCCCGGTCTTGCGTGTGATCTCGCGCAGCGCCTGGTGATAGCCGGGATCGGGATGGATGATCCCGATGTTCGTCATCGCAGGCTCGGCCAGGACGCAGGCGATGTCGCAGGGCGCTAGCGCATTCTGGAGGGCCGCCACGTCGTTGAACTCGATCACGCGGGTCGTGACGGTCGGATCCACCGGCGCTCCGGAGTTACTCGCCTTGGCTTGCGCTATACCGTTCTCGAGGACGATGAACGCCTCGTCCACGGTGCCGTGGTAGCAGCCGTTGAAGACCAGCACGCGCCGCCGCCCCGAGATCTCGCGCGCCAGGCGCAGCGCGAAGCGGTTCGCATCGGTCGCGGTCAGCGTGAACTGCCAGTACGGCAGCCCGAAGCGCCGTGCCATCTCCTCGCCGACCCAGATCGCATCCTCGGTCGGAAGCATGAACGTGATGCCGCGCCGTGCCTGCGCGGCGATCGCCTCGACCGAAGCCGGCGGCGCATGGCCTGTCATGGCGCCCGTGTCGCCGAGGCACAGATCCAGGTAAGGGTGGCCGTCGACGTCGGTGAAGTAGGCGCCCGAAGCCGAATCGACGAACAGCGGGAAGCCGCCCGCCCAGCGCACCATCCAGTTCATCGGCACGCCCGAGAGCAGCGAGAGCTTGGCCCGTTCGAAGAGCGCCTTCGAACGCGGGTGGGCTGCGGCGAAACGGGATTCCTCGTCGGCCAGCAGCCGGGCCAGCCGGCCCTTGTCGATCGTTCTCACCGCCTTGCCCTCCCGTAGGCCGTCTCGCGATCCAGGACGGTCAGCGTCCGCGCGTAGAGATCGTCGGTTTCTTCGCGGCTGTTGGCGATCGCCGTCAGCCCTAGCTTTCCGAACTCGGACACCGCACCGATCAGGTGGAACAGCACCCCGGACTCCGTGCCGTGGCTGTAGTGCAGCTTGTTGATCGTGAGGATCTCGATCAGGTCTTCGGGCAGCAGGCCCCGGTACGCCTCGGAGCGCAGGTTGTCGGTCGCGCGGTAGTGCTTGGCGTGGCCGGTGGGGGAGAGGTAGAGCCCGGTGTCCGCGTCCAGCTGGCCGCCGGTCAGGAACTGCAGCGCGAGAAAGGGATGCGTCGTCCCGCCCATGCGCAGGTTGATCTCGAGCGCTTGCAGGTTCCAGGCGTCGTGCCCCTCCTCGCGCGAGACCAGGAAGTCCACGGCGAAGCGGCTGACGACACCCTGTTTCGCAAGCACGTCGCCGATCCTGATGCCCGCCTCCTGGACCTGCTTGCGGTAGTCGTCGTGGGCCGGGAAGCGGCAGCCGAGGAAGATCTGCTCGCTCGGCCCGCCCAGGATCTGGTCGTGGCTCGAGAGCAGCAAGACCTCGCCCTTGGGGCTGATGCGGAGTTGGGCCGAGGGCGAGTGTTTCTCGGCGCCCTCGACGAACTCCTCGACGACGCCGCCCATGCGCGCGAACTTGTCGTAGTAGACCTCGGGTGTCTCGGTCGGGACCGAGAACTCCACTTCCTGCATCGCGCCGCGCAAGGCCTGCCGCGCCTCGCCTTCGGGGTAGCGGAAGATCGCGTTGCCCTCGCCGGAGAAGCTGTCGTTCAGCTTCAGGACCGCGCGCCTCAATCCCGGTCGCTGCTGGCGCAGCTCGTGGAGCGAAGTCTCGATGTCGTGCTCGGTGCGCAGGTCCTCGAAGCCCGGGGGCAGATCGACGCCCGCTTCGCGGAACACCTTGCGGCTGCCCGACTTGGTGCCGAGGTGGATCAGGTTCGGATCCACGCCGTTCATCGGCACGCCCAGCAGGACGGCCAGCTTGCGCTCGAGCGGCGTCGAGTTGAAGATCGTGAGATAGGTGCGGTCCTTGTCGAGGATCCCGGCCCGGATCCGCTCGACCAGCCGCGGCCGCTCCAGGATCTTCTCGGTGAGCGAGCGCGGCGAGGCGTCATGGGCGCACAGCAGCGTCAGCCGCGCGCGGGCGTGGCTCGCCGGGATCCCGGCGAGGAACTGGAAGTAGTACTCCAGGATCATCGGGTGGACTGGCTGGGAGGTGACGTACACCATGCGCGCGCGCGGGTTGCGCAGTCGGATCAGCAGGAACAGCAGTCGTTCCTCGTAAAAGCTGGCGCCGTCGAGCTTCTTGAGCTCGCTCTGGTCGAGCGTGAGCGATGGCACCACGACCGAGGTGTGCGGTTCCTCGTCGCGGTTCATGAGCGCTTCCCAGAGGTCGTTGAGACGCGGCTTCAGCCGCTCGAACTCGGCGATCTCCTGCTCGAGCGTCAGATCGGCCGCGAACGGGGGTTTGGGGATCATCCGGCAGGCATTATTGCCTGAAGCTCCGTCTCGATCGCCTTCACGTCCTCGTCAGTCAGGATTGGCGAGAAGCGCTTCAGGCGCGGAATGAGGTCGGTCGTCTCGAAGTAGGCCTGGGCGCAGGACACGTGGATGTAACCCGCCGGAGCGAAGCGGCCCTCCTCGTAGAAGACGAGCGGAATACGCCAGGCTCCTTTCTCGATCGTCGCGCGGCACGAGCGACACTGCGCGCGACCTGAGGGGGCGCGCTCGGCGCCGCTGACGCGCGGCAGCCGCCGGTGAGTGATTCCGTCCTGTGCCGCCGCCTTCAGCCGCGCGGTGTCCTCAATGGGCTCCGATCTCGCCTCCAGGGTCTCGAGAAACGGCTCGGGCCGCTTGAAGGCGGCGCACTCGGGATGGAACCAGTGCGTCGTCTCGCCATCGGCGAAGGGATTGGGGAGGCTCTCCCCGAAGCGCAACTCGCCCGCGGCGACGCGCTCGCCGCAACCTCGGCATTTGGCTCGGCCCGTGGAGGCCGGCTCGATGACGTGTGCCATAGGCGCCCATCGAAACTATACTGAGGTTCTCGCCCCGTTGGGTGCGGACGGCATGGGCGAGGGTTACCGCGCGCGCGGCCCGCGCCTGGAACCTGATCTCGCGGTCAAAGTGCCTCCGGAGCGCGTGTGGCGGACGACGCAGCCGCGCGGGAGCGCTTCCAGCGTGAGGCGAAGGTGATCGCGGCGCTGTCGCATCCCGACAAGCTGCCACGCCGGGAAACGAATCGCCAGGGGGCTCGGCCGATGGGCAGCGCCGATCAACCCTGAGCGGGTATACTGTAAGGCGTAGAAGTAAGGAGTGAGGGTGATTCGCATGGCAGTGGCTACGGTGACGTCGAAGGGGCAGGTGACGCTCCCCGTGGAGGCGCGGCGGCGTCTCGGCATCCGGGCCGGGACCCGGCTCGAGTTCATCGTGACCGACGACGAGCGCCTCGAGGTCGTACGCGTGGGAGGCAGCGTGCGCGAGTTGAAGGGCTTGCTGCCGCGGCCGCGGCGGAAACTCTCGCTCGAGGAGATGGAGACCGCGATCGCAAGGGGCGCTCGCGGGCGCTCGCGGTGATCGCCCTCGACACCAACGTGCTGGCGCGCTACGTCGTCGCCGACGACCCGCGCCAGGCTGCGGCTGCCAGGCGCCTGATCGAGTCGTCCTGCACCAGCGAGTCGCCAGGCGTCGTGAGCCTGGTCGTCCTTTGCGAACTGGTGTGGGTGCTCGGGCAAGGCTACCGGTATCGGCGGAACCAGGTGGCGCTCGTGCTGCGCCGGCTGCTTGCGGCACAAGACTTGACCGTCGAGCGCAGCGAGCTCGCGTGGCAGGCGTTGAACCTCTACGAAGAAGGTACGGCCGACTTCTCGGACTACGTGATCGGACTGTGCGGGCGCCATGAGAAGGCCAGCGTGACGTGCACCTTCGACCGCCGCGCAGCCACAAGCCCGCTGTTCCGTCTCGTGGCCGCATAGGGCCCGAATCACCCGCTATACTTCCCACGTTTCCGGGAGAGTGAATGGCGCTGGGCCCTGGCGCAAAGCTCGGGCCGTACGAGGTTCTCGCCCC
>CAYTWT010000132.1:0-1551 GCA_964442185.1 uncultured Acidobacteriota bacterium
ATCAAGTATTAGGATAGCATTGCTCATGAGCCAGTCCTGGAAGCGAGTCGCCTGTGGGGTCACCCTGTCGATGCTCTCCCTCGCCGGGTGTACCCGGGAGATCCTGCCCACTGGCGCCGCGCCGGAGTCGTCGCCCGCGGCCGTCATTCCGAGCGCCGAGCCCACTCCCGCCAGCATACCGACGCCGGTCCCTTCGGCCTCTCCTGCCGCTTCTTCGTGTCCGACCTTGTTGGGGATTCGGGTCTCGATCTTCGCGGCGCAACCGGAGCGCGACCGCGTCGTCCTCGATGCCACCCCGCTCACCGAGCAGTGCGCTGCGTTCCCCGGTCGCCTGGTGTGCCCCCTGGGCCAGCCCGGCACGAGCCGTCGCGACGAGTGCGAGGCCGTGAGGATCGGCGCTCAAGGACCCGCCTGGACCATCGAGCCCTACGGAAACGCCAGCGCCGAGGCCCTGCCCGGCACCGGCTACCTGGCCGAGGTCTTCGGCCGGGGGCTCGTGTCCGTCTGCTCGCGGGTCCAGCCGGACGTCTGCGCCACCATCGACATCCGCTAGCCTGGATTTCCACGGACGGGAGTCTCCCTAACAATCGGACGCGCCGAGATCAGGAGGTCAAGCGTAGCGCGCGACCATTCCACCACGGGACCTTGACGGTCTGATCGAGTAGTCCAGAAGCCAAGATGATAGGTAGGTGGGCTCGGCGGTGGAAGGCCACCACGATCTCTTTGTCGGTGACGGTGACATCGGCGGGCGTATCGATCAAGTCGCGAAAGATCTGACGAGCTTGGGCGTCGGCGTAGCCGCGCATCCTCTTGGCCATGAGGCGATACAGACCACTGGCGATGACGAGCAGGGTCATGTCGAAGTCGACCTTGAGGCCGACGGCCGAGGAGAGGGCGTCCATGTGGAAGAAGCGGACGGCGTCGGAGAGGGCGTTCTCGATGAGCATCCGCTGGGCGTAGCGGGTGATGAGCTTTGGGGCGGAGGTGCGCCGGTCGTTGGTGAGGAGGAGTGTGGGCTCGTCGTGGCCCAAGTCGCGGATGAAGATTTGGCGGAAGGCCTCTCCGGCCAGGGTGATCGTCTGTTCGTGGATCCGAGGGGTCTTGTACTTTCGGGTGGGCACGTCGAGTTCGATGGTGCGCCAGGCAGAGCGCGGCAGTGCGGCAACCTCCTGGAGAAGCTTGGCCGTGCGTCGGCGGAGGGTGATGAAGGTGATCCCCATTTTTTCCAGGCGGGCCAGGCTGGGGTAGGTGGTCAACCGGGAGTCGAAGACCAGATGTCGAGGATTCTGGCCATGCGTGCGTTTCCAGAAGGCGATGAACCGAAAGATCTCTTCGGCCTCCTCGCCCTTGCGGATGTCGGCATTGGAGTAGCAGAAGGCCCGTCCCTCGGCGTCCTGAGCGAGAAAGGCGAGGACACTGGGCTGGCGGCGGCTGCGCATAGAGACGTAGTGGCGCTCGAGCACCGGGTCGTCGCCGTAGTAGGGGACGGAGTGGAAATCCAGGTTGAAGGAATCGCCGGCGAAGAGGTGCTGTCCCTCTACGAGTTGATGC
>CAYTWT010000133.1:0-4401 GCA_964442185.1 uncultured Acidobacteriota bacterium
CGGGGACCGTCGTTTTCGTGTGTGAACACGGCAACGGGAAGAGCCTCGTCGCACGGGAGTGGTTCAACCGGCTGGCGGCCGAGCGGCGCCTCCACTTCCACGCCGTGGCGCGCGGCGTGACGCCGGAAGCGTCCGTGACTCCTGCCATCGCCGAAGCGCTCCGCGGCGACGGCTTCGACGTGAGTGGTTTCGAGCCGAGGGCCTTCAGCGCGGCCGACGTCAGCGGTGCGTCGCGGGTCGTTGGCATCGGCGTCGACCTGTCCTCCGCTCCAGAACGAGGCGACGCGCCCCTGGACACCTGGGCAGACATTCCGCCCGCAAGCCAGCGCTATGCCGCATCTCGCGACGCGCTGCGCGCTCGGATCGAGGCCCTGCTGAAGACTTTGGAGAGCGCCGGAGAGTGGCGCCAATGACGGCGACGGGGGAGTCCGGTGCAAAGCCGGCGGTCGCACCGCCCCCACCGTGTACGGCACGCGACCTGATCAGGTACTTCCTCTGGTTAGGCACCACGGGCTTCGGCGGGCCGATCGCCCTGGTCGGTTTCATGCAGCGGGACCTGGTGGAGAAGCGGCAGTGGTTCAGCGCCGAGGAATACCGCGAGGGGCTCGCGCTGGCCCAACTCGCTCCCGGGCCTCTGGCGGCACAGCTCGCCATGTACCTCGGATGGGCGCGAGGGGGGGCGCTCGGCGCGGCGCTCGTGGGCCTCGCCTTCGTGCTCCCCTCGTTCGTGATGGTGCTGGCGCTGGCCATCGGTTACATGCGCTTCGGCGGCCTTCCCTGGATGCAGGGGGCGTTCTACGGAATCGGCGCGGCCGTCATCGCCATCATCGCGCGCAGCGCGGTGAAGTTGACGCGTCTCACTCTCGGCCGCGACGTCCTGCTCTGGAGTCTGTTCGCCGTGGCGGCTCTCGTCACTGCGTGGACGGAGTCGGAGATCGTCTGGGTGTTCATCGGGGCTGGCGCGCTCGCGCTCGTCGTGCGGGCCAAGCCGTTCACGCGCCGCCCGAGCGCCGCCCTCGGGCTCGTGCTACTGCCCCCGGGCCTGGTCGCCGGCCTCGCCGGGCCCGCCACGAGCGAGACGCTGTGGCGAATCGGCTGGTACTTCGCGGAAGCGGGGGCGTTCGTGTTCGGCAGCGGTCTGGCCATCGTGCCCTTCCTGCATGGCGGCGTCGTGCAGGAGTTCCGGTGGCTGAACGAGCAGCAGTTCCTCGACGCGGTTGCCGTCGCGATGATCACGCCCGGCCCGGTGGTCATCACCGTCGGCTTCATCGGCTACCTGGTGGCGGGGCCGGCGGGCGCAGTTGTCGCCGCGCTCGCCACGTTCCTTCCGTGCTACGTCTTCACCGTCGTCCCGGCCCCTCACTTCAAGCGCTGGTCCCAGAACCTGGCGATCCGCGCGTTCGTGGACGGCGTGACGGCCGCGGCCACGGGCGCCATCGCCGGGGCGGCCTTCGTCCTCGGCCGCCGAGCGATCGTGGACGTCGCAACGTTGTCGATTGCGATCGCGGCGTTGGCCGTTGCCTCCCGCTTCAGGAAGGTCCCCGAGCCGCTGCTGATCCTGCTGGCGGGGGTCGTCGGTGTCCTGCTGAAAGGGCTTGGAGCAGGACGCTGATGCAGACCCAGCGCCTCGTCACGCTGGAGCGGCCGGTTCGGACCTTTGGCTCTCTCGCCCGCAATTCGACGCGCCGTATGACGGCCGTCATAAGCCTCTCGCGCGGGAGATGGCAGTCTGCGCGGAAAGCCAGGGGGAGGCGCCATGCGAGCACCCGCGCACCGGCTCTTCGCAACCGCAGTCGCCGTGGGCCTGCTCGGCTCCTGTCACGGCGCCCGCCACACCGAGGCTGATCGGCCCGGCCTGATCCCAGTCGCCCTCGTCCCATCGACGACGCTGCCCTCCTCGCCAGACCTCGTCGCCCTGGGCCGGAAGACCTACGCGAAGGAATGCCTGGCCTGCCACGGTAAGGACGGCAACGGCGAGGGCGAAGCCGCCTACCTTCTTTATCCGCGGCCGCGGGACTTCACGAGCGGCCAGTTCCGGCTCGTCTCCACCTGGGATAGCGTGCCCACCGACGAGGACCTGTTCCGCAGCATCTCGCGCGGCATGCCCGGCTCTGCCATGCCCTCGTGGGGCCACCTGCCGGAGCGCACGCGCTGGGGACTCGTCCACTACGTGAAGTCGTTCTCGAAGCGGCCGCTCACGATCCAGGCGAGCCAAGAGCCCGACGCGGACGGCAACGATGCCTCGGGAGTCGTTGTCGTGCCCAAGGAGCCGCCCTACACGAAGGAAGCCGAGGCGCGGGCGCGCGTAACCTTCGTGAAGAGTTGCGGCCCCTGCCATGGTCCCACGGGCAAGGGCGACGGCCAGCAGCAGCAGACCGACTCGAAGGGCTTCCCGATCCGCCCCCGCGACCTCACGCTGGGCGTCTACAAGGGCAGCCCCGATCCCGCGAGCGTCTATTGCCGGATCGTGGCCGGCCTGCCCGGCGCACCCATGCCCCAGAGCGCGTACCTCCACGGCGAGCAGGCATGGGACCTCGTGCACTTCGTACGCTCGCTCTCGAGCGACGAGCAGCGGGCCAAGGTCGAGATGCGAAGGTTTCGGATCGTGGCTGCCCGGGTGAGGGAGCTGCCCGACCACCCCGATTCGGGGCTCTGGCAGACAACTGCTCCGGTCGACCTGCACCTGATGCCGCTGTGGTGGCGGGCCGAGCGGCCCGAGGAGCTGACGGTGCGGGCACTCCACGACGGCAAGGACCTCGCGATCCTGCTCTCCTGGGCCGACGCCAGCCACGACGCGACGGCGATCCGGCCCCAGGACTTCCGCGACGCCGCGGCCGTGGCGTTCTCGCTCACCCCGGAGCCGCCGTTCTTCGCCATGGGCCAGCCAGGCGGCCCCGTCAACATCTGGATGTGGAAGGCCGAGCGCCAGGCGGACCTGGAGCCCGCGTTCCAGGACCTCGAGAAGGTCTATCCCAACATCGGCATCGACTCCTACCCGAACCTGCTGCGCTCGCCCATCGAGCAGCCCGCGCGCCATGCCCTGACCCTGCAGTCGGACCCCACCTTCGTCACGGCCTGGGGGGCCGGCAACATCGTGGCCGATCCCACCCGCAAGAGCGCGACCGAGGACCTCACGGCGCAGGGCTTCGGCACGCTCCGGGCGCGGCCGCGCACCGACCAGGCCGTGGATGCCCTCGGCATCTACGAGACCGGTGCGTACCACGTGCAACTCCGCCGAGCCCTCCGGGGCGGGAAGGCGGACGCGGTAGCGCTGGCTCCGGGCTCCCGAGCGCCTGTTTCGTTTGCCATCTGGAACGGAGCCGCGGGCGATCGCGACGGCAAGAAGTCCGTGACCATCTGGCAAGAGCTGCTTCTTGCCGAGTAGACCAGGGAGGAAACCGTGAGCCAAGACAAGGGTGGCGTCCCGCGGCGGCAGTTCCTCCAGTTCCTCGGTGTCGGCGCCACGGGCGCCGTCCTCGCCCTGGAGCACGGCTGCACGTTTCTGCGTCCCGCCGCCGACGACAACCCGCTGTCCCGCCGCGTTCCCCGTGACTGGGAGAAGATCTACCACGACCAGTACCGCTACGACTCGAGCTTCGACTGGGTCTGTTCGCCCAACGACACCCACGCGTGCCGCATCCGCTCTTACGTGAGGAACGGCATCGTGGTGCGCGCCGGGGCCACCTACGACTACCAGACCTACGGCGATCTCTACGGGAACAAGGCCACGAACAACTGGAACCCGCGGCAGTGCGCCAAGGGCTACACCTTCCACCGCGTGCTGTATGGTCCCTATCGGCTCCGGCATCCCATCGTCCGCAAGGGCTGGCAGGCCTGGGCCGAGGCGGGCTTTCCCGAGCTGACGCCGGAGAACAAGGCGAAGTTCAAGTTCGACAGCCGCGGCGAAGACGAGTTCATCCAGTGCACCTGGGAGCAGGCCTTCGCCAACATCGCCCGCGCCCTGGACGCCATCGCCCGCCGCTACAGCGGCGACGACGGGGCGAAGCTGCTACTGGCTCAGGGCTACCAGCCGGAGATGGTCAAGGCCATGGGCGGGGCGGGCACGCGCACGATCAAGATGCGCGGGGGCATGGGCCTGCTGGGCGTGCTCGGCAAGTACGGCATGTACCGGCTCAACAACTCCCTGGCTCTGCTCGACGTGAAAGTCCGCGGCGTCTCCCCCGAACAGGCCAAAGCGGGCCGGAACTTCTCGAACTACACCTGGCACGGCGACCAGGCCCCCGGTCAACCCTGGGTGCACGGCCTGCAGGCCTCCGATTGCGATTTCAACGACCTCCGCTTCTCGAAGCTGATCATCATGGACGGCAAGAACCTGGTGGAGAACAAGCTCACCGACTCCCACTGGTTCATCGAGACCATGGAGCGAGGGGGCAAGATCGT
>CAYTWT010000134.1:0-5298 GCA_964442185.1 uncultured Acidobacteriota bacterium
GGCTTGTAGCCGAGCAGGTAGTAGCTCGTGGAGTCCTGGCCGATTCGCCCCAGGCCGGAAAGCAGGTCGTTGTCGCGAACGCTGAAGCCGCCCGTATCGGCCGCCAGGCTCTCGCTGCCTTCGCTCTGGTCGCGGAACGAGTCGAGCGTCGAACCGAGGTCGTTGAAATTTGTGGCCGCGACGCCGGAGTCGGCCTGCAGAGTTGACGGAGCCGCCGACAAGCCGCGCGCGTCGACGAAGTACAGGGCGGTGTTCGCCCGGCGTGCCGCCGTGACCACGCGCCGAAAGCTCCCGAGGTGGGGGTCGTGGACGAAGCCGCCGGAGACGAGGATCATCGACTTGCGGCCACGTACCGCAGCCAGACCCTCGAGGCTGCGCTCGATCAGCCCGAGCGTCGTCTCGTTGTCGGTCGTGACGCGGGAGTAGACCTCGGCCGCTCGCGACCGCGTCAGCCCACGCTCGCTCTCGATGTTTTCGGCCTCTTCCGAGGGATCGCCCGGCAAGCGGGCAGGCCGGAAGATCGCGCCCGTAGTCACGAGGCGCCGGGCGACACGGTCCGTGACGATGGGATCGCTGTCGCGGTCGATCCGCATCGCCTCGTAGTCGCTGATGGCGTTGCGCGCGAATTCGCCGGTGCGTCGGCCCTGGAGCCGGTTCAGCACCTGCAGGAGCGCTTCGCGACCCTCGGGCAGGCGCGCTGTCCACGCGACGCCGGCCTGGGTGCCCAGGAGTGTGACGCGATCGCCAGCGCCGACGCCCGTCTCCAGGAACCGAATCAAAGCCAAGCGCCCGCGCTGCGCCTCGGCCGGGTCGAGATGACGTTCGTCGAAGATGAACACGAAACTGCGCGCCACGCGGGTCGCCGCGTCCACATTCGACGATGTCCTGCCGGCTGGGGCCGTCGCGAGCCCGGACGTAGCGGTGGGCTCTTGCGGTGGCCGATTCACGGCCTCGAAGGCCTGGACCTCCTGGAGGACGCCGTCTTCCTTGACCGTGAAGTCGGCGGCGGTGAGGCCCAGGATCGGCGCGCCCTTCGTGTCCTGGACGACGGCGTCGACCGTCACCAACTCGGTCTCCGCGGGGAACGAAGGGGTCCCGGTCGCTGTCGGAGGCTTCTCCTTTGGCGGTGCTTGCGCCCCTGCACCGAACGACGGCGCGAAGAGGGCAAGGGCCAGGAGGTGGCGCGGGAGGCTCATCAAGAGACTAGTTTAGCGGCATTCACTTGCGTTTAGTATTTCTTGGTTGCTTTCTCCTGCGATCGCCCATATCTTGCCCCCGATCGTGGACAGCATCCCCCTGAAGACCGTCGGGTCCTTCGACTACGGCGTCATCGCCGTGTACATGCTGCTGATGCTGGGGATCGGCGTGTACTCGATGCGCTTCAACAGCGGCGCGGCCGACTATTTCAAGGGCGGCAGCCGGATCCACTGGCTGGCCGCTGGCTTGTCGTCGTTTATGAGCGGCTTTTCGGCCTGGACGTTCACCGGAGCGGCGGGACTTGCCTATCAGCACGGCCTGGTCGCCATCCTGCTCTACGTCGGGAACGCCTGCACCTTCCTGCTCGGCTACTTCATCTTCGCCGCTCGCTGGCGCCGGGCGCGCATCTCGACCGTGATGGAATATCTTGTCGAGCGCTTCGACGAGCGGACGCGGCAGAGCTTCGCCTGGAGCACCATCTTCTTTCAATTCTTCACAGGCGCCAGCATGCTGTACGGCCTGGCGCTGTTCGTGGCCCCGGCCTGCGGCTGGCCGCTATCGTGGACGATCGTGGGTTCGGGAGCGGTCATCGTCGCCTACTGCGTCGTGGGCGGACTGTGGGCCGTCGTGATCACGGACTTCCTGCAGGCTGTGATCCTCGTGCCCTTCACGCTCATCATGGGTTTTTCCGCGCTCCACCGCGTCGGCGGCTTGCATGGCCTCGTGAGCTCTCTGCCGCCGGAGATGACCTCGTGGCACCTGGGCGAGGAATTCGGCTGGTCCTACGTGGTGTGCTGGGCGATCATGACCAGCTTTGGCTACAACACCGCGGCCATGGCCCAGCGCTACATGAGCGTCGACGACGAGGCCTCGGCGAAGAAGGGCGCGCTGCTGTGCTTCGGGCTCTTCCTGCTGGGTTCGGTGATCTGGTTCCTGCCCCCGCTCGCGATGCGCGTGCTGTACCCGAACCTGCAGGGAGTCTGGCCGGGCCTGGCGAACCCCCACGAATCCTCGTATGCCCTGGCCGCACTCACGCTGCTTCCGAATGGCCTTGTCGGGATCATGCTCGCGGCGATTTTCAGCGCGACCATGTCGAGCATCTCCGGCCTCCTCAACATCCACGCCAGCATCATCTCGAAGGACATCTTTCCGGCTCTGTTCCCGCGCCGGGCCGCCGACGCCGAGAAACTCGGTGTCGGCTGGGTCGCCACGTTCGGGGTGGGGCTATTCATGATCGGGATAGCCCTCGCCATGGCCGCCGGCCGCCTGTCGGTGTTCAAGGTGCTCGTGGAGTTCAACACGGTGATGTCCCTGGCGTACGGGCCGCCCGCACTCCTCGGCCTGATCGTGCGTCGCACGCCGAGTTGGTCCGGCCTCGCGTCGTTCGGCGTCGGGCTCATTCTCGGCAGCTACGTGAACTTCGTCGCCCACGCCGGCGTCGTGGCCAGCGTGCTGATCGTGGTACCCGCCTCGGTGGCGGTGTTCCTGCTCTCGGGCCTCTTGGAGGCGCGGGACTCCGGGCACAGGCCTGGCCGCGATGCCCTGTTCACCCGCCTCGACACGCCTATCGACGTGGCCGCCGAGTTGGGTGATGCTCCCGATCCCACGGCGCAGGTGTTCCAGTTCCTGTCTCGGGCTACGGCTCTGGTCGGCGTCGCCAGCCTGTTGACGCTGTTCGTGACGCCAGCCGACGAGCGGGCGGCCGTCTTTGCCTACGTCGGGATGACGCTGGCCGTGGCGGCGTGTCTGGCGCTCGTACGCGGCTCGCGTTCACGGCGCGGCGGGCCTGCGGAGCGGGCCGCATGAGACGCAGCCTGGTGCTGTTCGTCTCCTTTCTCGCTCCCTTCGCCGCGGGCGCAGCCGCTCCGCCGCCTGTGTTCCATGCCAGCCCCGATTCCGATGCGTGGGTTGCGGCCTCCTTTCGGGTGCAGGACTCCTACGCCCGAGTGCTGCTCGTGGACGGCTCGTCGTATCCGCCAAAGAGCGTGCTGGTATCCAAGCTGAACCTCAACGCGCGTACGGCCGCGCAGCCCGAGGAAGCGCTGGCGGTGACGGCGGTCTTCGACACCCTCCAGGCGGCCGCCGATGCTGCTCGTGGCGGAGACCTGATCGCGGTGATGCCCGGAACGTACGCCGGCTTCGTCCTCGGACCCAAGGACGACGCCACGGACGGACGCTACATTCGCGTGAAGGCGCTGGGGCGCCGGGGAGACGTGGTCATCGACCGCCCGGGACGCGACGCCGATTGGATGGTCCTTCTCGAGACCGCGCACCACGTCATTCTCGAGGGCTTCAACATCGCCGGTCACACCGGCCCTGGACTCCCGCCCGAAGGTCCGCGCGCGGGGATCATGATCGACGGCGATTTCGGCCACAGCGGGAAGCAGGCTCATCACATCGCGCTCGTGGGCAACTTCTCGCACAACCACCGGAAGTGGGGATTCCACACCACCGACACGCACACCGTGCTGATCCAGGACAACCTGTTCGCGCTCTCGGCCGAGGAGCACTCGGGTTACGCCTCGGACGGTTCGGACAACTACGTGATTCGCCGCAACGTCTTCTTCGGTAGCCGAGCGAGCGGGCTTCAGTGCAACCTGGACAGCGTCTCGTCGTTCCACGAGCTCCTCAAGCACGACGCGCTGCGCGACTACCCACCGGAACAACCGAGCCGGGCCTGGGCGCTCAGCCTGGTCAGCCGGGCCACGGAGCTTTTCGGGAAGGACAACTTCCCCGATGGGCGGGGCGTTCGCTTCATCATCGAAGACAACGTCATCAATCAGAACGGCAAGGCCGGGGGAGGGTCGCTGAACCTCGCGGGTTTGCAGGACTCGCTGATCCAGAACAACCTCATCTACGGCAACTTCAACCACGGCATCGCCCAGTGGGACGACGCGAACCCCTATGACGCGGCCTTCGTCGATCCGGGTCCGCAGTCGGCCACGGAGGTGAGGGGCGCCGAAGACCTTCCGCTGTGGGGCTGCCATTCCAACCGGATCCGGAACAACACGGTCCTGATGGCGAACCCGGAGCGTGCCGCGCTCCAGTTCCGAAACGGAAGCTGGGGCGGCCGAGCCCGGAACAACATCCTCATCAACGATGGCGGGGCGTCGATCCAGGTCTTTGGCACGAGCGTGTACGGCCTTGACTCCGGCTACAACGCTGCCGGTCGCTTCGACGACACCGGCATGGCTGCCGACCTCAAGACGCTCGCGAAGAGCCTCGATCCTTGCGCTCACTCAAACCTCGATCTGACGCTCGAAGGCCTGCGAGCGGAGTTCGTGCGCTATGGCGAAACGCCCTGGGTGTTGATCGAGGGCTCGTGGTGGCGGCTCAATCCCGACCGGCCGGACTTCCGGCCACGGGCGGGCGCGCCAAGGCTCGTGGGTCGCGGGGACGAGAGCGAGTTGCCCGGGCGCGACCTGGTCGGCAATCCCCGACGATCCGCGGACCTTGGGGCGCTGGCGGTTGCGACCCGGGGAGGCGCACGATGATCGGTGATCGTAGTAGACGTCGGCTCCGCTGGGTCTGCGCCACGCTCCTGGTCCTGCTGGGGGAGCCGGCGTGGGCGGGCGTCTCCGGCATCTGGGCCGTGAACGACGGCGAGAAGATCGAACGCGACGATCGCTCGAACCCGCTGAAGGCCGGCAACTCGGTGTGGGACGGAACCACGATCCGCTTGTTGGCTGCGAGGAACGAGGTGATCGCCTTTCAGCTCATCGTCGAGGCGGACAAGTCCGGGATCGAGGCGCTCTCCGTCGCGCTTCCCGGCCTCACGTCGGAGAGTGGTGGGATCTCGTACACAGCTCCCGCCAGCGATCCCACCGACTACGTGGGCCGGCCGATCCAGATCTTCTCGGTCCACTACCTCGACGTCACGCGAGAGTCGCACGCCGATTGGGCCTGGAAGCCCGACAGCGCCGCGGCGCCCCGCGACACGACCGGATGGAAGCCCGTCGTCCTGGTTCCGGAGAATGCCCGCGCGGGACGCGGAGGCTTTCCGCTTCGCGTTGGCCCGAGCCTGGGCCAGGCGATCTGGATCGACGTCTATACTCCGCGGGATCTCCGCGCCGGGACCTATCGGGGCGTCTTGTCGATCAC
>CAYTWT010000135.1:0-3673 GCA_964442185.1 uncultured Acidobacteriota bacterium
TCGGCGAGGTTGAACATCTTCGACAGCACGCCGAGGGTGCGGTTGGCCTGATAGGGAATGTGGCTGAAAGAATGATGCAGTTCCGCGACGTCGCGGCGCTCGATATCCGTCACCTTGCGGGTGCCGATCTTGGGGTTGATGAACAGCTCAACCGACCGTTTGTATTCCGCCTGGGTGCTTAGTTTGCACCGCACCTCGACATGCTCCTTGAGGAACCGCTCGCCCAGCCCCTTCACGGTCGGCGCCTTGCGCGCCTGATCCTGTTCCTTGGCGGGGTCGCGGCCGGCCTTCGCTTCCGAGATGATTTCATGGGCGCGCACGCGGGCCTTCTCAGCCGTGATCGGACCATGGGGGCCGATGGTGATCTTGCGCAGCCGTCCCTTCACGCGGCTCATCACGAGATACACCTTCCGGCCTGTCGGCCAGACTCTGACACCGAAGCCGCGCAATTCGTCATCCCAATGGATGGTGTCGGTTGAACCGGGCGCGATCTGGTCCACTGTGCGCTTCGTCAATCTCGGCATCGAACCCTCCATCGCCGCGCTTGTGACATTCAACCTGAAAGTCCGCGCAGGTAACACATAGGTAACAGATGAGCGCCAATCGGGTGCGATTTGAGAGTAGCGAGATCGCAGGGCATGTCAACATAAACCGTTTAGATATAGTATGTTAGGCGTGTTCGGCGAAAATGAGCGAAAGTGGTTCGGAGGCGATTTTTCTGACTCATAACCTGAAGGTCATAGGTTCAAATCCTATCCCCGCAACCACTTTTACCGAACTCCGGAACTGATCGGGAACCGCGGCCCCTCCGAGGGCCGCGGTTTTACTTTTCGGGCCAAGTTCAGCCGTCAGGGCCACCATGTTGGCGATCTCACCGACGAGCTCGATCTCGTAGCCCTTCTCGATGGGGTGCATGACGACGCGCTCGATCAAACCCCGGAGGATGCCGAAGGCCTCGTCCCGGGTCGAAGGTTCCGCCAGTGCCTCGTGCGGGTTTTCGACCTTACGGCGGTAGATCGCGGCCAAGTTGGGGTGAAGCCGCGGCTGTGGCTCGGGTGCGGCCGCAATTGCTTCGTCGAGGATTGCCTTTCTGCGTTCCAACTCCTCGAGTTTTTGCTTGATCCCGGGTGTCCTGAGACCCTCGGCGATCGCGTCGATCAGGCCGGCGAGCTTCCGGTGTAGGCGGCGGTGGCATAGTCGGCCACTGGAGCGGCGGCGGGGTGCTGCTGCGTGGCGGAGCAATATCAGGCCAGTGGATAGGCTGACCTTTTCCGAAGGGGGAGGGTTGGCCGGGGATGTACGCCGTGGAAACCTATGCCGCGGTCCGGCGGTTCGTATTTGGTGAAGGAAAGAGCCGGCGGGAAGCAGCGCGTGTGTTCGGGCTGAGCCGGGACACGATCGACAAGATGTGCCGGTTCTCGGCGCCGCCTGGATATCGGCGCAAGCAGGAGCCTGAGAAGCCGAAGCTCGGGCGGCTGACCCCGGTGATTGACGCGATTCTGGAGGCGGACCGGACGGCGCCGCCGAAGCAGCGGCACACGGCGAAGCGGATCTTCGAGCGGCTCAAGGCCGAGCACGGCTTCACCGGCGGCTACACGGTGGTGAAGGATTACGTGCGGATCGCGAAGGGGCGGGGGCGCGAGACGTTCGTGCCGCTCACCCACCCGCCGGGCCATGGGCAGGTGGACTTCGGCGAGGCGATCGGGATCATCGGCGGCGTGCGGCAGAAGATGCACGTCTTCTACATGGATCTGCCGCACTCGGACGCGCCGTTCATGAAGAGCTATCCGGCGGAGATGACGGAATCCTTCCTCGACGGTCACGTGAGCGCGTTCGCGTTCTTCGGCAAGGCGCCGCAGTCGATTCTCTACGACAACACCAGCATCGCGGTGGCGAAAATCTGCGGCGACGGGCGGCGTGAGCGCACGCGGGCGTTCACGGAGCTGGTCAGCCACTACCTGTTCAGGGACCGGTTCGGGCGCCCCGGCAAAGGCAACGACAAGGGCAAGGTCGAGAGCCTGGTGAAGAACGGCCGGCGCCGGTTCCTGACGCCGGTGCCGCAGGCGGCAAGTTACGCGGCATTGAACGCAAGGTTGGCGGAAGATTGCCGCGCTCATCGAGCCGAGACGGCGGGGCGGCATGGAGAGCCGATCGGGGTGCGGCTGGTGGCGGACCTGGCTGCGTTCCGGGATCTGCCTGCGGCGGCGCTGGAGCCCTGCGACAAGCGCACGGCCCGGGTCAGCTCGACGGCGCTGGTGCGCTATCGCGACACCGACTACTCGGTGCCGACGACGTACGGCTTCCGTGACGTTCTGGTGAAGGGCTTCGTCGACGAGGTCGTGATCCTCGCCGGCGCGGAGGAGATCGCCCGGCATCGGCGCTCCTACGAGCGCGGCGGGTTCGTGTTCGACCCCTTGCATTACCTGGCGCTGATCGAGCAGAAGCCCGGCGCCCTCGACCAAGCGGCGCCGTTGCAGGGTTGGGATCTGCCCGATGGGTTCGCGCATCTGCGGCGGCTGTTGGAAGCGCGCATGGGCAATCGGGGCAAGCGCGAGTTCATCCAGGTGCTGCGGCTGATCGAGGTGTTCGACCTCAAGGTCGTGGCGGCCGCGGTCACGGACGCGATTCGCCTCGGCGCTGCCGGCTTCGATGCGGTGAAGCAGCTGGTGCTGTGCCGGGTCGAGAAACGCCCGCCCCGGCTCGACCTGGCGGCCTACCCCTACCTCCCGCAAGCGACGGTGCGAACGACGACGGCCGCTGACTACGCCGGGTTGCTCGACGGGAGGGCGGCATGAGCGCGACCCCCGCTGACAGGCCACAGGTCCTTCTCGGTCATCACTTGAAGGCGCTGAAGCTGCCGACGTTCCTGCGCGAGTACGAAAAGGTCGCCGGCGAGTGCGCGCGCGAAGGCATTGACCATCCGAGCTATCTCTTGCGGCTGGCCGAGTTGGAGCTGATCGAGCGCGAACGGCGCATGGTCGACCGGCGCATCCGGGAGGCACGCTTCCCGGCCGTGAAAAGCCTCGACACGTTCGAGTTCACCGCGATTCCGAGCCTGAACAAGATGCTCGTGCTGGAACTGGCACGCTCGGAGTACATCCTGCGCCGCGAGAACATCATCGCGCTCGGCAACAGCGGCACCGGCAAGAGCCATGTGGCTCTCGCCCTCGGGCTTGCCGCTTGCCAGCGAGGCTTGGCCGTCGGCTTCACCACGGCTGTCTCGCTCGTGAACCAGCTCCTCGAGGCACGCGACGAGAAACGGCTCCTGCGGCTTCAGGCGCAGCTCGCCGGCTACAAGCTGCTGATTGTCGACGAGCTCGGCTACGTGCCGCTCTCTCCAACCGGGGCCGAGCTCTTGTTCGAGGTGTTCAGCCAGCGCTACGAGCGAGGAAGCACGATCGTCACCTCCAACCTGCCGTTCGAGGATTGGACATCCGTGTTCGGCTCCGAGCGCCTCACCGGCGCGCTGCTCGACCGGCTCACCCACCACGTCCACATCCTGGAGATGAACGGCGACAGCTACCGGCTCAAGCAGTCCAAGGGGCGCAAACGCCGCAACACCGGCGAGGCTGCTCACGAGACCGCCGTCGACCCAGAGACCGGCGAGATCAGCCCCTCATAACCACCCACACAACGACGCCGGAAAGCACGAAGGGCCCCTCGCGAGGGGCCC
>CAYTWT010000136.1:0-59904 GCA_964442185.1 uncultured Acidobacteriota bacterium
CGCCTGTCTCGTCGGCTCGCTCGCCTCTCCGAACCCGGAGCGGACGACCGGGGAGTTCCGCAAGCACCTCGACTACAACGCCGAGTTCTGGTTCCGGCGCTTCCCGCTGCACTCGTACGCGACCTGGGCCAGTGTCGTGAAACGCTACAACGAGCACTTCGTGCGCTTCGTGAACCGGTACCACGTGCCCCACGTCCTCGTCCACGAGCGGCTCGCCGATCCCGGCGTCTTCATCGACGTCTGTCACCTCACGCCCGAGGGAATCGACCGCCTGGCCGAGGCCTTCCTGCCCGAGGTGGCCGAGCTGGTGCGGGACACCCGTGGCTACAAGCGATGGGCGAGCGCAAAGCCCGTGGGGAAGGCGCGCTAGAGGCCGCCCTTCCAGGGCGATTGATGGCTCCGGGTGCGAATGCTAACCTTGCATTTCCCCTGATGGCCACCCTGGCAAGCCCCGCGCGCCCGCGCGACACCGCACTCGAGAGCGTCCGTGAGAAGGTCCTGGCGGGCCGGCGGCTGAGCTTCGAGGACGGCGTCGCACTCTACAACACGCACGATTTGCTGGGCCTCGGGCAGCTCGCCAACCACGTCCGCGAGCAGCGCCACGGCGACCTGGCGTACTTCGTGTGGAACACGCACATCAACCACACGAACGTGTGCGTCGCCACCTGCGACTTCTGCGCCTTCGCGGCAACGAAGGACGAGCCGCGCGCCTACACGATGGCGCTCGACGACATCTTCAAGAACGTCTCGTCGCTGTCGCCCTCGGTGCGCGAGGTGCACATCGTCGGCGGCCTGCACCCGGATCTGCCGTTTGCCTACTTCACCGACATGCTGAAGGGCATCAAGGCGGTGCGGCCGGACATCCACGTCAAGGCCTTCACCGCGGTCGAGTTGTTCTTCTTCCACCGCCTGTACCGGATGAGCGTCGAGGACGTGCTGCGCGCGCTGAAGGACGCTGGCCTCGACTCGATGCCGGGGGGCGGGGCCGAGATCTTCGCCAAGGAGACGCGCAACAAGATCATCAAGGGCAAGGCCGACGCGGCGCAGTGGCTGGACGTGATGCGGCAGGCGCACAAGCTCGGGATCCCGACCAACGCGACCATGCTCTACGGGCACATCGAGTCGGTCGAGGACCGCGTCGACCACTTGCTGCGGCTGCGCGAGCTGCAGGACGAGACGGGCGGCTTCGTGACCTTCATCCCGCTCGCCTTCCAGCCCTGGGAAGCGCCCGCGATGAAGCTGCCCGAGACGACCGGCTTCGAGGACTTGAAGGCGATCGCCGTGGCGCGGCTGATGCTCGACAACTTCCCGCACATCAAGTCGTACTGGATCATGATCACGCCGCGGCTCGCGCAGGTGGGGCTCTCGTTCGGGGCGGACGACATCGACGGCACCGTGACCGAGGAGAAGATCGCCCATGACGCGGGCGCTCCCACGGCGCAGTCGATGACCGTCCACGAGCTGTGCCGGCTGGTGCGTGAGGCCGGCCGACGGCCCGTCGAGCGCGACACCGTCTTCAACGTCGTCAAGGAGTGGTGAAGCTCCGCCTCGGCGTCGTCCCCTACCTGAACGTCGAGCCGATCATTCGCGGCCTGGCAGGGGATGCGCGCTTCGAGATCCGCCGCGAGGTGCCCTCGCGCGTGGCCGAGCTACTGCACGCCGGCGAGATCGACCTCGGCATGATCCCGTCGATCGAATACGCGGCGGGCGAGTACGCGATCGTCCCGGGCATCGCGATCGGGAGCCGCGGCGCAGTGCGTTCCGTCGTACTGTTCCACCGCGGCCCGCTCGAAGCCGTCCGGCGCGTAGCCCTCGACACGTCGAGCCGCACGAGCATCGCGCTGTCGCGGATCGTGCTGCGCGAGCGCCTGGGCCGCGATCCCGACTACGTGACGATGGCGCCCCGCCTTCCGGAGATGCTCGAGGCGGCCGACGCCGCGCTCGTGATCGGCGATCCCGCGCTCTACTTCGAGAGCGCGGGGATCGCGCGCCTCGACCTGGGCGAGGCCTGGCTCGCCCTCACCGGCCGTCCCTTCGTATTCGCCTTCTGGGCGGGGCGCGCCGGTGCGCTCTCGCCCGCGGACGTGACCCGGCTGCAGGCCGCACTCGTCGCCGGCCGTGCCGAGCTGGCTTCGATCGCGTCGTCCTATAATGGCCTTGGCGCCGGCCACGCGCAGGACAACGAGGCGTATCTGCGAGCGAACATCGCATTCGAGCTGGGCGAGGCGGAGCAGGCGGGCCTTTCGGAGTTCTACCGGCGGGCCCACGCCCAGGGGCTGATCGGCCGGGTGCCCGAGTTGAGATTCTATGGCCATCGTTGAGACGGTGGAGCGCAAGGTCCTGGCGGGGGAGCGGCTCTCGCGCGAGGAGGGCATCGCGCTCCTGCGCGATGGCGAGTTGCTCGAGTTGGGAACGCTGGCCGATGCCGTGCGCCGCCGCCTGCATCCCGAGGGCGTTGTCACGTACATCATCGACCGCAACATCAACTACACGAACGTGTGTACGGCACAGTGCGCCTTCTGTGCGTTTTACCGCGACCTGCCTTCGAAGGAAGGCTATCTGCTCACCAAGGCGCAGCTCGCGGCGAAGATCGAGGAGACGCTGGCGCTCGGCGGCAACCAGATCCTGCTCCAGGGTGGTTTGCACCCCGACCTCGGGATCGAGTTCTACGAAGAGCTGTTCCAGTGGATGAAGGCGTCCTACCCGACGCTTTGGATCCACGGCCTGTCGCCCGCCGAGGTGAAGCACATCTGCAAGGTTTCACAGCTCTCGACCCGGACGGCGCTGGTGCGCCTGTGCGCGGCGGGCCTCGATTCCATTCCCGGCGGGGGCGCTGAAATCCTCTCCGATCGGGTCCGAAACGCGATCGGGGCCTGGAAGGGTTCCACCGCCGATTGGCTCGAGGTGATGGAGACGGCTCACGCCCTGGGAATGAAAACCACCGCGACGATGATGTTTGGTCATGTGGAGACGCTGGAAGAACGCGTCGAGCACCTGCTGCACTTGCGGGAGCTTCAGGACCGTACTCATGGCTTCACAGCGTTCATTGCATGGACCTTCCAACCCGAGAACACGGCGATGGCCTGCGACGAGCTGACCTCGTTCCAGTACCTGCGCACCCTGGCGGTGGCCCGCGTGATGCTCGACAACTTCCCGAGCGTCCAGGCCTCCTGGGTGACCCAGGGCGGCAAGATCGGTCAGCTGTCGCTGCGCTTCGGTGCGAACGACTTCGGGAGCCTGATGATCGAGGAGAACGTGGTGTCGGCCGCGGGGGCCCACTTCCGCCTGACGGAAGCGGAGATCGCACGCAACATTCAGGACGCCGGCTTCGTCCCCAAGCGGCGGACGATGCACTACGAGATCGTCGGCGATCCATTCTGCTGGACACACGAAACACCCGCGCTCCCCACCCAGTCGGCGGTCGCCACCTCCCTGGCCGGCTGAGCCCGGCATTCACCGAAACTCTCGCGCACTCCGGGTACCCCTGGGCGCTTTCAATTCGTTGGCTACGGTTAGCGAGCCGTTCCCGGAGCCGGCCCGCTGCGCCAGAAGGGCTTCTTCGTGTCGCGTTCCGCCGCCAGCCGCTCGAGGCGCGCTTTGGTGACCTGGTAGAAGTAGATCGAGTAGCCGATGCGCGCGTCGGGTGGCTCGACGGTCAACCAATCGAGACAGCCGGCCTGCATGCGCTTGGGCCTGTGGACCTCGACGGCCTGAAGGGCGTAGTAGCCCGGAGTCGGCTCGCAGGGGGCCTGTTCCCAGACGAGTCCCCAGCGTCCCGGATTACCGTTGTAGAAAGTATAGTAAAGGTGCCACGGCTTCTGGGTCTTCATGAACTCGGCCAGGTTCTTCTGGTCCTGGCCCCAGTCGTCGCCGTGGATCAGGTAACGCGGCCCGCCCTCGGGCCCACCGGCCCACTCGTTGAAGAACATCAGGTGATGGGGGTGGACGGAGAGCGATTCCAGGGCCCCCAGGCCGACGAGCCCGAAGAGGAGCGCTCGCCACCGAGGCCCGAAGGCAGCGCTCACGCGCGGTAGGGCGCGGCCCAGCCAGAGCATGGCGAACGGAAACAGCGGCAGGATGTAGCGAATCCCGTTCTGGGTGCTGCCCAGGCTCATGACCGTGAACAGCAGCGCTGGGAAGGCGAGCATGGCCGCGTCCCCCAGGAGCTCGCTCGCCTTGGGCCGCTGCCGCAGCGTCGCCGCGATGCCGACGAGGCCGGTCGCCTGGGCGCCGATCGTGGTCTTGAGCGCGACACAGGCGAGGTAGAACCACCACCAGCCGTCCGAGCCCGTCCGGCCGAAGAGGTAGCTCAGATGGCCGCCTTCGCCGTGAAGCCACTGGAGCAGCAGGCCTTGGGTCCAGGCGGGGAAGGGAAATGGGCCGATCCGGCTGTGATAGCCGAGTCCGCCCGCGGTCCCGCACAGATCGTTCGTCTGGATCACGCCGAGGCTGAAACCGTAGACGCACCACAACGTGAAGAAGAACCCGCCGGCCAGCGCTGCCCACAAGCGCGCGACGCGGCTTGGCGCCCAGCGCCCGGTGGCCTGCCGCACCAGGCCCAGTGCGAAGGCGGCGGCCACGGGAAGCATCCCGACAGCCGGCACCTTGCACGCGGCCGCGAGGGCGATGGCGGCGCCGAGCGGGAGCGCGCGCCCGGCGCTGGCGCGCTGCCAGAAGCGCACGCCCGCCCACAGGGCCAGGGCTGAGAAGGCGGCGGCCCAGCTGTCGAGCGTCGCGAGCGAGCCCTGGGCCAGCACCGTCGGCGAAAAGCACCAGAGCGCCTGAGTCAGCAACGCCGCCGCCGATCCGAAGGGCAGCGCCGCCGCGAACAGGAACAGGCCTGCGGCCGTGGTGAGCAGGAGCGAAGCGAGCCGGGCTGCAAACAGGTTAGCGTGCGCATGCGCGATCGGAGGGCCGAGCGGGTCGGGCTCCTTGGTTCCGGACGGCCGCGCCAACCAAGCCTCGAAGAGCGGCGGGTCCGCCAACCGGAGGCCCAGGGCAATGCCCCATTTTGGCAACGCGGGCGACTCGCAGTTGCGCTCGAAGGCGTCCTTCTCGTCGCCCGAGAGGAAGCGTGTCCATTGGTGGATCGCGGCCGCAATGTAGACCGGCTCGTCGATCGTGTCGGACTTGTCCCAGGCCGTGCGCACGAGCAGCGCCGCCTGGACGCCCGCGAGAACGATCGCCAGCGCCAGAGGCGCGCGTTTCATCGGCGGCCATTCTATTATGGGGAGTGCGTCTTCTGGCCGCGCCCTGGCTCGTCAGCGTGGCTCGCCCGCCGCTGCGGCGCGGGTGTGTCGCCGTGGACGGCGCCCGGGTGGTGTGGGCCGGGCCGCTCGACGCCTCCGATCGGCCGGTGGGCCCGGTCGAGGAACTGGGCGAAGGCGTGCTGCTTCCGGGACTGGTCAACGCCCACTGCCATCTCGAGCTGTCTGCGCTCGCGGGACGGATCGCAGCCGGGCGAGGCTTCACGGCCTGGGTCGCGGACCTCGTCGAGGCGCGGGCGTCGCTGCCGCCCGACCTGGTTGACGGCGCCGCAGTCCAGGCGATCGCGACTCTGGAGCGCACCGGGACCGTCGCGGTGGGGGACGTCTCGAACGGGCTCGCGCATCTGGGCCGTCTCGGCGCCTCGCGGCTCGACGCGGTAGTGTTTTTCGAACAGCTCGGTTGGGACCCGGCAGAGGCCGAGGCGATCGCAGCGGCGGCCGACGCACGCCTCGCTGCGCTCGCCGCTGGCGGCCTGGCCCGGAACGTCGAGTTGAGACTCGCGGCTCATGCGCCGCACTCGGTTTCGGCCGCGCTCTTCAGGCAGCTACTCGAGCGCGGCGGGCCTGCCGCGCTGCACCTGGCCGAATCGGCCGACGAGACGCGCTTCCTTTGTGACGGCAAGGGCGCTTGGAGCCAGTTCCTGAGGGAGCGCGTCGGCGAGATCGCCTTCTCGCCACCCGGGGTGAGCCCGGTGGCCTATGTCGACGCTCTGGGCGTCTTGAAGCCTGGCCTGCTGGCGGCCCACTGCGTTCACGTGGATGCTGCCGACCGCGCGCGCCTGCTCCGGTCAGGAGCTGTGGTGGTCGTGTGTCCGCGCAGCAACCGAAGCCTCGGCGTCGGGATTCCGCCGGTGCCCGAGCTGCTGGCTGACGGCGTGGGCGTGGCGCTGGGCACCGACAGCCTGGCGAGCGCTCCGAGCCTCGAGCTGGCGGACGAGATGGTGGCGCTCCAGCGCGAGTTCCCGGCCCTCGACCCGGCGGTCATCGTGCGGCTCGCCACCGAAGGCGGCGCGCGTGCGCTCGGCCGGCCGCACCTGGGGACGATCGCTGCGGGCAAGCGAGCCGCGTTTGCATTCGCCCGCGCGGATGGGCCGCTCGACGACCCGCTGCGTTTTCTCGTTTCCGGCGCGGCCCGCTTCGAGTCCCTCTTCGCATGAGCGCTTTCGCCAAGCGCGTCCTGGCCTACGGGCGCATGATCAAGTTCTCGCACTCGATCTTCGCCCTGCCCTTCGCGCTAGCTTCCGCCGTGCTCGCGGCCGAGGGGGGCCTACGGCCCGCGCAGCTGTTCTTCATTGTCGTGGCGATGCTGGGGGCGCGCAGCGCGGCGATGGGCTTCAATCGCCTCGCCGACCAAGCCAGCGACGCAAAGAACCCGCGCACGGCCGGCCGCGAGCTGCCCCAGGGCGCTCTGGCGCGGGGCGAGGTCTGGTTGTTCGTGTTCGTCTCTTCGGCTGCCCTGGTCTTCGCCGCAGCGCAGCTCAACCCGCTCTGTCTCGCCCTCTCACCGGTGGCGCTGCTCGTGATCCTCGGCTACTCGTACACGAAGCGCTTCACGGCCCTGTCCCATGTCGTGCTGGGTTTGGCGCTCTCGATCGCGCCGATCGGGGCGTGGCTCGCGATCCGTGGCCGCTTCGAGGCGGCGCCGCTGGTCTTGGCGCTGGCCGTGCTGGCCTGGGTTGCTGGCTTCGACACGATCTACGCTTGCCAGGACGTGGACTTCGACCGCCGCGAAGGACTGCATTCGCTCCCCGCCGCGCTCGGCGTGAGACGGGCGCTGCTCGTCGCGCGCGGACTTCACGTGGTCGCGGTGACGCTGCTCGCCGGAGTGTATTCGCTCGTGCCGCTACATCCGCTGTACCTCGGGGGTGTCGGGTGTGTCGCGCTGCTGCTCGCCTACGAGCATTCCCTGGTGCGTGCGGAGGACCTGTCACGAGTCGATGCAGCGTTCTTCACGGTCAACGGCTGGATCAGCGTCGGCTATCTCGCTACGACCGCGGCGTCGCGATGGCTGAGGCTATAATCCGCGCGTGAGAGCCGAGGTCTCTGCCATGGGAGCGGTACTCGGCGCACCCACGCCCGGCGCTCCCGAGAAGGCAGCCGTGCGCTCGATGTTCGATCGCATCGCACCGCGTTATGACCTGCTAAACCGCGTGCTCTCCGCGGGTTCGGACGTGCGTTGGCGGAGGCGTTGTGCGGACGCGCTGGCGCTTCCCGACGGTGCCATGCTCCTCGATCTGTGCACGGGCACCGCCGACCTGTTGATCGAGTGCCTGGCCCGCGGGGAGCGCTCGCGGGGCCTCGGCGTCGACCTGTCGAGCGGAATGCTGCGACGTGGCGATGCGAAACTGCGCGCGGCGGGGCTCCAGGGCCGCGCGGCACTGCTGGTTGGAGACGCGGAGCGGTTGGCGCTCGCGCCAGGGCGCTTCGATGGCGCAGTGGTGGCCTTCGGGATCCGCAACGTGGGGGACATCGACGCTGCGCTGCGGGAGTTGCTGCGCGTCCTGAAGCCAGGCGGGCGCTTGGTGATCCTGGAGTTTTCGATCCCGCGAGGAATACTTGGTCGGCTGTATCGAATCTACTTCGCGCGCATCCTGCCGGTGCTCGGCGGTCTCGTCAGCGGCAACCGGGACGCGTATGCCTATCTGCCCGCGTCTGTCGAGCGCTTCGACTCGCCGCAGGCACTCGCCGAGCGGCTCGAGCGAACGGGCTTCGTTCGTGTGAGCGCCCGGCCGCTCAGTGGTGGCATCGCGCACCTGCATCTGGCCGAGAGACGGGCGTGAGCGGCCTCGGCGTAGCACTGCAGAAGGTGGTCGGCCTGCTCGCTCCTCAGCGCGAAGCCCTGCTGGAGTCCTGGACGAAGACCGTAACGGCCGACGCCTCGGGGCGCGAGTCCGAAGCCCGCGCTCTGTGTGAGGCGAGGCTCGACCAGCTGCTCGAGCATCTCGGACGTGGCGACGTCGAGGGGCTGGTCGCGGCGGAAGCCAGGGCTGCTGCCAGTTCCGCGCAAGTCGGAGGCAGCGCGCGGCTTGCGGCGCAAGCGATCCGCAGCTTCGACCGCTGCTGCCTGCCGATCCTGCTCGCGGCCTGCCCGGAGCGCGAGGCCCTGGCCGAAGCGCTTCTTTCGCTCGACGAGCTGGGTGACGTGCGACTCGAGGCGCTGCTCGCTGCGCAGGAGGAGGAGTCGAGCCGGCGCTTGGCCGAGGCCCAGGATCAGGGCGCGAGTGCCAGCGAGCAGGCGCACGAGTTGGCTCTGGCGAACCAGAAGCTGCGGCGCTCCGAGCGGCGCAGCCAGCATCGAGCGGAGCAGATCGCGCTGCTCAGCTCGGTGGTTCACCGGATCGCCGGAATCCTGGATCCAGAGCGACTCATGGAAGAAACGGCGCGCATGGTGCAGGCCCGCATGGGCCACACTTACGTGGCGATCGTGGTGCTCGACGACGAGGGGGTGCTGGTCGGCCGCTATGCCGGGCGCAGCGGCCTGGCGCGCCACAGCGCGGGTCGAGCCCAGGGGCCGCCCGGCGGCGTGATCGGCCGGGCGCTGCGAAAGCGATCCCCACAGGTCGTTCCCGACGTCAGCCGCGACCCGGACTATCACGCCGACGTGGCGGGCACGAAGTCGGAGCTGGTCGTGCCGCTGATCGAAGCCGGCGAGGCCATCGGCGTCCTGGATTTCCAGAGCCCGGACCCGGCTGCCTTCGATCTCGACGACGTCGTGGCTGCGGAGATCCTGGCCGAATTCCTGATCGTCGCGTTTCGGAACGCGCGCCTCTTCGCCGCCCGCCGCGACACACCCACGTCCCCTGGCTAACGTATCACCCAGATCCCTGACCGCGGAAATCTCCGCGGACGCATTCTAGTCGGCGCTCGCGTCAGTTCGGTTCCGACCGAAGACCGCGGCGAAGTGGACCGCGAGCCGCGCCATCGTCTCCTCGATGGAAACGCTGTGGCCCACGAGTCGTTCGAGGCTGGTGACACCGCGATCCGGGATCCCACAGGGGACGATGAGCGAGAAGGGCTGGAGATCCACGGCGACGTTGAAAGCGAAGCCGTGTGAAGTGACCCAACGCGCGATCCGGACGCCGATCGCGCCGATCTTTTCGTTTCCGACCCAGACGCCTATCAGGCCCGAGACGCGGCCGGCGACGACGCCGTACTCGGCACAGGTCCGGATCATCACCTCCTCGAGATCGCGTACGTAGCGGCGCACGTCCTTGCGATCCGGCGCCAGGTCCAGGATCGGGTAGCCGACCACCTGCCCGGGCCCGTGGTAGGTCACGTCACCGCCGCGTCCCGTCTCGAAGACGTCGAAGCCGCGCTCCTGCAGTGCTTCGGCGGGGAGGAGGACATTCCCGGCGCGTGCGTTGCGTCCGAGCGTGAAGACGGGCTCGTGTTCGAGCAGCAGCAGCGTGTCGGGCATGCTGCCGGCCTGCCGCGATGCGACCAGCTCGGCCTGGACCTCGAGCCCCTTCGCATACGGGAGCCGGCCCAGGCGCCGAACGACGAGCCTAGAGTCCTGTTTCGTCGAACTCCTGCAGGCCCTTCTTGAGGTGGCCCATGAACTTGTCCGCGTCGGAGCCGTCCACGATGCGGTGGTCGAAGGTCAGGCAGAAGTAGGCCATGGTGCGGATCGCGATGGCGTCGTCGCGTACGACCGGACGCTTCTCGATCGTGCCGATGCCGAGGATCCCGACCTGAGGCTGGTTGATGATGGGCGTGCCGAACAGACTCCCGAAGACGCCGGGGTTGGTGATCGTGAAGGTGCCGCCCTGCACCTCGTCGACCTTCAGCTTCTTCGTGCGGGCGCGCTCTGCCAGGTCGTTCACGGCCTTCGCAAGGCCGAGAACGTTCTTCTCGTCCGCGTTCCGGATCACCGGCACGATCAAGCCCCAGTCGAGCGCCACAGCCAAGCCGATGTTGATGTCCTTCTTGTAGACGATCGACTCGCCGTCGAGGCTCGAGTTGAGAACGGGGAAAGCCTTGAGCGCGTCGATCGTAGCCTTCACGATGAACGGCATGTACGTGAGCTTGACGCCGCTGCGCTCTTCGTAGCCCTTGCGATACCTGTGGCGGAGCTGGCCGATCCGAGACATGTCGATCTCCCACACCGTCGAGACGTGGGCGGAGATCCGCTTGGAGAGCACCATGTGTTCGGCGGTCTTCTTTCGGATCGGCGACATCGGGACCACCTCGACGCGTTCGCCGGGCGCCTTTGCCGCCACGAACGGCGTTGCGGCTGGCTCAGCCGTGGCCGCTGGAGTGGCGGGGGCTTCAGCGCTGCGGCCCTCGATGTGGGTGAGGATGTCTTGCCTGGTGACGCGGCCCGAGATGCCAGTTCCGGGGACTTCGCGGATGTCCACGTTGTGCTCGGCCGCGATCTTCCGCACCACCGGGGACGAGCGCGCCTGGCGCAGCTCATCCGCCGTCAGCGGCGGTGGAGCAAGCGGCGCTGGCGCCGCGGCGACAAACGTTGGGGCGGGAGCCACTGAAGGCGGTGGAGCTACCGGGGCCGCCGCCGGCGGAGGGGGGGCGACGGCCAGCGGGGTCGGAGGCGGGGGTGGTGGCGGGGCGACGGCCAGCGGGGCCGCCGCCGGCGGCGGGGGTGCCGCAAACACGGGAGCAGGTGCCGGAGGCGAGGGGGCGACGACCGGCGGGGTCGGAGGCGCGGGTGGTGGCGGGGCGACGACCAGCGGAGCCGCTGCTGGCGGCGGGGGTGCCGCAAGCACGGGAGCAGGTGCCGGAGGCGGGGGGGGAGGATTGGGGCCGCTTCCTCGCCATATGCTTCCGGCGGCCACGAGCGCGGGAGCAGGAGCAGGTGCCACGGCCATGGGCGGCGTGGCGGCCGCCACTTCGCCCTCGCTCGCGATGATCCCGACGATCGTGTTGATCGCTACCGTGGCGCCCGCCTGGACCCGGATCTCCTTGAGAATCCCCGAAGCCGGCGCCGGGATCTCGGCATCCACCTTGTCGGTCGAGATCTCGAAGAGCGGCTCGTCCCGCTGGACCTGGTCGCCGATGTTCTTCATCCACTTGGTGACGGTCCCCTCGGCGATCGATTCGCCCATCTGGGGCATGATCACGTCAGTCATCTGTAGAGCCCTCCGAGGTCAGTAATCATACAGCGCACGGATGGCCTTGCCGACCTTCTCGGGATTCGGAAGGAAGGCCTCTTCGAGAGTCGGTGCATAGGGCACGGGCGTATCGGGTGGCGCCAGCCGCACGAGCGGCGCGTCGAGGTACTCGAAAGCGCGCTCCGCGATCGTGGCTGCGATCTCGCCGCCGGGGCCGCCGGTGCGCGTCGCCTCGTGGAGCACGATCACCTTGCCGGTCTTGGCGGCGGTCGCGAGCACGGCCTCTTCGTCGTAGGGCAAGAGCGTGCGCAAGTCGAGCACCTCGACGTCGATCCCGTCCTTCGCGGCCGCCTCCGCGGCTTCGAGCGCCACCTGCAGCATCGCCGCGTAGGTGATGATCGACACGTCCTTGCCCTCGCGCGCGAGCCGGGCCTTGCCGATCGGCGTCACTAGCTCGCCCTCGGGCACTTCGTCCTTGAGGCGCCGATACAGGAACTTGTGCTCGAGGTAGAGCACCGGGTCGGGATCGCGGATCGCAGCCGTCATCAAGCCCTTGGCGTCGAGCACCGTGCCGGGAGCGACGATCTTGAGGCCCGGCACGTTCATGAAGTAGGCCTCGGGGTTCTGGCTGTGGAACGGCCCGCCATGCACGCCGCCGCCGCACGGGCCGCGCACCACCATCGGCACCCCGCCGCCCCAACGGTAGCGGCTCTTCGCCGCGTAGTTCACGAGCATGTCGAAGCCGCAGGCGATGAAGTCGATGAACTGCATCTCGGCGATCGGCCGCATGCCCATCAGCGCCGCGCCGATCGAGGCGCCCAGGATTGCCGATTCGCTGATCGGGGTGTCGATCACCCGCTTCGGCCCGAAGGCGTCGAGAAAACCGGCCGTGACCCGGAAGGCGCCGCCGTAAGTGCCGACGTCCTCCCCGATCACGAAGACGCGTTCGTCCTTCTGCATCTCCTCGAACATCGCGAGCCGGATCGCCTCCAGATAGCTGAGCTGCGCCATCAGCCGCGTGCCTTTCGTGACTCCCAATCGGCGACTAGCGGAGGCGTCGGCGGCTTGACGGCCACGTCGGCGTAAACGCCAGCCAAGCCGCTCGAGGCGTCGGGGAAGGGGCTGGCTTCCGCGAACGCGACATCGGCGTCGAGCTGGCGCTCGAGCATGGCGACGATGGCGTCGAGGTCGGACTGCGCCGCGAGGTTGCCGTCGAGCAGATGCTTCTCGAAGCGGGCGATCGGATCCTTCGCCTTCCATTCCTCGAGCAGCGCGGCCGGCACGTATTTCATGTCGTCGTGCTCGGCATGGCCGCGCATCCGCATCGTCTCGGCCTCGATCAGCGTCGGGCCCTCGCCGCCGCGCGCACGCTCGATCGCCTTGCGGGTCGCCTCGTAGACGGCGAGAACGTCGTTGCCGTCGATGCGCTCGCCAAAGCAGCCATAGGCGAGGGCGCGGTCCACGAACCGGGTATTCGCGGTCTGCATCCGGGTGGGCGTCGAGTAAGCGTACTGGTTGTTCTCGACGATCACGACCAGCGGGGCCTTCAACACGCAGGCGAGGTTCAAGCCTTCGTGGAAAGCGCCGGTCGAGGTGCCGCCGTCGCCGATCCAGGTGAGCGCGACGCTGTGCTTGCCCTTCATGCGCTCCGCGAGCGCGGCGCCGGCGAGGATCGAGATCATGTCGCCGAGCATCGAGATCACGGCCAGGTTGCTGCCGGCCTCGGAGATCCAGCCGAAGTGCGTGTTGAGGTCGCGCCCCCGCGTCGGCCCGTCCTTGCGCGCCATGTACTGGCAGAGCACGTCGCGGGGCTTGCCGCCCCGCACGAAGACGGCGCCCAGGTTGCGGATCAGCGGCGTCATCAGGTCGCCGTGGTCGAGCGCGTACGCCGCTCCCACGGAAGTAGCTTCCTGCCCGAGGCTGCGGTACAGGCCGCCCACCACCTTGCTCTGGCGGTACAGGTTGGTGAGGCGCTCCTCCAGCATGCGGTTGAGCTTCATGTAGTGGAACAGCTCGACGAGCTGCGGTCGGGAGAGCTGGGCTCTGGGCGGTTTCATCGAGCTATCCGGGGGGGTACCGAGGCGCAAGCACCCGCCCGCGCGCAAAGCGCTCCCCCCAAGTCGCTGGCACCGTGGTGAATCCGGTGCGAGCTGCCCTACGCGTCGATGGCATGGCCGTAGACGGCCTCGGCAGCTTGCATCATCGCCTCGGGCAGCGTCGGGTGGGGATGGATGGTGCGGGCAATCTCCTCGACCGTCGTTTCGAGGCGCAGCGCGATGCAGGCTTCGGAGATCAGGTCCGTGGCGTGCGGGCCGACGATGTGGACGCCGAGCACCTGATCGTACTTGGACTCCGCGACGATCTTCACGAGGCCGAAGTCCTGACCGATGATCCGGGACTTGGCGAGGTTCGGGAACGGGAAGCGGCCGACCTTCACGTCGTAGCCGCGGTGTTTCGCCTCGGCCTCGCTGAGGCCGACGCCCGCCACCTCGGGCCAGCAGTAGGTGGCCGAAGGCACGAGATCGTAGTTGACCGGCTCGACTTGCTTCCCGGCCAGGCGTTCGGAGACGCCGATGCCCTCGGCCGAGGCGACGTGGGCGAGCTGCGCATGCGGCTTGCCGTCGACGGTGACGACGTCGCCGATCGCGAAGATGCCGGCCTCGCTCGTTTGCATCTTGTTGTCGACCCGGATGTAGCCTTTTTCGAGCTGGATGCGGGTGCTCTCGAGGCCTAGCCCGTCGGTGACCGGTCCGCGGCCCACCGCCACCAGCAGCAGCTGCGCGGTGACACTCTTCGATTCGCCGCTCCCGGTCCGGAAGGCCACTTCGACGCCAGCCGCGGTCTTGAGCGCCGCCTCGGTCCTGGCCCCGGTGTGGAGCGTCATGTGCTTCGCGAGGACCTTGCCCGCCTCGGCCGAGATCTCCTCGTCTTCGAGCGGCAGCACGCGCGGCAGCAGCTCGATCACGGTCACCTGCGTGCCGAAGCGCGCAAAGATCGACGCGAACTCGATGCCCACGGCGCCGGCGCCGATCACGATCAGGCTCTTGGGGAGCTCGGTGAGTTCAAGGATGTCGTCGGAGGTGAGGATGGATTTGCCGTCGGGCGTGATGCCCGGCAAGCCACGCGGCCGGGAGCCGGTCGCCAGCAGCACGTTCTTCGTCTCGAGCTGCGTCTCGCCCTCGGCGCCCTTGACCACGACGCGGCGGCCTTCGAGCCGGCCCTGGCCCTTCACGAGGGTGACCTGGTTCTTCTTGAAGAGATAGCTCTCGATGCCCTTGCTGAGGCGCGTCACGATGCGGTTCTTGCGGGACTGGACCGCGGCAAAGTCGAGGCGCAGGTTGTCGGCGAGGATGCCGTACTCCTTGCCGTGTTTCATCTCCTCCCAGAGGTCGGCGGTGTGGAGCAGCGCCTTCGTCGGGATGCAGCCGCGCAGCAGGCAGGTGCCTCCCGTCCCGGCCGGGTCGCGCTCGACCACGGCAGTCTTGAGGCCCATCTGGGAGGCGCGGATCGCGGCCACGTAGCCGCCCGGCCCGCTGCCGATGACGGTCAGGTCGAAGGTCTCGCCGCTTGCCAAGGCTCCCTCCTCAGGGCTCATGCTGATCTTGCACACGTCGCGGAGCGTACGAAGTTACCAGAGACGGCCCGGTGAGACAAGCGCTGCAAGCGTAGTAAGATGGCAGGCTCTTCATGACCGAGTCAGGGCTGTTAGTCGTCGCTATCTTGTTCTGCCTGTTGGGGAACGGGTTTTTCTCCGGCAGTGAGATCGCAGTCCTTTCCGCGCGCCGGAGCCGCATCGAGGCGCTCATCGCCGGGGGCAGCAAGGCCGCCCGGCGCGTGAAGGCCCTGCAGGACAACATGGACACGTTCCTGGCCACCGTACAGATCGGCGTGACGCTCATGGGAACCCTCGCGGGCGTTCTCGGCGGCTACCTGGCGAGCCGGCATGTCGAGCGGCTGCTGGAGGGCTCGGCGCTCGCAGGCTGGGTGTTGCCGTCGGTCGTGGCCGGCAGCCTGGTGGGCGGCGGGATCGTGTACGTCGAGTTGATCCTCGGCGAGCTGGTCCCCAAGGCGCTGGCCTTGCGCTTCAGCGAAAGCGTCGCGCTGGCTACCTCCTGGCCGCTGCTCTTCATGGCCCGAGCCTCGAAGTGGGCGGTGCGCCTCCTCACGGCCTCGACACGGCTGGTCCTGCGGCTGTTCGGCCTCCGTGAGTTCGGCCAGCGGACGTTCACGTCCGAGGAGGAAATCCGGCACCTGGTCAAGGAGGGCGGCCAGCAGGGTGTCCTCGACGACGCGAAAGTGGACCTGATCCACAGCGTGTTCGAGTTCTCGGAGACCCCGGTTCGCAAGGTCATGGTCCCGAGGCCCAAGCTGTTCGCCCTCGACGCGGCGACGCAGCCCGACGAAGTGGGCCGGCTCATCGTCGAGAGCGGCTTCTCGCGCATCCCGGTTTTCGAGGGCACCGTCGACAACATCATCGGTGTCGTCTACATCAAGGACGTATTGCGTTTGCTCGAGCGGCGCCAGCCGGTGGTGCTGCGCAAGGTGCTTCACCCGGTGCACTTCGTGCCCGAGAGCAAGAAAGTCGGCGAGCTGCTGAAGGAGCTGCAGAAGCGCCGCACGCACATGGCGCTCGTGATCGACGAGCACGGCTCGGTGACGGGCCTGGTGACGCTCGAGGACCTGCTCGAGGAGATCGTCGGCGAGATCCAGGACGAGTACGACTGGGAGGAGCGCGCGGTCGAAAAGCAGCGTGACGGCTCGCTCGTAGTCGACGGCACGCTCTCGGCCGCGGAGCTGCGCGACATGCACCAGATCCCGATCCCCGAGTCCGAGGAGTTCCAGACGGTCGCGGGCTTCATGCTCGACAAGCTCGGCTCGTTGCCCAAGGGCGGGGAAGTGGTTCGGCTCGGTGACTATCGGCTCACGGTCGTCGACGTCGAGCGCAACCGCATCAGCAAGGTCCGCGTCGAGCGGCTGCCGTCGGCCGTCAAGGCGTAGCGCAAGGGCGCCCTTCCCCTGCCCCCAAAGGTGCGGAGGATGGACGGTCTTCAGCGCTGCAGCGGGGGAGCGACGCTGCTTGGCGAGGCAGCGCTCGGGTCGCTCTTGAACAACCAGCGCACCGAGAGCCACAGCAGCACCGCGTCGTCGAGATAGCCTCCGACCGGGACGAGAAAGTCGGGCAGCAGGTCGATGGGCCAGAGCAGGTAGGCTGCGGCAGCGAGCACGCCGAAGCGCGGCAAGCGTCCCACGCGGGGATCGCGCAAGAGCGCCAAGACGCGCTGCAGCCGGCCGAACATTCCCTAGGGTTCCGGCGCCGAGGGGTTCGGCGTGGGCGCCGGAGCCGGCGGGCGGATCGGCTCGATTCTCGGGGCCTCGGGCCGAGCGGGCGTCAGCAGCGGCGACGGCGCAACGATCGGCGCCTCGAACAACACGGTCGAAGAATCTGCTCCCACCTCGAAGGAGCGGAAGTCCTCTTCCCTGAGGTCGGGGCGTTTCACGATCTTCGGCGTCAACGTCATCACGATGTCGGTCTCCTGGCCCTCGTCCTTGTTGTGGGCGAAGAGCCGGCCCAGGATCGGGATCGAGGCGAGCCCAGGCAAGCCGGAAAGGCTGGTTCGCTCCACGTCGCTGATCAGGCCCGCCAGGATGTTCGTCTCGCCATCCTTGAGCCGAATCACGCTCGTGACCGTGCGGGTGTTGAAGGTAGGAAGACCTTGAAAGCCGGCGGGCCCGACCGAGGAGATGTCGATCTTGAGGTTCAGTGAGACCTCGTCGTCGTGGTGGACGCGCGGCGTGATGTCGATGTTGACGCCGACGCTCTTGTACTCGAACGAGGTGATCGCCTGTTGCGCGAGTCCGCCCGTCGCGATCGGCGAGAAGGTCGTCACCGGGACCGGCACCTGGTCGCCGAAGCGGGCCTGGGCCGTCTGGCCCTCGGTCGTGCGCAGCTGCGGGTTTGCGAGGAGGCGCGTCGTTGCGTCGTTCTGCAGCAGGCGGTAGATCACCCCGGGCAGGCCGGTCACCACCAGGTTCGATCGGGCGTAGGGCTTGTCGGCCGCGGTGGTGGTGCCGCGGGGATCCGGGAAGACGCCGCCCACGATGCCCTGGACTCCCGGAATGTTCGAGGTGATCTCGATGCCGTATTCCCTGAGCCGCGAGCGGTTGACCTCGAGGATCTCGACGTCCACCACGAGCTCAGCCCGGCGCTTGTCGAGCACCTCGAGGATGCGCTCGGCGGCGCTGACCTTCTCGGGCGTGTCGTTCATGGTGAGGGCGTTCGAGCCGGGCAACGGGGCCACGCGCCGCGCGCCGAGCACCACCCGCAGCAGATCGATCGTCTCCTTGAGGTCGGCGTTCGAGAGGAAGAACGTCTTCACCACCTGCTGCTCGTACTCGCGCCGCTTGGTCGGCGTGTCGGGGATGACCATCAGCACGTGGGAGTCCACGACGCGATGGAACGTATGGCCAACGCTCGCCAGCGAGCCGAGCGCCTCTTCGAAGGCGACACCGCGCAGATCGAGCGTGAGTGGTTGATCGGCGAACTGGGCATCGAAGACTATGTTGATGCCGGCGGACTTGCCCAGGGCTTGGTACGCCTCGCGCAGGCTCGCGCCGCGGAACGAAAGGCCCAGCGGCTCGCGGGCGTCAGGGCCCAGGGCGAGCCCTGGCAACGTGCGCTCCCTGGCCCGCTCTTTGAGGCGCGCCAGGTCGGGGGCGGGGGAGCGGGCCTCGCGGGCTGCCTCCGCCGCCTGCATCTCGGCGGCGAGGCTGCCCGCGTCGGGGTTGAGGTCGAGCGCCAGCCGGTACTCGTCCACGGCCTCCTGGTACTCGCCTCGCGCCGCGAGCCGCCGGGCCGTGTTCGCGTGAGCCTCGGAGGCGCGCCGCCGGGCACGCTCGAGGCTGCGTTTGTACGTGAGGTTGTCGGGGTGCTCCTGGACCGCCTTCGAGTAGCTGAGCACCGCGTGGTCGTAGTCCTGCGCGTGCTCGGCCTTTTCCCCGGCGCGAAAGGCGGCGGGCGTGACGCACGCCCCGAGCGCAGCGGCGGCGAGCCCGAGCAACAGCCGGCGCCTCACCCCGCGATCACCTCGACCCCGCGTGGGATCTCGAAGCGGAACAGCTTGTCGGAGAGCCCGAGGTTCTCGCGGATGCCGTCGAAGTCGAAGCGACTGCGGCTGCCCTGCGCGTCGACGATCTCGATGCCGCGGATCCGATACTCGGCGTCGAGCTCCAGGAAGGCGCGCTCCACGTCCGGGTCGGGCTTTCTCGGCGTGAGGCGCAGGCGCATTCGGCCGTTTGCCGCCGATTCCAGGCTCGGCTCGAACGGCTCGAGGATCGCGCCCCTGCCCGAGAGCAACAGATTGACGATGCCGTGGCTGCCGCCCTGGTCGCGCACGATCACCTGGCGATCTGCGGGCACGTAGAAATAGAAGGTCTTGCCGTCGGAGACGAAGGTCTTCTGGTCCGGGGCGTCGTAATCCCAACGCATTCGCCCGGGCCGCTTGAGGCGCAGCGTGCCGCGCTCCACGATCTCGCGCCCGAGCGCCTCGGAGCGATAGGTCTGGACGAAGCGCGCCTCGAGATCGGCGGCCCCCACGGCCCGCTGCTCGACCCTTCGGGCCACGTCCTGCGCCGATCCTCCAGGCGCGGCCGGAGGCAGCAGGGCCGCCAGGAAAAGGGCCACGGGAGCCGCGGCCATCGCAACGCTCATCGCTCGGCTATGATAACACCCGGAAGCGGCCCGCCCATGTCCCTGATCGGCAACCTCGAAGAGATCAAGATCGCCGACGTGCTGCGGCTGTTCGCCCAGGGGCGCAAGAGCGGCCGCCTGATCGTCACCGACGACGAGGAGCAGTCGACGCTGCGCTTCCAGAAGGGCGCGGTCGTGCACGCCCACGCTTCGCACGGGCGCCTGTCGGGCGAGGATGCGGTCCTCGATCTGTTCGGCTGGAAGGCGGGCCAGCTGACCTTCGTGCCCGAGGAAGGCTCGGTCGCGCCCAACGTGCAGCGTGGCGTCGACCTGCTGATCCGGGACGGCCTGCGCCGGGGCGACGCCTTCCACCGCATGAACCAGGCGATCGCTTCGGATCGCGCGACCTTCCAGATGAGCGGCGGGCCCGCCGACGAGCAGACCCTGCTGTCGATCCGGGCGTGCGACTGGCGCGTGCTGCGCCTTTGCGACGGGAGCCGGGACCTGCGTGAGCTCGTCGATGCGGTGAAGCTGCCGCGCAGCGAGGTGATGCGCGCCGTGTTCGAGGCCCTCGAAGCCGGCTTTCTGGAAAGGGTCGAGTCGCAGAAGGGGCTGCGTGCCCAGGCGCAGGGCCTGTTCGGCAGGGAAACGGCGGAGCTGGACGTGCAGATCGAGGAGGAGTGGCGCAAGCTACTCCACTTCGGCCGCGGGGTGCACCGCGTGGAGGTGCGCTCCGCAGCCGGCCGCAGCGCGACGCTGCGCGCCGCCTTCCGCAGCGGGCTGATCCGCGAGGTGCACCTGCCGCGGGGCGTCTTCGGCGAACTCGGCCTTCGCGACGGTGAGGACGTGCAGGTCAAGCCGGTCGATTGATGCTGCTGGCCCTGTTGCTCGGCGCCCAGGCCGCCGTTCCCTTGCAGGCAGCCGAGATGCGCGGCCTCTGGGTCGTGCGCACCGGGCTGGTGTCGCCTGCGGCGGTGGATGAGGTCGTGGAGCAGGCCGCCGCGGGCGGGCTCAATGCGCTCTTCGTCCAGGTGCGCGGTCGCGGCGACGCGTTCTATCGCTCGCGGCTGGTGCCGCGCAGCGAGCTGCTCCGGAAGCAGCCGGCCGGATTCGACCCGCTCGCGCGGCTCATCGAGCGCGCGCGCGGGCGCGGCCTGACGGTGCACGCCTGGGTCAACGTGCTGCTGACCGCGCACTTCACTTCGTTGTCGCCCGCGAGTGTCGTGATGCAGCATCCGGAGTGGCTGATGGTGCCGCGCAGCGGCGCACGCGCCACGCTGTCCGGCGATCCGAAGGGCCTGCTCTGGCGAGTCCGCCAGTCGGCCCGCGCCGATGGCGATGTCGAGGGCTACTACCTGTCGCCCTCAGCGCCGGCCGTCGCCGAGCATCTGGAAGGCGTAGTGCGCGAGATCGTGCGCGAGTATCCGGTGGACGGCCTGCATCTCGATTTCATCCGTTACCCGGGGCCGCAATACGACTACTCGGTTGCCGCCCTCGCCGAGTTCGAACGCGAGCAGGGAGGCGGCGATCTACTCGGCCTGCCTGGGCAGCGACCCGAGGCCTGGAACGACTACCGGCGCGAGACGCTCACCCTGCTGGCCGGCCGGCTCGCGCGCGCCGCCCGCGCCGAACGGAAGCCACTGGCGATCTCGGCCGCGGTCGTGCCGGATCGCGCGACCGCGGTCTCGCACAAGTTTCAGGATTGGCCTGGCTGGTTGGCAAGCGGCCTGCTCGACGCGATTTGCCCGATGGCCTACACGGCGGACAGCCGCGTGTTCCGCCAGCAGATCCGCGATGCCCAGGACCAGGTGCGCCTGGGGCAGGCGGTATGGGCGGGTGTCGGCGCGTATCGGCTCGACGTTTCGGGGATCGTGGCGAAGATCCGCGAGGCCCGTGCGCAGGGCGCCTCGGGCGTCGTGCTGTTCTCCCACGAGTCGCTCGGACTCGCCCAGTTTCGCCAGTTGCGTGAGGAGGCCTTCGCACGCGCCGCCCCGGCTTGGGCGCCGACAGGAGCAGCCGGGCGATGAAGCTGGCGCGATGCGCCGCCGGACTGACGCTGCTCCTCGCCGGCTGCCGAGGTCCGGACCCTGCCAGAGCGCCGCAGCCCGTCGCGACACCCGCGCCTTCGTATCGTTGGGCGCACGAGACGCTGAAACGCCTCGACCTGCCGCATCGGGCCGCGCAGCTGATCGGGGTGCGTGTCGCGGGTCTGTATCGGAACGCGCGCTCGGCCGAAGCGCGCCGCAGCCTGGCCTCCGTCCAGGAGCTGGGCGCAGGCGTTATCGTCCTGTTCGAGTCCGAGGTCGAGTCGGTGCCGCGCATCGTCAACGAGCTGCAGGCCGCGGCCGATGTGCCGCTGCTCGTGGCCGGCGATTTCGAACGGGGTGTCGCGTTCCGGATCCGGCGTGGCGTCGTCCCGCTCCCGTTCGCGATGGCGATTGGCGCGACGCGTTCCGAGGCCGCCGCGCGCTTCCTCGGGGAAGTGACGGGACGCGAGGCTCGGGCACTGGGCGTGCACTGGACCTTCGCGCCCGTCGCCGACGTCAACAACAATCCCTCGAACCCGATCATCAACATCCGCTCGTTCGGCGAGGATCCAGAGTTGGTCGCGCGCCTCACGGCCGCCTTCATTCGGGGCGCGCGCTCCGAGGGCCTGCTCACGACGGCCAAGCACTTCCCGGGCCACGGGGACACTCAGGTCGACAGCCACCTCCAGATCGCTTCGATCGGCGGCGATCTCGAAAGGCTGAAGGCGGTGGAACTCGTGCCCTTCCGCCGCGCTCTCGAGGCCGGTGTCGATGCCGTCATGGTCGGGCACATCGCGGCGCCCGCCCTCGACCCGAGCGGCGTTCCGGCGAGCCTGTCGGCGCCCGCGGGCGAGTTCCTGCGCAAACAGCTGGGCTTCACCGGACTGGTCGTCACCGACGCCATCGAAATGGCGGGGGCGAAGGCCGCCTGGTCGGGGGAGTCGGTGATCAAGGCGATCCAGGCCGGTGCGGACGTGGTGCTCCTGCCCCCGAGCCCCGAGATCGCGGTGCAGGCGATCGTGCGGGGGGTGAAGGAGGGCCAGATCGATCCGGCGCGGCTCGACGCCTCGGTGCTGCGGATTCTCGAGGCGAAGGAACGCCTCGGGCTTCACAAGCAGCGCAGTGTCGACCCGCTGGCGGTCGCGGCCAAGGTGGCGCGGCCGGAAGACGTCGAGCGCGCCCTCGAGATCGCGCGCGACTCGATCACGCTGGTGCGCAACACCGGCGAGATCCTGCCGCTGCGCGCCGAGGCGCGGCTGCGCGTGTTGCATCTCGTGATGTCGAGCGACGCGCGCAACGATCAGATCCAGGGCTTTCCGGAGGAGGAGCTGCTGGCCCGGCGCATCCCCGGCACGACCCGTTTCCTGGGGCCCGAGGTGGCGGACGAAACGGCGGCGGAGATCGCCTCGCAGGCCGGCGAGTTCACGCACGTGCTGGCTTCGGCCTTCGTACGCGTCCGTGGCGGAAAGGGTACCGCGGACATGTCGGCGAGCCACGCGCGGCTGCTCCGCGCACTCTCGGAAGCCGGCCGGCCGGTGATCGTGGTGTCGTACGGCAGCCCCTACCTGATTCGGCAGTTTCCCGAGGTGCCCGTGTTCGTGTGCGCCTATGGCAGCGCCGAGTCGAGTCAGCGGGCGGCGCTGGCGGCGCTCTTCGGGGAGTATCCTGTGCGGGGCAAGTTGCCCGTGACGATTCCCGGGCTGGCGAAGTACGGAGACGGTATCGAGACTCCCATGCGCGACATGACCTTGAAGACGGCGAGCCCAGAGAGCGTCGGGTTCCGCACGCAGGGCCTCGCCGAGGTGGACCGGCTTCTCGAGGGTTTCCTTGCGGAGAAGGCCTTTCCGGGCGCCGTCGTGGCCGTGGGGAAGGACGGCGCGCTGGTCCACGTCCAGGCGCTGGGGCGGCTCAGCTACGTGCCCGCGTCCGTCGCGGTCACGGCCGACACGATCTACGACCTCGCGAGCCTCACCAAGATCGTGGTCACCACGACGATGGCGATGATTTTGGTGGACGAGGGCATGATCGACATCGACAAACCCTTGTCCTCGTTCTTGCCCAAGTTCCGGGGCGGGGCGAAGGATCGGGTGACCGTCTCCCAGTTGCTCACGCATTCGTCGGGCCTCGATGCCGTGCTGCCGCTCTACAAGGAGCTTCGCGGCAAGCAGGCGTATCTCGCGCACATCGAGAGCCTGGATCTCGGCTACGAGCCGGGTACGAAGTCGGTCTACAGCGACCTGGGCGAGATCCTGCTCGGCGAGATTCTGGAGCGGGTGGCGGGCGAGTCGCTCGACGCGTTCGCTCGTCGGCGCATCCTGGGGCCGCTCGGGATGCGTGACACCGGCTTCATGCCGGCGGCCAGTCTGCTCCAGCGCATCGCGCCGACCGAGAACGATCCGTGGCGCGGACGCCTGCTGCGCGGCGAGGTGCACGACGAGAACGCATTCGCCCTGGGCGGGATAGCAGCTCATGCCGGCTTGTTCGGAACCGCGCCGGACCTGGCGCGCTTCGCGCAGATGCTGCTGAACGGCGGCGTGTACGACCAGCACCGCATCGTGTCGCGCGAGACGCTGGGACGCTTCACGCGGCGGGCCGGGATCCCGGATTCGAGTCGGGCGCTGGGCTGGGACACGCCGTCGCCAGGCTCGTCCTCCGGGACGCTGTTGTCGCCACGCTCTTTCGGGCACACCGGCTTCACCGGCACGTCGCTGTGGATCGATCCGGACCGGCAGCTCTTCGTCATTCTACTGACCAACCGGGTCCACCCGACGCGCGAGAACAACACGCTGCCGAAGAGCGTGCGGGCCGCGGTCGCCGACGCCGTGGTTCGCGCGCTCGCTCAACCTTGATCGCCGCTGCCCTGCTGGCCGGGCTCCTGGTGGGCGGGGCTCCCGTGGAGGTGGGACTCGAGGTGTTCTCCGCCGGCGATCGCCGATTGGTCGCCGGCAAGCGCCTCGGGCTCGTCGCTCACGCGGCGTCGGTCACGCTCGATGGGCGCCACACCCTCGGCGTGCTGCGTGCCGGTGGTGCGAACGTCGTGCGGCTCTTCGCTCCGGAACACGGTTGGCTGGGAAACGCAGCCGCCGGCGAGAGCCTGGCCGACGCTCGAGATCCGGGAAGCGGCCTGCCGATCGTGAGCCTCTACGGCGCTTCGCGCCGGCCCAGCCCCGCAGACCTGTGGGATCTCGATGCGCTGGTGGTGGACCTGCAGGATGTGGGCGTTCGGTTCTACAGCTACGAGAGCACGCTGCTGCTGTGCCTGGAGGCGGCGGCGGAGGCGGGCATCGAGCTGATCGTGCTCGATCGTCCGAACCCGCTGGGCGGGGAGCGGATCGCAGGCCCGCTCGCGAGCGAAGCATCGCGCGCAGCCTTCCTTTCGCTGGCGCCCGGGCCGCTGCTCCACGGTCTCACGATGGGCGAGTTGGCGCTGTACGCGAATCGGCGGAGGGCCAGACCAGCCAAGCTCCAGGTGGTGGCGATGCGGCGCTGGCGGCGCTCGATGAGCTGGGCCGACAGCGGCCGGCCGTGGCTCGCGCCGTCCCCGAACCTGCGCTCGCCCGAGGCGGCGCTCGCCTATCCCGGGGTCGCGCTGCTCGAGGCCACGAGCGTCTCGGAGGGCCGCGGCACGGACGCGCCGTTCCTGCTCTTCGGCGCTCCCTGGCTCGACGTCGGGAAGATGGCGCGCTCACTCTGCGTGCCGGGCTTCCGACTCGTGCGCACGCGCTTCACGCCGCACGCTTCGCCGGCCGCGCCCGAGCCCAAGTACGACGGGGTCGCGTGCGTCGGGCTAAGCGTGACTGTCGTCGACGCGGGCGCCGCTCAGCCGTGGACGCTTGGCCTCACGCTGCTGCGTGCGCTGCGAGGACAGACAGGCTTCCGCTGGCTGCGGAACGGCGAGGCGTTCGACAGCCTGCTCGGGACCTCGCGCGTCCGCGAGCAACTGGAGCGGGGCGCGAGTGTCGAAGCGATTGTGGAAAGGGATCGCGAGGCCGTCGACGCCTGGCGTCAGGCACGTGCGGCGAGCCTGCTCTACTGAGCCGCTGCGGGTCGCCACGCGCTCGTCGCCAAGCCAATCGCGAATGTCACGCTGGCTCCGACGGCCACGTTCCAGGTCCACGCCACCCCCGGCACGCCCAAGAGCACGGGAGCGAGCATCCCCACGGACAGACTCACGAAGAGCCCTGAGGCCATGCCCAGCAGCGTGCCGAAGGCATGCGCGCGTGTCGTCAACACGGCGAGCAGAAAAGCGCCGACGGTGGGCCCCGAAGCGTAGCCAAGCGCGGCCAGGCCGGCGTTGAGGGCGGAGTCCACGTTCCGGGCGAGCAGCGCGACGCCGATCTGTGCGAGGCCCCAGACGACCGTGAAGCGCCGCGCCACTCGCAGCTGCTCGCTCTCGCCGGCGCCCGGACGGAATAGCGGCAGGTAGAAATCGCGCAGCGTCGTCCCGGCCATCGAGTTGAGCGAGGGCGACAGCGCCGCCGCCACGATTGCCGCGAGGATGAAGCCCGTCCAGCCCCCGGCAAGCTCGGTCGAAACGAAGCTGGGCAGAACGTCGTCGCCGCGAGCAAAGGAACGACCGCCGTAGTGAGCCCACAGCAGCGTGCCGAGGAACAGGAACAGGACGAACTGGGCGAAGACGAGGAAACCGGAGAGGACCAGACCGAGCGACGCTTCGCGTTGGCTCCGGGCCACCAGCAGGCGTTGCACCAGGTAATGATCGGTGCCGTGCGTCGCGAGCGTCAGGAACATCCCGCCCACCAGGCCCGCAAGGAGCGTGTAGGGCTCAGTGCAGGACCACGAGAGGTCGACCAACTGGAGCTTGCCGGCGCTCGCGGCCGCTGCCATCGCCCCGGCTACGCCGTGGGGAAGCAGCCGCGCGACCGACACCAGGCAGACGAGCGCGCCGCCGAGGTAGACGAACATCTGGATCACGTCGGTCCAGATCGTCGCGCTGACGCCGCCTTGCTCGGTGTACAGGATCATCGCCGCACCGAGCACGAGAACGCAGCACCACTCCGGGACGTCCGCTGCGACAGCAAGCACGAGGCCTGCGGCATGCAGCCGGATGCCGTCGCCGAGCGTCCGGTAGAGCAGGAAGATCCCGGCGGACGCCGCGCGGACGCGGCCGCCGCCGAAGCGCCGCTCCAGCAGTTCGTAGGAGGTGTAGAGATCGCCCCGGAAGTAGGCGGGCAGGAACAAGGCGGCGATCAAGATCCGGCCGACGACGTAGCCGAGCGCGAGTTGCAGGAAGGTCCAGTTGCCGAGGTAGGCCATGCCCGGCACGCCGATGAAGGTGAGCGTGCTGGTTTCGGTCGCGACGATGCAGGCCGCGATCGCCCAGAAAGGCACGCTGCGGCCTGCGAGAAAGTAGTCGCGAACGGAGCCGCCCCGGCGTCCGAGCCAAGTCCCGAAACTGGTGATCGCGACGACGTAGGCGGCGAGGACGAAGAGCGCCGAGAGCGGCAGCCGCAAGTGCTGTCTAGTGGCGGCTCGTCATCTGCAAACCCACGATCTGCAGCGCTCCGCTGAGGCGGCCCATCTTGCGGTTGCGCGCCTGCTGGGCGAGAGCGTCATCCTGCGGCAGCACCAGGCCGCGAAGCTCGCGCTGCAGCTTCTCGAGCTCGGCCTTGAGCGTGCCGAGGTCCCCGGGCGTGTAGCCGCGGAGCGTGTTTTTGTTGAGAAGGAAGTAGCCCTCGACGACTTGGTTCGCCATCGCCGGGGCACTGCCGCCAATGAAGCTGGGCATGCGTTCCCGCTGATTATACGCCCACCGGGCTGATGGTAGAGTGAGGCCCGGAATGAGCCCCCTGCTGCTGCGGGCGCTACGCCGTCTGGCGGGCTACGCGCTCGTCTTCGCGATCGGGCTGATCGTGGTCTTCAAGGTGCTGCCCGCCTTCGGGATCCTCGGGCCGAGCGCTGCCGACGAGATCGACACCGCGGGGCGGGCCCTGGAGACGGCAAAGGTGTACGGTGCGGAGGCCGGTCTCCCGTCGCTCGACGCCGCGCAGGCCGGACTCAAGCAGGCGCGGGAACTGCTGGCAGCGGGCCACAACCGTAGCGCGAAGCAGGCGGCCCTGAGTGCCCGGGGGTACGCCATCGCGGCGCAGCGGGAGGCGCTGGCCCGGCGCGAAGGCGAGCGCCGACGGGCGCGGCAGATCGTGGCCGACATCGACCGCCTGCTGAGCGGCCTCGAGGAAGTGTATTCGCAGGCCGCCGAAGGCAAGGACAAGGCGGCAACCGGGCCCCTGCTCGCGGTGATGAGAGACGCGCGTGAGACGGGCGCCTCGCTGTTCCTCGCCTTCGAACAGGGCAACTTCCGCAAGCTGATCGCCGAAGGCGACGCCGTCAAGGTCCACCTGGCGGAGGCCAAGGCCACGCTGGAGTCCGCCCGCCGAAAGAACTAAGGGGCAGCGAAGCGCCCGATTCACTCGGGCGCGGAGCGACTGGGGGGGAGCGCCTCGCGCGCGGGGGGGTGCATGGTTCCGTACCCCCCCGTTCTTCCTACTTGATGCAGACGGCGCGGACTTGCTTGAAGTCCGTGACGCCGTTGATGACCTTCTGGATGCCGTCTTGGAGCAGCGTCGTCATGCCGTCGCGCTGGGCCTGCTTGCGCAGCTCCTCGATCGGTTCGCGCCTCTGGATCTTGCGCTTCATCTCGTCGGTGCCGACCAGCAACTCGTGGATGCCCATGCGGCCCTTGTAGCCCGTGTTGCCGCATTTCGGGCAGCCCTTCGGCCGGAACAGCTTGAAGTCGGACGTGTACTTGACGCCCAGCGTGTCCCAGTACTCGAGGCCATAGTCCTCCATCAGCTCCGCGAACTCTTCCTGGGTCGGGTTGTACTCTTCCTTGCATTCCTTGCACAGCGTCCTGGTGAGGCGCTGGGCCATGATCCCGAGCAGTGCGTCGGCGAAGTTGAAGGGGTCGATGTCCATGTCGAGCAGGCGCGTGATCGTCTCGGGCGCCGAGTTCGTGTGCAGCGTCGAGAACACTAGGTGGCCTGTGAGCGAGGCCTCGATGCCCGTGGCCGCCGTCTCGTGGTCGCGCATTTCACCGACCATGATCACGTCGGGGTCGGCGCGCAGGAAGGCGCGCATCGCCACGGCGAACGTAAAGTCGATCTTCGGATGGACCTGGACCTGGCGAAGCCCCGCCTGCGTGATTTCGACGGGATCCTCGGCCGTCCAGATCTTCATGTCGATGGTGTTGATGTAGCCCAGTCCCGAGTGCAGCGTCGTGGTCTTGCCCGACCCGGTCGGACCCACGACCAGCGCTATGCCATAGGGCTTCGAGAGCATCTTCTGGAACTCGGAGAGGTTGCGGGCCGAGAAGCCCATCTTTTCGAGCGGCAGCGGCTTCGAGGCCGCCAGGATGCGCATCACGATGTCTTCGTTGCCGCCCGAGGTCGGGATGGTGGCGACGCGCAGTTCGATCGTGCCCATCGGCCCCCTGAAGCGGATCTTGCCGTCCTGGGGCTTGCGCTTCTCCGAGATGTCGAGCTTCGACATGATCTTGAAGCGCTGCACGATCGCGTTGCGGTGCGCCGGCGGGATCTCGATGTACTTCTGGCAGTCGCCGTCGACGCGCAGCCGCACCACCGTGGGCGCGGTCTTGCCGTAGGGCTCGACGTGGATATCCGAGGCGCCCTTGTTGTAGGCGTCGATGATGATCTGGTTCGCGAGCTTCACGATCCCGCTGTCAGTCTCGTCCACCTCGGGGGGGGCGCTGGGGTCGGGTTCGCTGCCCTCGAGTTCCTCTTCCTCGCCGCTGCCCAGCTCCATGATGATCCGGCCGAGGTCCTGCTCCTCGACAGCCGAGGCGCCGCCCGCCTCGCCAAAGCTGGCCCTGATGTAGGCCATGATGTCGGGCCGCACCGCCACCATGAATTCGTGACGCGGCGCCAGGTTCATCGCCTTGATGGCGTCGAGCCGCGTCAGGTCGTAGGGATCCTCGACCGCGACGAACAACGTGCCTCCCTTCTTCTCGACTGGCGCACACATGTTCTTCCTCAGGAACTCCGGCGTGAGGCGCGCCTTGATGTCGTCGGGCAGGGTGCGGCCCGAGGGCTCCCAGAACTGGCAGCTGTAGAACTGGCCGAGCGCCTTGCCGATCTCCTCCTTGGGGACCTTGAAGTCCTCGAGCAGCACCTGCGACGGGTCGAGCTGGTTCACGCGCGCGGACGAGATCGCGTTCTCGATGTCCTTCTCGGAGACGAGCCCCTTGTCCACGAGCGCGCCGTACTTCGAGGGCTTGTTGGAGCGGGTGGCACGGTGCTGGTTGTAGAACGCGATACCGAGGATCTTCGAGAGCTCCTCCGCCGCCTCCTCGTCCTTCGCGGTGAAGGCCGTGCCGGTGCGCTTGTTGATGAGTTGCAGCACGCCCAGCATGTACTTCTCGAACAGGATCGGGGTGGCCAGCACCTGGCCCGTGCGGAAGCCCGAGGCCTTGTCCCAGCGCGCGTCGAACTTCAGGCTCGGGTGCAGGCGCGCGAGCTCAGCGGCGTCGTAGGCGCTCTTGACGTTCGCGGTCTTGCGTGAGAGCGCCGTGAAGCCCGCGATCGAGCCGAACGTCTTCGCGACGCGGATCTCCTTGACCTCGGCCCCGGCCTTGAGCAGCGAGAACAACTCCTGGTTCTTGGTATCGAGCGCGAAGATCGTCACCCGCTCGGCATCCACCAGGTCGAGCATCTTGTCCTTGATGTCGACGAGGATCTCCTGGATGCTGGGAGCAGAGTTGATCATGTTGGCGATCTCGATCAGCCGCTTGCGGTAGGACAACTCCCTCTGGGTCGTGTCCGCTGCGGTCCGGGTGCTCATCAGGCCGGCCTCCTCCAAGTTCCGCGAAGCGCGTTGATGCAGTTGAGGATAAGCGTCCGGCCGAGAGGGGTCAAGGGGCGGCCGAGGCTGGCGGTCGAGTCTAGACTTCGCAAGTTGGCTCAAAAGGAATCGGCGGCGCCGGCGGCATGCCGCTGCAATCGCTGGACTACTTCGATCATCCCTGCCGGTACGACGCGTCGCAGGCCACGGCCGATCTGGCGAGGCTCGGGGTCAGTTGCCCAGGTCTGCCGAGCTACTTGCAGCGGCTGGTGGCGTTCTACCTCGAGAATAAAGGCAGCGTCCGGCGCAAGGCAATGATATAAGCGGGGGGGAGCACCCTGTTCCGAACCCCTCCAGGCCGAAGGAACGCGGATGACTGAGCGGTCGAAGCAGCGCCTTATCCTCGTCGTGGACGGCGAGCCCGACTTGCAGACCCTGATCGGGCAGCTGCTCTGGGACGCGGGGCACGAGGTGGAGTTTGCGGCTGCGGGCCTGCCGGCGCTGGAGCGCATCGAGCTGGGTGGTCTGGACCTGGTCGTGCTCGACCTGCTCCTGCCAGACATCGATGGCCACGTCGTTCTCGAGCGGCTCCGCAGGCGCGCGGCGTCGCCGCCGGTGCTGGTCGTCAGCGCTCGCGCCGACTACGGAAGCTGCGCGCGGGCGCTGCGGCAGGGGGCAGAGGGCTATCTGGTGAAGCCGTTCACGGTGGGCGATCTGCTCGCGGCCTGCGACACGATTTTCAATAGCGCCGGGAGCTACAGGGCCGATCGCCGCAGCGCCCCACGGCAGATGGTCACGGGCGCTGCGCGGGTGCTCGGTCTGGATGGCGAACAGCTCACGCTCGGCAAACTCGTGGATCTCTCGCCGGGTGGGGCGCAGGTGAGACTGGGCGCACCGCTCCAGCCGCGCGCCGGCGTGCGCCTGGCACTCGAGGCGCAGGACGGTAACGCCTTCGCCGTGGAGAGCCGGATCGCGTGGCGCGGCCTCGCGCCGAAGGGCTTCGCCCACGGCATGGGCTTCGTGAACCTGACCCCCGAGCACCAGGGCTGGCTGCGCCGGTACCTCGAGCTGAACGCCTGACGCCGGCTACTTGACCATCACGGGCTCGCGGCAAGGGCGCCCGTGCGAACCGCCTCAGTGGTGCGTCGCGGGCGGCGCCGGACTCTTCCGCCACCACGCCTGGCCGGACTCGGGCAGCGTGTAGATCGGATCGTAGTACTCGTACAGGCGCGAGAGCGCGTTCTTGTCCTCGAGCTCGATGCCGGTCCGGTAGTTCTTGGTCCAGTAGCTGATGCCCTTCTCCCGGTCGTACTCCTTGAGCTGATCGATCCAGCGCTTGCCCACGAATGGCACGTCGCAGACGATGCGCGGCGTGGCGAAGCCCGGCAGGTAACCCATGATGTCGTGCTGGAGCTGCTGAGCCTCGGCGACGGACAGGCGCCAGTGCTCGGAGTTCGGGATCATGTCGCACATGTAGAAGTAGTACGGCATGATCGCCGCGTGATCGAGCAGGAAGAAACACAGCTCGAGCAGGTCCTTGGGCGAGGAGTTGGTGCCGCGCAGGATCACGCCCTGGTTGCGCACGTCGCGGAAGCCGGCGTCGAGCAGCATGCGCGCGGCGCGGCCGACGAGCGGGGTCACCTGCTGCGCGTGGTTCGCGTGGGTGTGGAAGGCGAGTGACACGCCACGCTCGCGGGCCTTCTTGGCGAGCCGCTGCATGCCCTTCGTGACCTCCTCCTGCAGGAAGTGCTGTGGAATCCCAACCAGGCCCTTGGCCGCGAGCCGGATGTCGCGAATGTTGTCGACGTCCATGAGGGCGCTGACGAACGGCTCGAGCTGCTGAATCGGCATGTTCGCGATGTCCCCGCCCGAGACCACGACGTCGCGCACCTGCGGGGTCGCCTTCAGATAGTCGAGGATCTGCTGGTAGCGGTCCTTCTGCGGGACCTGGAAGCGCATCTTGGTGACCTGTGGCACGTCGTTGCCGACGAGGTCCATGCGCGTACAGTGGCCGCAATACTGCGGGCACGTGGTCAGTACCTCGGCCAGAACCTTGGTGGGGTAGCGGTGGGTGAGGCCCTCGACCGCCCACATCTCGGCCTCGTGCAGGCTGTCGCGCGAGGCGTGCGGGTGGCTGGGCCAGTCCGGGTGCCGGTCGTCGAAGCTGGGGAGCATGTAGCGCCGGACCGGGTCGCTCCAGAGTTCCTTCTCGTTCATGGTGTTGATCATCTGGGGCGGCACCAGCATCGACATCGTGGCGCGTTCGGCGATGTCCTTCGCGATGTCCTGAGCCAGGTCGTCGGGCAGTTGTGCGCCCATCACTTCCTTCAGCTCCTTCAGGTTCTTCACGGTGTTCTTGCGCTGCCAGAGCGCCGATTCCCACTGCTCTTCGGTGACGTCCCTCCAGCCCGGGAAGCGGCGCCAGTCGGGCTCGGCGAACTCGCGCGCGACGGGATACTGGAAGGGCTGCTCGCCGGCGCCGACGTGGCCCGCGGGCGTCCACACGGGCCGCGCTCTCGTGGTGTTCATGGACAGCGATTTTACACCGCTTTTCGAGAGGGGCGCCGCCTTGAAAAGCCCCGCTCATTCCCATATCGTTCGCGCGCGGCCAAGGGCCGCGAGGTCAGATGAAGCGGATCGGGATCCTGACGGCGGGCGGCGACACACCGGCGCTGAATGCGACCATCAAGGGCGCGGTGGTGCGCGCAAACCAGTGTCGGGTAGAGGTGTACGGCTTCATCAAGGGCTTCAGCAGCCTCCTGTTCCCGCACGTTCCGCACGTGCTGCTGAACCCGCTCTTCAGCGAGATCCCCGAGCTCGACGAGACCATGGGCGGCACGCTGCTCGGCGCCTCGCGGGCCTTCGTCGATTCCCGCGACACGCCGAGCCTCGACCAGGTGGCCGAGCGGATCCGCAGGCTGGGCGTCGACGGCCTGATCTGCATCGGCGGTGACGGCACGCTGAATGGCCTGCAGCCGCTTGCCGACCGCTTCCCGGTGGTGCTGGCGCCGAAGACGATCGACAACGACCTGGGCCTCAACTACCGGAGCGAGCCCGAGGAGTGGGTGCGCGAGCCGAGCCCGGCCGAGCCCGGCTTCACCTACAAGCGGGGCAAGGCGCGGACCGTGTTCGATCTCGACAACATGATCAACTACGCGACGCCGGGTTACGCCACGTCGGTGTTCGTCTCGTCCGAGGGCGTGCGCCGGATCCGCACTACCGCCGAGAGCCACCGCCGCATCGCGATCGTCGAGGTGATGGGCCGGCACTCGGGCTACATCGCCCTCGGCACCGCCTTCGGGCAGCCAGACATCATCCTGGTGCCCGAGCACCGGCTCGACGTGGGCGCGCTGATGGAGCGTGTCTGGGAGCTGTACGAGCTGCAGAAGAACGTCGTGATCGTCTGCGGCGAGGGCATCGTGGACCAGGCCGGCCAGGAGCTGGGCGCGCGCAAGTCCGCCCACGACCCGGCCGGCAACGTGATCCTGAGCGGCGCCTCCGAGGCGTTGCGCGAGCTGCTGATCCGTCAGTTCGGCGACGAGTACTTCCAGAAGCACCGGCGCGCGGCCTCGGCCCGCGAGGCGATCTTCACGAGAAAGGTCGGCCACACGCAGCGTGGCGGCCGGCCGATCCTGTTCGACCGCTTCTACGCAGGGCAGCTCGGCGGCAAGGCGGTCGACATGCTGCTCGACGGCCAGAACAACGCGATTGCGCTGCTGCAGTGGAGTGTCAAGCGCGGTTTTCACGTGGACTCGCTCGACGGCAACGCGTTCCGCGACCGCTGGGGCTTCATCCACGCGCGGCAGATGCACCCGTCGTTCTACGACCCGCAACTGATGAAGCCGTCGCAGATGGGCATCGAGTACTTGCTGCCGATCTTCTCGAACGCGATCGGCTACGACGACGTCGAGTCGGTCCGCGACACGCTCTTCGACTCGGGCAACCTGACGCGGCCCTATCACTCGGTGAACACGGACATCAGCAAGCGCATCCGCTACCTGGAAGCCCCAGCGGCCGACTAGAATCCAGAACCTTCCGGCAGCCCGGTCCGTTACAGGGACAGGGCACGGGCATAGAAAGCCCGAAGCGGGAGGGTAGCAATGAAGCGTAAGGGGTTGGCCGGACTGGCTTTCGGGATTCTGGTCGCAGCATCCGCGGCGTCGGCTCAGGGCGCCAAGCCGTGGCTCCATGTTCAAGTCGATGAAGGCTCGAAGTCCAAAGTCGCCGTGAACCTGCCGCTGTCGCTCGTCGAGATCGCCCTGGCCGCGGCCCCGCAGACGCTGTTCTCGGACGGACACTTCAAGCTCCACACCGGCGACAGCCGGCTGTCGCTGGCCGACATACGCAAGCTGTGGAAGGAGCTCAAGGCCACGGGCGACTCGGAGTTCGTCTCGGTCGAGCAGGAGGACGAGACGGTGAGCATCGCGCGCAAGGGCGAGCTGGTGCTGATCCGTGTCGCGAAGCCGTCGAACCAGGAGTCCGTGAAGGTGGACCTGCCGGTGAGCCTGGTGGACGCGATGCTCGCGGGCGAGGGCGACGAGATCGACGTGCGGGCGGCGCTCGCCGATCTCTCGAAACGGCGCGGCGACATCGTCCACGTGACCGACGCGAACAGCCAGGTCCACGTCTGGATCGACGAGAGGAACTGACGATGCTGCTCAAGGCTGCGGGCGCTTTCTCGCTGGCGGTTGTCGGCGGCATCGCCAGCATGGATTACGCGGTCCTGGACGTGCGGGAGGGCGGGCCGAAGGGCGCGCGCATCGTGGTTCCGGTGCCCGTGTTGCTCGCTGAAGCCGTCCTCAGCTTCGTGCCCGAGCCTGCGCGGCGCGTCCGGATCGACAAGCAAGCGGAGCAGTGGCTGCCGCTCGTCCGCAAGCTGGCCGCTGAGCTCAAGGCCATCCCCGACGCCGAGCTGGTACGCGTCCAGGACGAAGGCAGCGACGTCCGTATCTCGAAGCTGGGGGACCATCTCGAGGTGCGCGTGCACGACAGCGGCGACGATGTCTCCGTCAACGTGCCGCTCGAGGCACTGGACGAGGCGCTGGCGTCGCTCGAGGGCGGCCACCTCGACGTGCGCCGCGTCGTCGGCGCCCTGCATCGCGCCCACGGCCAGCTCCTGGACGTCCGCTCCGGCGGAGACCAGGTCAGCGTCCGGATCTTCTAGCCCGCTGCTTCCGGACGAGACCTGCCGAACGGCTCCGGCCGGGCGCGTTCTTGCAGGTCGCGGTCGCGGCCAGCCCCGGCTCAGGCGAACGGAACGAGCCTCGAGGCGAGGAGCTTTCGGTCCCGGGTGACGAGGGGGACATGGTGCACGAGGCTGGTCGCCGCGATCAGCTCGTCGGCCGGATCCACCCGCACGTCGAGCCTGGTGCTGGCCCTGGCAATCTCGGCGGTGATCGGCCAGACGTCGACGGCCGAGAGCACGCGCGCTACCTCAGGGTCGTCGAGATTGACCTCGATCCGACCCAGTTGAGCGAGCTTCGCGATCTCCCAGAGCACGATGGCGGAGATGCTCCAGCGGTCCCGGCCCAGCAGCCGCGCTTCCCGCGGGGTCAGCACCCCGGCGACGGCATGTAGCAGGACATGGGTGTCAAGATTGAGCATCCCACCGCGATCCCGTGCTCAAGACGTTGCCCTTGATCCTGAGCTTGCCCGCGAGCGACCCGATCAGGCTGGCCGACGCGGCCCGGATCGGGATCAGCTTCGCCACGGGTCGGCCCCGCTTCGTGATCACGATCCCTTCGGCGTCGACGCGATCGAGGACCTTTAAACACTGTTCCTTGAACTTCGCGGCGGCCATCTGCTTCATGAAGGGTATTCTACCGCTGGTCATTTCATGTGTCCAGTTGCTCTCCTCCCCCTCAGTAGCCGCATCACCCCACGCGGGCCAGGCCGAAACGCCGCTCCCAGCCGCTCTCCAGGAAGTGAGCTCGCGCGATCACCTCAAGTCGCACTTGACCGAGAACTGGGTGCGGTCGGCCGAGCCGTCCTGGTCATCCTGCCCACGGCCAGGTGCGGACGAGAGCCGATCTTGACGCTCGCCCCGCCAAGGCGGTACTGTCGGATGGATTCTGTGGGGCTCCCCGGTCGCGTCACCAGACTCTTTGCAGGCTTGGCGGTTGGGTCGAGTGGGGTTCAAAGCTCCGGTCTCCCCCGAACCGTAGGGCGGCGTCGGGCGTTGCAGTCGGGCCGTGCCGCCGGCCGGCGCGGCCGAGCCCGCGGTTGACCCGCTGGCAGGTCCGCGCCCTGGCCGGTGGCCTGTTCGCGGGCCTCTGGGCACTCGTCGCGCTGCTGGCGCTCGAAACCGCCGCGCGCTGGTGGCAGGGACACCGCGTCGCGACCAACCCGTTGATCCGGGCCGACCTGCGCCGCAACACAACCCTGACCGAGGCCTTGGACGACAGCTTGTGGGAGGTGCCGTGGCGGCAGTACAAGCGCAACGCCCGCCTGGCGGCCGACGTCGACGGCGTCCCCCATGAGGTCAGGACCAACAGCCACGGTTTCCGGAGCCCGGAAATCCAGATGCCCAAGCCGCCGGGAACGTTCCGGATCGTCTGCCTGGGCGGCTCCACTACGGTCGAGGGCCGGACCAACGAGACGACGTATCCCGCGCTCGTCGAGGCCCGGCTCCGCGAGCGCTTCGACACCGACCGCATCGAGGTCGTGAACACGGGCGTCTCGAGCGTCGGTAGCGCCTGGGAACTGGAGCGCATCGAGGGGTTGCTCGACTTCGACCCCGACCTCGTCCTCGAGTACAACTTCGTCAACGATCTGTGCTGGCACATCCTTCCGGAGCTGAGGCGGCGAGGGGGGCGTCTATTGAGCTGGGCCCGGCGCTCCGAGTTGCTGCGCCCGCAATTGGCCCTGGGGCCCGAGGCGCTGAGTTCTGGAATCGAGGGCGTGCCGCTCGCGAACCTGCGCCAGATCGGACAGGCATGCCGGCGCCGCGGCGTGGAGTTCGTGGCGTTGAGCTTCCTGCGGCCGGCGCCGGAGCACGCGACAGGCGAGGAGCGGGAGTTCTACGAGTGGAACCTCCGGACCGTGTGGGAGGCGCGCGAGGTCTCGTTTCCGGGCTATTGCGCCGCGGTCGACTTCTACAACCGCGCGCTCGAGGCGCTCAGCGCGAGAGAAGGCTTCGGGTACCTGCCGCTCGCCGAGAGCCTTCCCGGCGCGAGCCTGTTGTTCTTCGACATCTGCCACCTGACCGAGCGCGGCATCGCCGCCAAGGCCGAGATCGTGTCCCGGAGCCTGGAGCCCCGAGTGGCGGCACGCTGGCGCCGGGCCGGGGGCTCGGAGCCGGGCGCCAGGCCGGCGCGAACCGAGTAGCGGACGACGGCCGCCGCGTTGTGATTGAATGGAACTTGAGGTCCAAGCCATGCCCCTGCTCAAGCTCAACGTCAACAGGAAGCCGGTCACGGTGGATGTACCCGCCGAGATGCCCCTGCTCTGGGTGCTGCGTGACGTGCTCGACATCAAGGGACCCAAGTTCGGGTGCGGGATTGGTGAGTGCGGGGCTTGCACCGTGCACGTCAAGGGCGCGCCGCTGCGTTCCTGCAGCGTGCCGGCTGCGAGCGTCGCAGGCATGGAGATCACGACCATCGAAGGCCTCTCGGCCGATGGCTCGCACCCGCTGCAGAAGGCCTGGTGCAAGCTCGACGTGCCGCAGTGCGGCTATTGCCAGGCCGGGCAGATCATGACGGCGGCGGCCTTGCTCGCGAGCAAGCCGCATCCCACCGATGCGGACATCGACGCCGCGATGGCGGGGAATCTCTGCCGCTGCTGCACCTACCTGCGGATCCGGGCTGCGATCCACGAAGCCGCCGCGATGCCGGCTGCGAAGCCGGTCGAGTAAGGAGGCGAGCATGGACACGCTGCTCTTCGACCGTCGCGCGTTCCTCAAGGTCTCAGCCCTTGCCGGCGGGGGTTTGATGCTTGGCGCCTTCCGCGTCACAGGCGACGGGCTCGCCGCGGCGGGCGAGGCCGAGGTCGCTCTGGGCGCCTTCATCCGGGTTTCCTCGAGCGGGGTCGTCACGATCATTTCCAAGAACCCGGAGGTCGGCCAGGGCATCAAGACGATGCTGCCGATGCTGATCGCCGAGGAGCTCGAGGTCGACTTCAAGGAGATCCAGATCGAGCAGGCGATGTCCGACGAGGCCCGCTACGGTCGCCAGTACGCCGGCGGCAGCACTGCGACGCCGAACCACTGGGACGAGCTGCGGCGTGTCGGCGCCGCGGGCCGCCAGCTGCTGTTGAGCGCAGCCGCTCTCACCTGGGGCGTTCCCGAGGCCGAGTGCGTCGCCGCGTCCGCGACGATCCATCACAAGGCAAGCGGCCGGAAGCTCGGCTACGGCGCTCTTGCCGCCAGGGCAGCCACACTCACGCCGCCCGACCTGAAGAGCGTGCCGCTCAAGGACCCGAAGGACTACAAGATCATCGGCCAGCCCATCGCCGGGGTGGACAACCCGGCGATCGTAACCGGCAAGCCGCTCTTCGGCATCGACGTGACGGTGCCGGGCATGCTCTACGCCGTCTTCGAGAAATGCCCGGTCTTCGGCGGCAAGGTCAAGTTCGTCGATCTCGAGGCTGTCAAGGCTCTGCCCGGTGTGCGGCACGCCTTCGTGGTCGAGGGCGGCGGCAAGCTCGAGGGCCTGCTTGGTGGCGTCGCGATCGTGGCCGACAGCTGGTGGGCCGCGCGCGCGGCACGCCAGCAGCTCGAGGTGACGTGGGACGAAGGTGCGACGGCCGGGCAGGGCAGCGAAGGCTTCGCGCGGCGTGCCGCCGAGCTTGGACCGAAGCCGGGAGCCCGGACACTGCGCAACGACGGCAACGTCGAAGCGGCGTTACAGGGTGCGGCCAAGGTCGTGGAAGCCGCCTACGCATATCCCTTCATTGCCCACGCGCCGCTCGAGCCGCAGAACTGCACCGCGCATTTCAAGGACGGCAAGCTCGAGATCTGGGCGCCCACCCAGAATCCGCAACCCGGTCGGCAGCTCGTCGCGTCCACGCTCGGCATCGCCGAGGCCGACGTCAGCATTCACATGACGCGGATCGGTGGCGGCTTCGGCCGGCGCCTGCGCAACGACTACATGGTGGAGGCGGCCTGGATCGCGAAGCTCGCCGGCGTGCCCGTGAAGTTGCTCTGGACACGCGAAGACGACATGCAGCACGACTTCTATCGCCCCGCCGGCTTCCATTTCCTGAAGGGCGGCGTCGACGCCTCGGGCAAGCTCGTCGCGTGGTGGAACCACTTCGTGAGCTTCGGCGAGGGTGACAATTTCGCCAGCAGCGCCGGCATCTCGGAAGCCGAGTTCCCGGCGCGCTTCGTGCCCCACTTCAAGCTCGAGACTTCCGTCATGCCTCTCGGCGTGCCCACCGGTCCGCTGCGAGCGCCGGGCAGCAACGCGCTCGCCTGGGTGTTCCAGTCGTTCATCGACGAGCTCGCCCACGCCGCGGGCAAAGACCCGGTGCAGTTTCGTCTCGACCTGCTTGGCGACGCCCGCATCGTAAAGAACGACGACGGAGGCGCCGCCTACGACGCTGGCCGCATGCGCGCTGTCGTCGAACTCGTCGCCGCGAAGGCCGGCTGGGGACGCAAGCTACCCAAGGGCAGCGGGCTCGGGGTCGCGTTCCACTTCAGCCATCGTGGCTACCTCGCCGAAGTGGCCGAAGTGAGCGTGAGCCCGGCCGGCGTGCTGAGGGTGAACAAGGTGTGGGTGGCCGGAGACGTCGGGAGCACCATCATCAATCCCTCAGGCGCCATCCACCAGATGCAGGGCTCCGTCATCGACGGCCTTGCCGAGGCCCTGACCCAGCAGATCACGATCGAGGGCGGGCGGACCAAGCAGAGTAACTTCTCGGACTACCCGCTGTTGCGCCTGCCCTCGGCTCCGCCGGTCGAGGTCCACTTCCTCAAGACCGACAATTCCCCGACCGGACTCGGCGAGCCGGCGCTGCCACCGCTGCCACCCGCGCTCTGCAACGCGATCTTTGCGGCCACCGGCAAGCGCGTCCGGACGCTGCCGCTCTCGAAGCTGGACCTGAGAACGGCGTAGATCAGTCTCGCAACTAGAACGGGCAGCGGCCGAAGCGGTCTTCGCAGACGGCGTTGTTGCAGCTCAGGTTCGCCTGGCAGGGGAGGTCGGGAAGGCTGCATGTGGTGTTGACCGACTGGCCTGCGGTGGTCGTCCCGCAGGCGCCGCCCGCAATGATGTTGCCGTTGCAATCACACGGCTGGCCCGGGCCGCCCACCGTACACACGCGCGGCGAGCAGTTGGCCACGATGCCCCCTTCGGCCTCCTTGTTGTCCTTCGCGACGGCGTTGATGCCGACGAGCGCGCCGATGCCGATCACGTTGGCCCCGACGATGCCGAGCACGCCGCTCGTGAACCCGCCGCCGCCTCCGCCCTTCGCGCCGGCACCATGGCCGAGCGAGACCTCGCCGCTGCCATCGGTCCCAGCCACGAGTCCTTGCAGCCGGCCGAGCTTCAGGCCCAGGTTCCACTCGCGTCCGGCCTCGTCCTTGAAAGCGAGCGTCGAGTCGGTGGCGGTGACGTCCTTGAGTGCGGCCTTGATCTGGAGCGCCGGGCAAGTCTCGCCCGCTGGCGGCAAGTCGAGACTGAGCGTACCCGTCAAGGCCTCGGCCGCGCGCTCGATCGTCAACGTCGCGGAGGGCGGCTCGTAGCCTCCGGTCCAGACGCAGGGGGGCGTGCCGGTCGCGGCGGTGAACTTGGCGGTCCCGCTCCAGGCTCCGACGAGGGGATCCGGCGGTTTCTTGTCGGCGCCCGCGGGGAGCACGAGGGCGAGGCTGAGAAGGGCAAGGGGCGCGCGCATCGAACAGCCGACGATACACCGCGCGTCCGGGCTGCCGCAAACCACGGCGGCTCGCACGATATAGTGCGCTGATGAGCGCGCCATCCTTCGACGCGATCTTGTTTCTCTCGTTCGGCGGGCCCGAGGGCCCGGACGACGTGCTGCCGTTCCTGGAGAACGTGCTGCGGGGCCGGAACGTGCCGCCGGAACGGCTCCACGAGGTCGCGCATCACTACCAGCTGTTCGGGGGCGTGAGCCCCATCAACGGCCAGAACCGGGCGCTGATCGCAGCGCTGGAGGCGGAGCTTGCGGAGCATGGTCCGGCGCTGCCCGTGTACTGGGGCAACCGCAACTGGCACCCGCTGTTCGAGGACGCGCTGCGGCGGATGTCCGGAAACGGCGTGCGTCGTGCGCTCGGCTTCGTGACCTCCGCCTTCAGTTCCTATTCCGGCTGCCGGCAGTATCGCGAAGACGTGGAGCGCGCTCGGGCTGCAGTGGGGGAGCGCTCGCCCAGCGTCGAGAAGCTGCGCGCCTTCCACAACCATCCCGGCTTCATCGAGGCCAACGTCGATCGCCTGCGCGAGGCGCTTGCCGCGTTTCCGTCCGAGCGAAGCGGGCGGATACCGATCGCGTTCACCTCGCACAGCATTCCGCTCTCGATGGCCGCTGGGTGCGCGTACGAGGCGCAGCTGCAGGAGGCCTGTGCGCTCGTGGCTGAGCGGGTGGGCGCCAACCCGTGGGCGCTCGTCTACCAGAGCCGCAGCGGGCCTCCGAGTCAGCCGTGGCTCGAGCCCGACATTCGCGAGCACTTGAAGCGGCTGCGCCTCGACGGCATCAGCGAGGTTGTGGTCTCGCCGATCGGTTTCCTGTCGGATCACATGGAAGTGGTCTACGACCTCGACACGGAGGCCGCTGCCGTCGCGAAGCAGCTCGGCATGACGATGCGCCGGGCGGCCGCCCCGGGGACGCACCCGGCCATCGTCGCGATGATTCGAGAACTGGTGCTCGAGCGCCTGACGGGCGCCGAGCCCCGCACGCTGGGAAGCCGCGGGCCGCTGCCCGATGTGTGCCCAGCCGACTGCTGCCTGCCAGGGGTCTTGCCAGCGCGGCCCGCTCCCTGAGCATGACGACCGAGGCGTGCTCTAATCCAGGCTTTGCAGCGGAGGGTGAGATGAGCGAGCGCGGATTCGGCCGGCGGGAGTTTCTGCGTACCGGAGCGCTGGGGGCGCTTGCGAGCACAGCGGCAGGGCCGGCAGGGAGCGAAGCGGTGCCCCGCCCGGCCCCGCAGGCGGTTTCTGCAGACGCGTTCGAGTTCGCCGAGGCCACGATCGGCGAGCTGCAGGAGAGGATGAAATCGGGCGCGCTGACGTCCCGCGCCCTTACCTCGGCCTACTTGGCGCGCATCGAGGCGCTGAATGACGCGGGCCCGGCGCTGCATCACGTGCTGGAAACCAACCCGGATGCCCCCGCGATCGCCGAGGCGCTCGATGCGGAGCGCAAGGCAAAGGGGCCGCGTGGAGCCCTCCACGGCATCCCGGTGCTACTGAAGGACAACATCGACACGGCCGATCGCATGACGACGACGGCCGGCTCGCTCGCTCTCGAGGGCTCGATCCCCCTGCGCGATTCGTTCGTGGCCGAACGCCTGCGTGCGGCTGGCGCCGTGATCCTCGGCAAGACGAACCTGAGCGAGTGGGCCAACATCCGCTCGACGCGCTCGAGCTCCGGCTGGAGTGGGCGCGGCGGCCAGGCGAAGAACCCGTACGCGCTCGACCGCAACCCCTGCGGCTCCAGCTCCGGCTCCGGCGGCGCGGCTTCGGCGAACCTCGCGAGTGTCGCCGTGGGCAGCGAGACCGATGGCTCGATCGTCTGCCCTTCGAACAATTGCGGCCTCGTCGGCGTCAAGCCGACGCTGGGCCTGGTGAGCCGCGCCGGCATCATCCCGATCGCGCACAGCCAGGACACGGCCGGCCCGATGGCGCGCACGGTGCGCGACGCGGCGATCCTGCTGGGCGCCATGACCGGCGTCGATCCGCGGGACGCCGAAACGGCGGGCAGCCGCGGGCAGGCTCGAGCAGACTACACGGTCGCGCTCGACGCGCACGGGCTGAAGGGCGCGCGGCTCGGCATCGCGCGCAAGATGTTTGGGTTCCATCCGATGCTCGACCGCGTGATGGAGGCGGCGCTCGGCGTCCTGTCGCGCGAAGGCGCCGTGCTCGTCGATCCGACAGAAGTGCCGCACACGGGGGAGTACGACGAGAGCGAGCTGGAGGTGCTGCTCTACGAGCTGAAGGCGGATCTGAACGCGTATCTTGCGGGGCTCGGGCCAAAGGCTCGGGTGCGCAGCCTCGCCGACGTGATCCGCTTCAACGAGGAGCACAAGGACCGCGAGATGCCCTTCTTCGGCCAGGAGCTGTTCCTGCAGGCGCAAGAGAAGGGTCCGCTCACGACGCAGGCCTACAAAGACGCGCTCGAGAAGAATCGGCGACTGTCGCGGGTCGAGGGTCTCGACGCCGCTCTGGACCAGAACCAACTCGACGCCATCGTCGCGCCGACCGGGGGGCCCGCCTGGGTCACGGACCTGGTGAACGGCGACCACTTCAGCGGTGGTGGCAGCTCGACGCCGGCAGCGGTCGCCGGCTATCCCCACATCACCGTGCCGGCGGGTGAGGTTTTCGGGCTGCCTGTCGGGCTTTCGTTCATGGGCCGGGCTTGGAGCGAGCCGACGCTGCTGAAGCTCGCCTTCGCGTTCGAGCAGGCAACCCAGCATCGCCGCGCGCCCAGGCTCCTGCCGACGCTCGAGCTCAGCGGCGGGCGTCCCGACTGACCGCCCTCCAGCAGGGCCCGAGGCCTCGCTCCTCGATCATCCGGACCGTCTAACCGGCGTGAGGCTTCGGCGGCTGCCTTCGCCGATGGCGGACAGCTTCGCTGGACCGAGCAGCGCCTCGGCCGAGCTGAGGAGAAATGCCTTGAAGGCGACGGCCGCCCGGCTGAGGCGCTGTTTCTCCCGGTGCACGATGTACCACTGACGGCGGAGCGGCAGGCCGCGCACATCGAGAACCGCCAGACGCCCGAGGGCCAGCTCCATTCGGATCGCATGGCGCGACAAGAGGGCGATCCCGAGCCCAGCGGCCACGGCCTCCTTGACCGCGCTGGTATCGCCCAGCTCCAGACCCACAGGCACCGCGATCCCGCGCTGGCGAAGAAACTCCTCGGCGTTGAGGCGAGTGCCGGAGCCGGCCTCGCGGAAGATGAAGGGTTGCCCAGCCAGCCGATTGGCCCTGATGTCCCTGGCCTTCGCCAGTGGGTGGGAGGGGCCAGCGACGAGGACCAGCTCGTCGGGGAGAAACGGCTCTGCCTGGTGCGGGATCTGCTCGGGGACGCGTCCCATGACGACGAGGTCCACCTCGCGGCGAAGCAAGCGCTGCTGGCAGAGCTCGCGGTTGCCGACCTCGAGGCTGATGCTGATCCCCGGATGCCGCTCCCGAAACGCTCCCAGCAGCGGCGGGAGCACGTAAGCCCCCGCGGTGTTCACCGAGGCGAGCGCGACACGTCCCCTCTTGAGCCCCTCGAACTCCTCCATGGCCAGCGCGGCCTCGTCGACCAGCGCGCAAGTCTTCTCGGCGTAGCCGAGGAGTTCGGTGCCTGCGTCGGTCAGCCGGATGGCGCGGCCGATTCTCTCGAAGAAGACGCCGCCGAGATGCCGTTCCAGCTCCCGGACCTGCGCCGAGACGGCGGGCTGGGTCAAGCGTAGCTCCTCGGCCGCTCGAGAGTAGCTGAGGTGTCGCGCGACGGCGGAGAAGATCCGAAGCTGGTGCAGAGTCATCCGAGCGAATCATAATCTTTTCAGCATAGAAATCTAAAATTTATCTATTGGACTTTATAGACGGTTGGATTGAGACTAGCGCGTACCGGACGGCTGGCGTCTCCAGTGCGGACTTCAGGAAAGGCCAGTCGCAAGGACGGGGAGAAGCGAGTGGCCCAAACGGAGAAGGACACCAGTCGAAAAGCGGAAGAGCGCTACAAGGCGGGAGTGCTTCCGTATGCCAAGATGGGCTACTGGGAGCCGGACTACGTCCCGAAAGACACGGACGTCCTGGCGCTCTTCCGCGTCACGCCCCAGGATGGCGTCGACCCGATCGAGGCGTCCGCGGCGGTGGCCGGCGAGTCGTCCACGGCTACCTGGACGGTGGTCTGGACCGATCGCCTGACCGCCTCCGAGGGCTATCGAGCCAAGGCCTACAGGGTCGAGCCGGTACCGGGGAGCCCGGGCCAATACTTCGCCTATATCGCCTACGACATCGACCTCTTCGAGGAAGGCTCGATCGCGAACCTCACGGCCTCGATCATCGGCAACGTATTCGGATTCAAGGCCCTGAAGGCCCTGCGCCTCGAGGACATGCGGATCCCGGTGGCGTACCTCAAGACGTTCCAAGGGCCGGCCACGGGCGTCGTCGTGGAGCGCGAGCGCCTCGACAAGTTCGGACGGCCGCTGCTCGGCGCCACCGTCAAGCCCAAGCTGGGCCTCTCGGGGAAGAACTACGGCCGGGTGGTCTACGAGGCGCTGAAGGGCGGCCTCGACTTCACCAAGGACGACGAGAACATCAACTCGCAGCCGTTCATGCGCTGGCGGGATCGCTTCCTCTACTCGATGGAGGCCGTGAACCGCGCCTCGGCCTCGAGCGGCGAGGTCAAGGGGCACTACCTGAACGTCACGGCCGCCACCATGGAGGACATGTACGAGCGCGCCGAATTCGCCAAGGAGCTGGGCAGCGTGATCGTCATGATCGACCTCGTGATCGGCTACACGGCCATCCAGAGCATGGCCAAGTGGGCGCGCAAGAACGACATGATCCTGCACCTGCACCGGGCCGGGAACTCGACCTACTCACGACAGAAGAATCACGGCATGAACTTTCGCGTCATCTGCAAGTGGATGCGGATGGCGGGTGTCGATCACATTCACGCCGGCACCGTGGTCGGCAAGCTCGAAGGCGACCCGCTGATGATTCGCGGCTTCTACGACACACTGCTCGAGCCGCGCACGCCGGTGCAACTGGAGAACGGGTTATTCTTCGAGCAGGACTGGATCTCGATGCGCAAGGTCATGCCGGTGGCCTCCGGCGGCATCCACGCCGGCCAGATGCATCAGCTCCTGCATTACCTCGGCGAGGACGTGGTGCTGCAGTTCGGCGGCGGCACGATCGGCCACCCGGGAGGGATTCAGGCTGGAGCCACCGCCAACCGAGTGGCCCTCGAAGTCATGGTCCAGGCGCGGAACGAGGGTCGTGATTACTTCCATGAGGGTCCGGAAATCCTGCGCCAGGCGGCCAAGGGCTGTACGCCGCTGCGGGCCGCCCTCGATACCTGGGGCGAGGTCAGTTTCAACTACGAATCCACCGACACCGCCGATTTCGTGCCGGTGGCAACCCCGATCTGAGGCGACGATGCGGATCACTCAAGGCACCTTCTCGTTCCTGCCCGATCTCAGCGACGAGCAGATTCGCAAACAGGTGGAGTACTGTCTTCGGCAGGGCTTCCCCGTGAACGTCGAATTCACCGACGATCCCCATCCGCGCAACAGCTACTGGGAGATGTGGGATCTGCCGATGTTCGACCTCGAGGACCCGGCGGCGATCATGCTCGAGATCAACGCCTGCCGGAAGGCCTACCCGAATTACTACATCAAGGTGAACGGCTACAACACCACCAAGGGCCGTGAGACCGTGGCGCTCTCCTTCATCGTCAACCGACCGAAGCATGAGCCCGGCTTCCGGCTCGACCGACAGGAAGTCCGCGGCCGCACGATCAACTACGTGCTCCACAGCTACGCCACCGAGAAGCCCGAAGGGGAACGCTACGAGGCTTCGCGTCGTGGCGATTGAGCGGCCTTTGAAGCGGCTCGATGTCGAAGCGGTTCTGGAGCCGGTGCTCGCCCTGAATGGGGGGGTCGACATCGGGACCGCGCTGCGAGAATCGAACGTGCAGCAGATCCTGGAAGAGCTCGACGGCGAGCTGGTCGGGCTGGGGGCGGTGAAGACGCGGATCCGCGAGATCGCCGCCCTGCTGCTGGTCGAACGCCTCCGCAAGCAGGCGGGTCTCGAGGCTGAGCCCCCTGCCCTCCACATGTGCTTCACCGGCGGCCCCGGCACCGGGAAGACGACGGTGGGCATGCGGATGGCCAAGATCCTGCATACGCTGGGCTACATCCGCCAAGGGCAACTGGTCGTGGCCACGCGTGACGACCTGGTCGGGCAATACGTGGGACACACGGCGCCCAAGACCAAGGAGGTCCTGAAGAGAGCGATGGGGGGCGTGCTCTTCATCGACGAGGCTTACTACCTCTACCGCCCCGAGAACGAGCGGGACTACGGCCAGGAAGCCATCGAGATGATGCTGCTCGTGATGGAGGAGCGGCGCGACGATCTGGTGGTCATCTTGGCGGGCTACCCGGATCGCATGGAGACCTTCTTCCAGTCGAATCCCGGCTTTCGCTCCCGCATCGCTCACCACCTCCACTTTCCCGACTACACCACGGAAGAGCTGATGGCGATCACGGATCTGATGATCGAGCGCCAGATGTACGCCTTCGGCGGCGAGTCGCGTGAGGTCTTCGCCGAGTATCTGCGGCGGCGCATCGACCAGCCGCATTTCGCCAACGCCCGCAGCGTCCGCAACGCCATTGATCGCATCAAGCTTCGTCAGGCCGACCGTTTAGTACGGCAGGGCGGGCAGGTTCTCCGTGAGGAGCTGATGCGCATCGACGTGGCCGATATCCTCCAGAGTCGGGTTTTCGAGGACGGCGCCCCGGAGTCGGCTGGCGATAAGGAGCCTTCATGAAAGGACAGCGCCCGATCCTCCTGGGGATCGTGGGTGACAGCGCGGCCGGCAAGACCACCATCACCCGGGGCCTCGTCAACATCCTCGGCGCCGAGCAGGTCACACACATCTGCACCGACGACTACCACAAGTACGACCGCGTGCAGCGGGCGCAGCTCGGGATCACACCTCTGCACCCCGACTGCAACTACGTGGACGTCATGGAGCTGCACCTGGAGCGGCTGCACTACGGTCAGCCCATCCTCAAGCCCGTCTACGACCATGCCGCCGGCACGCTGGTGCGCCCCGATTACGTCCTGGCCCGCCAGTTCGTGATCGTCGAGGGCCTCCTGGGGTTCCTCACGCCGACGATGCGCCAGTTCTTCGACGTCAAGGTTTTTCTGGATCCGCCGGAAGACCTGCGCTGGGCCTGGAAGATCAAGCGCGACACCAGCAAGCGCGGGTACACGCCCGAGGAGGTGCAGGCCGAGAGGCAGCGGCGCGAACCGGACTCGCAGGCCTTCATCCGGCCGCAGCGGGAACACGCCGACATCGTCGTGCGCTTCGCCCCTGCCGATGGCGTCGCCACGGAGAACGTGGAGCCTCGGCTCGACGCTCGGCTCGTCTTGCGCCCGACCATCAATCATCCCGATCTCAGCTACCTGCTGGAGAAAGAGGGCGACGCGACGCCCGGCATCCGGCTCGAGCTGGGCCGCGACCAGGGCCGCCCGGCGGACTTTCTCGAGATCGGCGGCAGCGTGACCGCCGAACATGCTGCCGAGCTGGAGGATGCTGTATGGCAGCACCTGCCCGACCTGAGGCCGGTAGGCGCCGAGACGTTCGGCGCCTACCAGGATCGGAGCGAAGTGCGGCACAGCCAGACGCTCGCCCTCACCCAGCTCCTGATCACTTACCACCTGCTGCGCAAGTACGGCGACCTCTCGCAGTTGCCCTTCGCACCCGCCGTCGCTGCCCTCAGCCGCCTGAGCGCGGCGCAGGCTCCGGTCACACAAGGCCGATAGGTTAAGGACCGATGACCCATTCGCCCGTAGCCCGGTCGGCCCCTCCCTCGAGCGAGGCTCGCGTCGTCCCTTTGTCCGCGGACGCCCCGGCGCCCGCTCTGCTGGCCGTGGCCCACACCGTTCGGGCCCTGGCCATGGACGCGGTCCAAAAGGCCAACTCCGGTCACCCCGGAATGCCGATGGGCATGGCCGACGTGGCAGCCGTCCTCTGGATGCAGTTCCTCAAGCACAACCCCGCGGATCCCGCGTGGCCCGACCGCGACCGCTTCGTCCTCTCTGCGGGGCACGGAAGCATGCTGCTCTACGCGCTCCTTCACCTCACCGGCTACGACCTGCCGCTCACGCAGCTACAGGCTTTCCGACAATGGGGAAGCCAGACACCCGGCCACCCCGAGCGCGGACTCACCCCGGGTGTCGAGACCACCACGGGCCCGCTCGGCCAGGGGATCGGGAACGCCGTGGGCATGGCGATCGCCGAGCGCTGGCTGGCCGCCCGCTTCAACCGTCCCGGGCTCGAGATCGTCGATCACTTCACGTACGTCGTCGCGAGCGACGGCGACATGATGGAAGGGGTCTCCCACGAAGCCTGCGCCCTGGCGGGGCACCTCGGCCTCGGCAGGCTGGTCGTGCTGTACGACGACAACGGCATCAGCATCGACGGCCCGACTTCGCTCGCATTCAGCGAGGATGTCCCCGCCCGCTTCGCCGCCTATGCCTGGCACGTCCAGCAGGTCGATGGGCACGACACTGTGGCGGTGGAGGCGGCCATCCGCGCTGCTCGAGCTGAGAGCGCCCGGCCCTCCCTGATCGCTTGCAAGACGCACATCGGCTATGGCAGCCCGAACCGGCAGGACACCGCCAAGGCCCACGGCGAGCCTCTCGGCGTCGATGAAGTGCGGCTCGCGAAGCAGCGCCTGGGCCTCGATCCCGACGCCAGCTTCCACGTCCCCGACGGGGTGCGGGACTTGATGCGACGAAGCGGGGCCGCAGGTGCTCTACGCCAGGGCGAGTGGGAAGCTCTCTTCGCCCGCTACCGCGAGGCCCATCCCGATCTGGCCGAGGCCTTCGATCGGGGGACGCGCGGTGAGCTGCCGGAGGGTTGGGATCGGGAGCTGCCGACTTTCCCGTCTGACAAGCCACTCGCCACCCGCGCCGCTTCAGGGGCTGTGCTCGACGTCCTCGCAGCGCGCATCCCCGCCTTGATCGGCGGCTCGGCGGATCTCACCCCCTCCAACAACACTCTGCCGAAGGCAGAGACGTCGCTCACCGCGAACGACTTCTCTGGCCGCTATCTCCGCTTCGGCGTGCGCGAGCACGGCATGGGGAGCATCCTGAGCGGCCTGGCCCTGCACGGCGGGACGCAACCCTACGGGGGGACCTTCCTCGTCTTCTCGGACTACATGCGGCCCGCCATCCGCCTGGCGGCGCTCATGGAGCAGCCGGTCGTCTACGTCTTCACCCATGACAGCATCGGTCTGGGCGAAGACGGCCCGACACACCAGCCCATCGAGCACCTGACTGCCCTGCGCGCGATCCCGAACCTCATGACCTTCCGCCCGGGGGACGCCGCCGAGACCGTGGCGGCGTGGCGTGTCGCTCTGGCCCGGAGGCACGGCCCCACGGCGCTCATCCTCACCCGCCAGGCGCTGCCCGTGCTCGACCGCACCCGCTACGCGCCGGCGGAGGGTGCGATGCGCGGCGCGTATACCCTCGCCGAGGCGCCCGACCCCAATCTCATTCTCATCGCCACGGGCTCCGAGGTTCAGGTCGCTCTCGAGGCGCAACTCATGCTGGGTGCCATGGGCGTGCGCGCCCGCGTCGTCTCCATGCCGTCGATGGAGCTGTTCGCCGCCCAGCCGGCCGCGTACCGTGAGTCGGTGCTTCCAAAGGCGCTGCGCGCGCGGGTGGCCGTGGAGGCCGGCGCGACCCTCGCCTGGGGACGCTATGTAGGACTGGACGGCGCCGTCGTCGGGCTTGATCGCTTTGGCGCCTCGGCGCCCTATCAAGCGGTCTATCGCGAGTTGGGGTTGACCGCGGAGGCGGTGGTCGCGGCCGCGCGAGGAGTGCTGGCGTCAGCCGCTCGATGAGCCACGCTTGACGCGGTCGGCGGTTATGAGGAAAGGAGACGGGAAAATGACGCTTTCAGCCAATCCGCTCGTGCAGGTGAAGCGCCTCGGGCAGTCTCTCTGGCTCGACAGTATCCGTCGCGGGCACATCCTCTCCGGTGACCTGAAGCGGCTGATCGATGCGGACGGCATCAGTGGCGAGACCAGCAACCCCGCCATCTTCGAGAAGGCCATCGGCGGCACCGCCGACTATGCCGAAGCCATCAATCAGCTCGTAGCCCGGGGCCAGAGCGCGCTCGACATCTACGAGACCCTTGCCGTGGACGACGTGAGAATGGCGGCGGACGCCTTCATGCGCGTCTACGAAGAGACGCAGGGGCGAGACGGCTTCGTCAGTCTCGAGGTCTCGCCGCACCTGGCGTACGACACGGCCGGCACCGTGGCCGAGGCCCTGCGCCTTTTCCAGCGGGTGGGTCGTCCCAACGTGATGATCAAGATCCCGGGGACACCCCAGGGTCTCCCCGCCATTCAAGAGTGCTTGTACGAGGGGCTCAACGTCAACGTCACGCTTCTCTTCGCGGTCGAGACCTACGAGGCGGTCGCCTGGACGTACCTCCGCGCCCTGGAGCACCGCGCCGCGGAAGGCAAGCCGATCGACCGGATCGCCTCGGTGGCGAGCTTCTTCGTGAGCCGGATCGACACCCTCATCGACGCACAGCTCGAGGCCAAGGCCCGGGCCAGTGCCGATTCTGGCGTCTCGGCCAGCTTCGAGCGCCTGCGCGGCACGGCCGCCATCGCCAACGCCAAGAGGGCCTACGCACGCTTCCGCCAGATCTTCGCCGATCCCCACTTCGCCGCGCTCGAGGCGAAGGGCGCCCGGGTGCAGCGGCCGCTGTGGGCGAGCACGAGCACGAAAGATCCCCGCTATCGCGACGTGCTCTACGTGGAGAGCCTGATCGGGCCCGACACCGTGAACACGCTGCCGCTGGAGACGATCGATGCCTTCCGAGATCACGGGCGCGCGCGCCCCAGCCTCGAGGAGGACCTGGACGGCGCCGAGAAGACGCTGCGCGAGCTGGCGGAGGCGGGGATCTCGCTGGAGGCCGTCACGGAGCAGCTCCTCGAAGAGGGCCTGCGAAAATTCGCCGAGCCCTTCGACAAGCTCCTAGGGAGCATCGAGGCCCAGCGCCGGCCGTCCCCGGGCAGGGCCGTGGCGGAAGCTGCCGCCGACAGCGCCTCACCCACCTCGGCGGTCCCAGGACCCTGATGAGGCGACAGTCCCTTGCGGACCCGAGGCAGCGGCAATGGCTCTGCCGCGATAAGACCTGAATCGCAGCGCCGTTCGATGCGCTTCGAGATGCTGAGAGCACGCAGGCGTTTCCTGAGGCAGTCGGCGCTGGGGCTGGCGGGCGTCGCTGCGGCCCGGGCTGGGGCAACGGGCCAATCGCAGCAGGCCCAGACCCTGCCGCCTGGCGCGCCGCCGACGTTCGGAGCGGCGCCTCCGGTCGGTCCGGAGGTCTCGCCGACCACCTTCGCCGAGGCGGAAAAGCTGATGCGTGTGGAGTACACGGCCGTCGAGCGCGCCCAGGCTGCCGGCAGCTGGCGGGTGTCGATGGCCTCGCTGTGCGAGCGGCGCACGGGGCCGCGCAAACTAGTGCTCGACCCGACGCTCGCCCCGGCCAGTCGTTGGGATCCGGTGTTGCCCGGCATCGCCCCGGGGCCAGCGCGGAGCCGCTTCGTGCGCAGCACCGTCGCTGCCACGCCGCTCCCGGAGGGCGAGGAAGACATCGCCTTCGCGTGCGTCTCGCAGCTCTCTCAGTGGATCGCTTCGCGCGCGCTTTCGTCTGAGCGCCTGACGCGCCTCTACCTCGATCGTCTCGAGCGCTTCCAGCCGAAGCTCAACTGCACGATCACCCTCACCCGGGATCTCGCGCTCGCACAGGCCCGGCGGGCCGACGCCGAGATCGCCGCCGGCCACTATCGCGGAGCGCTCCACGGCATCCCGTGGGGCGCCAAGGACCTCGTCGACACCGCCGGAATTCCGACGACCTACGGCGCCGAGCCGTTTCGTGATCGAGTCCCCGGCAAAGACGCGGCGGTGGTCGAGCGGCTGCACCACGCCGGCGCCGTGCTCGTGGCGAAGCTCAGCCTCGGCGCGCTGGCCCTCAACGACATCTGGTTCGGCGGCCAGACCAACAACCCGTGGCTGCTCGAAGAAGGCGCGTCAGGCAGTAGCGCAGGGCCAGGCGCAGCCACCGCTGCCGGCTGTGTGGGCTTTGCCATGGCCAGCGAGACCGGCGGAAGCATCATCGCGCCTGCCATGCGCTGCGGCGTCGTCGGGCTGCGCCCAACCTACGGACGCGTGCCGCGCACAGGCGCGATGACGCTGTGTTGGTCGCTCGACAAGCTGGGGCCGATGGCGCGCGGCGTCGAGGACACCTTGCTCGTGCTCGAGGCGATCTCGGGCCCTGATCCCGGCGACGTGGCGAGCGTCCCGAGTCACCTCGACTTCGACGCTACCGCAAGCGTAAAAGGCCTGCGCGTCGGCTATCTCCCGAGGTGGATGGCGGAACCGCCAGCGACGGACGTCGATCGGGCCGCCCTCGAGACTCTCCGCCGGCTCGGCATGGTGGCGAAGGAAGTCGAGCTGCCCGACTGGCCCTACGCTTCGCTCAACACCATTCTCTTCGCCGAGGCCGCCGCCGCCTTCGAGGAGCTGACGCTCAGCCATGGCTTCGACCAGTTGAAGATGCAGGTGCCGGATGCGTGGCCGAATATCTTCCGACAATCCCGTTTCCTGTCCGCGGTCGACTTCGTGCAGGCCGACCGGCTGCGGCGCCTCGTGGCGCGCGAGATGGCGCGTTTGTTTGGCGAAGTCGATCTGCTGCTCGTGCCGTCGCTGCGTGACGAGATGCTCACGATCGGGAACCAGACCGGGCATCCGTCGTTGACGCTGCGAGCCGGCTTTGTCGAGGTCGGCCAGGCGCGCAGCGACTGGGCGCCCGATCCCGCCCATCCGATGCCGAGGTTTTCCCCGCCCCGCCGCGTGCCGCATGGGATCACGCTGATCGGACGGTTGTTCGAGGAGGGCACGCTCGGCCGTGCCGGGATCGCTTTGGAGCGTGCCTTCGCCGTGGCGGACGAGCGGCCGCCGGGCTTCTAGTTCCACCGCACCAGTATCAAGCAGGCCGCCCGGCGCTCAGCGCTGCGGCCGATACCAATACCTCTCCGCGAACTCCCCGCTCGCCCTCGGATCGACCAAAAGCTTCGCAGCCAGCCGCGGCATGAGCGTGAAGTAGTGCCAGTCGCCGTACTCGTCGAACTTCCGAGCGGACGCAATCGTCTTGGCCGCGGTGGCGCGCGCGAGCTTCTCGCGCCGCCTTCGGCCGAGCCTCCGAAGCGAAAGCAGAAACGCGACATCTTCGGCAACGCGGCGAGACTCGTCGTATCCGCCGATCGCCTCGAAATCCTGCCGCCGGCAGAACACGACACCCGTGTCCAGGCCGGTGAGCCAGACGAGCGGGAGCGCCAGCGCAAAAGTCGCTGCGATACCCAGAGACCAACGCTCCATGGTCGTTCCCGTGGCGCCGCCGGCAACCCGACCTGTCGCCAGGACGTCGTCGATCACGTCGAAGGTTCGGGGGTGAATGCGCATGTCGGCGTCGGTGAAGGCGAGGACCTCGCCTGTTGCGACGCGCGCGCCGCCGTTCCGGGCCGCCGCAATCGCGCGCTTTTCCACGCTCACAACCCGACAGCCCCGCTCACGGGCGATCGCGGGCGTTCGATCGGTGGACGCATTGTCGGCCACGATCACTTCGATCGCAGCTTCACCGCCCTGGTAGCGGCGTTTCGCCTCGTCGACGGAGTCGAGCAGCCGCGGCAGGCAGCGCTCCTCGTTGTAAGCCGGGATCACGAGAGAAAAACGGGGCAGCGGCACTCAGGAAAGCCTGGTGGATTCTGCCGCCTTGCGCGCGCTGAGCACGGCAGAGTCGAGCGCCCACAGCCAGGCCTCGCGCGCCCCGCCTTGCAACGAGGCCAGGAACGCCGAACCCCGCAGTTCCTCGTACCAGGCCAGTTCCCGGTCGTAGGCGCTGGCTTCGTCCAGCAGGCCATCGTAGTGTGCGAGCTCGTGGCGCAGGGCGCCGCCGAGACTCAGCCAGGCGCAGGCCTCCTGATAGGCCGGCGGCACGTCCGCCGCCCCTTTCCCGTAAAGGTGGGTGCGTGGATCGATGAGCGCGACACGCCGGATGTAGATGCGTCGCACCAGGCGGAGCGATTCCACGAACACGGCCCAGCGCTCCGGGCCGAGAGACGGCGCGGCCCAGATCTTGCCCTGCGCCCGAAGCTGCTCGAGCCGCTCCGAGAGTGCTGACTGTCCGAGCATCTCGAGCTGCCGGCGCAGGCGTTCGAAGGCTTCGAGCTCTTCGCGATGACCCTCGGCGAGGGGGAACACACCCGGGCCCGCGGCCGCCTCGTTCTTGGCTTCGGCGATGCGCAGCAGGGAGAAATAGGTCGTGAAGCAAAGCAGGACGGCAACGAGCGACTGACCGAAGAGGCGCATTGCGAGGCCGCGGCTAGGGCAATGGCCGGTCGACAGCCTGGCTCTGCGGCGTGAAGAAGCGCGGGCCGCTCTCGGTGATGTAAAGGCAGTCCTCCAGCCGGATCCCGAACTCGCCGTAGATGGCGATCATCGGCTCGTCGCTGAAGCACATCCCCGGACGGAGCACGGTCTTGTCGCCGCGCACGAAGTTCGGCGCCTCGTGGCCATCCAGGCCGATGCCGTGGCCGGTGCGGTGCGGGAGGCCCGGCAGCCGGTAGTCGGGGCCAAAGCCGGCCTCGGTGATCACGCCTCGCGCAGCAGCATCCACCGACTCGCAACTCGCCCCAATGCGCGCGGCCGTGAAGGCCGCGTCCTGCGCACGCCGCTCCAGGTTCCAGATCTCGGTTTGCCGCGCTGTCGGCCGCCCGAAGACAGTCGTCTTCGTGACGTCGGATTGGTAGCCCTCGACCTCACAGCCGATGTCCAGCAGCACGACATCGCCCTCGCGCAGTCGCTGTGGCTGGACGCTGCCGTGCGGAAACGCCGAGGATGCGCCGAAGCCGGCGAGCGCCCAGGGACTCACGCCGCCCAGTCGCGTGAAGGCGGCGAGCACGTGGCGCTCGAGGTCGTGCTGCGTCATGCCCTCGCGCAGCGTCGCGAACGCCGCGCGAAAGACCGCCATGGTGATGTCGCTGGCTCGCTGCATCAGCGCGATCTCCGCAGGCGACTTGAGCCTGCGGCAGCCTGTGGTCACCGGCGTCGCGCTGACGAACGTGGCCGAGGGCGCTTCCTGGCGGACGCCGTCGTAGATGAAGAAGCGCAGACGTTCCTCGACGCCGATTCGGCCGCTGCTGGCGCCGCGGTCGCGCAGGATCTCCGCGACGCGGGCGTACGGGCTCTCGTCCTCCTGCCAGACACGCAGCTCGCTCGTACCGCGGATCAGCTCGCGGGCGCGGGCTTCCTCGAACCCGGGACACACGAAGGCGAGGTCGCCCTTCGCAGGCAGCACGGCCAGGAAGGGCCGCTCGGAGAGCCCCCACGAGACGCCGAGGAAGTACGAGAAGCTCGAGCCGGGCTCGAGCAGCAAGGCGTCGAGAGCTTGCTCGACCATCAGCCGCCGAGCCTGCTCCAGGCGGGCGTGTCGCTCGGCGTCGCCGATTGCAAGAGCCTGCCCCGGCAGCGGCCGCAGGTCGCGAATCGGCGCGGGCAGCTCGCTCACGTCCTGCTCGGGTTGCGGCGAGGAGCGGGCGTGTGAGCTTGGGGCCAGTGCGCCGCCCAGCAGGCCCGCGGCGAGAGCCACGAATCGGCGGCGCGTCGTCGTGGCTGGTTCGAGATCACTCATGTTTCAGAATTCCTCAAGCTACGGATGAGGCGTGAACCCGAGTTCACGATAGAGGTCACGCAGTTTCCCCTGGAGCAGCTTCGCGTTCCGGGGTCCCGTGCGCAAGAGTTGCTTCTGCGCGAGGCTCAGGCCTTCGAGCGCCGGATCCGCGTACTGATAGAACAGGGGCCCTTTCCGGAGAGCCACCTCGCCCTCGGGAACCGGCGTCTCGAGCAGGCGCGCGATGGCTCGCTCCGTCGTCTGCGAGAAGTCGGCGTTCGGGTAGCCGAGCTCCGCGTAGGCTGCTTTCAGGAGCGGCAGGCACGTCTTGTAGAGGCCAGCCACACCGGCCGTGTCGAGCGACGCCACCGCGTTTGCGAACTCGTCGTACTCTGCGAACGATCGCGGGTCCGCCAGCAGGCGGTCGCCTTTCACGGCGGCGGAGAACTTCGTCGTCGGAGCCAGGAACGGCACGAGCGGCGCCGGGGAGCGCCCGTCCGCGATGTTCAAGACGGAGGTGGCGAAGATTCTGACGAGGCCCCGGGTCGCGAGCCAGACCGCGAGCTGTGGATGCGGTGAGAGACCCACGGCCTGCTCCCGCACGAAGGCATCGCTTTCCTCGAGGCTGGGCAGGGTTGCGCGAGACTCGCTGGGAGGAGGGCTCTCGACGCGACTCGCGATCGCCCCGACTGGAGGGCTCGAGGGTACGGCCACGGTCTCACCAGGCGGTTGTTTGAAGATGAAGAAGAGCGCCGCCGCGATCGCCGCCAGCAGCAGCAAGGAGAGCGCCATAGGGCCGAGTCGCGAGCGGGGCTTGGTGCCGGTCGGCTCCGCCGGCGGCTGCGCGGCCGACGCCTCGCCCTCGCCCAGCTCGAAGTCCTCGAGATCGCTCATGCCGGTCACGCCCTCGCTTCCCGCGCTATCCCTCGACAAGCATCGCACAAAGCCGGGTGCGCTTCTCAGGCCTGCCTTGCTGGCTCGACCTTTGCTAGCATATGCTCCATACGCTTCATGAGCCCCAGTACAAGCCGCCTCTTTGATCCGGCCCTGATCGCCCGGCGACGGCTTCGAGGCTGGCTCGCCGTCGTCGTGGCCGCGCTCGTCGTGCTGCGTCTTGCCGCCGAGATCGTGCCGGTGATGCGGCGCCCCGACCTGGCCCTCCTCGATTTCTGGCAGTCCCTGCGCGGAACCGACAGGCCGAGCCCGCAAGTCGTCATTGTCGCCATCGACGAGAAGAGCCTCGCGCGCTTCGGTCCACTCGCCTGGCCCCGGAGCGAGTATGTGCCCCTCATCGAGCGGCTCGCGAAGGCCGGCGCCCAGGTGATCGGCTTCGACTTCACCTTCGGCGCCCTCGAGCGGGAGGAGGCCAACAACAAGGCGCTGGCTGAAGCGATGAAGGCGGCGGGGAACGTGGTCTTCGGCTACGAGTTCACCGAGGTGGGCGACCCCTCACCCCCCGGAGCGCCGCCCTCGGAGGCGATGCAGGCGAACGCGCTGCGAAGCTTCGTGTCGCCGGCCATCCCTCCGGCCCCCAGCCTGATCGAGCCCGAGCCCCGGCTGGCGGCGGCGGCTGCCGCCCTCGGCCATGTGCGGACCACGGCCAGCGAGGACGGGCGGATGCGGGCGCTGCTCCTGGCCATCCAGCACGGGGACAAGGCCTACCCCTCGCTGGCGCTCCAGCTCGCGCGCCTGTACACGGGAACGCCCATGCAGGATGTCGAGCTCCGGAGCGGCGTGCTGCGCCTGGGGTCCATCGATGTCCCCGTGTCGGGCTCGGGAGAGGTGCTGCTCAACTGGCCGGCCGCGGGCGAGAAGGCTTTTCCCCAGTACTCCTTCCTGGACGTGGTCCGCGGAGACGTCCCCGGCGAGGCGTTCAAGGGCAAGGTGGTGCTCGTGGCCGGCACCGCGTCTGGAATCGACGATCGGGATTTCCCGTTCGCGGTCGCGGCCCCGGGGGTCCTGATCTACGCGACCTTCCTCGACAACGTTTTCCGCGCCGATTTCGTGCAGGCTCCCATCTGGGCCTGGCTCGTGGAGTGGGGGCTGTTCTTTGGCGTGTGCCTCCTCGGCGTGTGGCTGCTGCCCCGACTCTCGAGCCGGCTCGTCCTGGCCAGCGTCCCCGCTCTTGCCCTGCTGCTCGTGGGCGGGGCGGGCTTCGAGTTCGTGCAGAATGGCGTCTGGATCAAGGTCGTCTACCCCTGCCTCGCGCTGCTGGCGCCCCTGGGCCTCGTGGTCGCGCGCCGGCTGACTGAAAGCGAGCGGGAGACGCGCGACGTCGCCGCCGAGAATCTCGAGAACCAGAAGCTGCTCGGGCTCAGCTTCCAGGAGAAGGGCATGCTCGACATGGCCCTCGCGAGCTTCGGCAAGCTCCCTCTCACCGAGGACATGAAGCTCGTCTACGTGAACCTGGGCCTCGACTACGAGAACCGGGGCCACCGCGACAAGGCCGTGCTCGCCTACAAGCGGGTCTTCGACGTCGACCCCGCCTTCGAGGGGGTGGCCCAACGCCTGGAGCGTCTCAGCCAGGCGGGCGCGAGCCTGTTCACAATGCAGCCATCGCAAGTCGGCGGGACGCCGCCCTTGGCGCAGGCGACGCCAGTATCACCCTTGTCCCACCTGGTGGCCAGCCCCGTTCCGTCACAGCTGCCACCAACAGTGGTCGTGGCCAACACCCTGGATGGCTCGGCAGGCACACGCGCCGGCGAGGACGTTCCCACCCTGGCGCGTCCGCCCCTGCCGCCCGCCCACCCCGTGCCGCTTGCCAGCGTGGGGACAGGCGGTCCCGTAGCCACCCCCGTCCCCAGTGGCTCCATCGGTCCGGGCGCACGCTTCGGACGCTACGAGGTCGAACGACACATTGGCCGGGGAGGCATGGGAGACGTGTATCTGGTGCGCGATACCGTGCTCAACCGCAAGGCCGCGCTCAAGACGATCCGGGTCGATGCGGACCTCGACGCCCAACAGGTGATCGAAATCCGCCAGCGCTTCTACCGGGAGGCCCAGACCGCCGGCAAGTTGACACACCCCAACATCGTGACGGTTTACGACGTGGGGGAAGATCTCGGCATGTCGTATATCGTCATGGAGTTCTTCGAGGGGCAGACGCTCGGGCAGTTGATGACCAAACAGCGCTTCAGCGCTGCGCAGATAACGCACGTCATCTACAACGCCGGCATGGGCCTCGATTACGCCCACGAGCACGGCGTCTTCCATCGCGACGTCAAGCCCGACAACATCATGATTTCCAAGGGCGGCATCGTGAAGGTCATGGACTTCGGGATCGCCCGCGTCGTGGAGTCCAGCCTCACCAGGACGGGAAGCGTGATCGGCACCCCTGCCTACATGTCCCCGGAGCAGTTCTCCGGCCAGAAGATCGATCATCGGAGCGACATCTTCTCGCTCGGGGTGATCCTCTACGAGCTGCTGACCGGCAACAAGCCGTTCACCGGCGACACGGTTTCCTC
>CAYTWT010000137.1:0-10918 GCA_964442185.1 uncultured Acidobacteriota bacterium
GATGTTGTCGGGAGAGGGATCGACGAGGAGATCGATGTCCTTCGTCGTGCGCTCGCCCCCATGCAGGATGACGGCGAATCCGCCGATCAGGAGGTAGCGGGCTCCCGCGTCGTCGAGGGCGCGGCAGATCCGCCGGACGTCGTCGAGGGTTGGAGGGCGGACCTGCGGGACATCTGGCTCGTCATCCACTCCTGAGCCTCCTCAAAGGTCGTGAACCGGTAGAGACCGCGGGGCGCGAGCCCGCGAGAGCCACGCAGTGCCCACGCCGTCCGAAGCAGGACGTCGGCCGCGCCCAGGGTGGCGGCGCCCTCGCGGCGTCTCCCAACGACTTTGGAGGGGAGGAGGTCGATTTCCCGGTCCCGTCTCACAAAACCAGCTTAACCCGTACCGTGGCCGGATCCAATCGCGGCCGTTGCCGCTGCAGGCCGCTCAGGAGCTCGACACAAGCCGGCCCTGCAGCTCCAGGTACAGTCCGCGGTAGCGGTCGCGCTCGCCCTCCAGCTGGCCCAAGAGCGCCGCGAAGCCGGGATCGCCACGCAGCGGATCGAGCAGGGGATCGATCGCGAAGAACGTCGGGCACGGGTAGCCGTTGCCCGCGGCGGCTCGCAGCCAGCCAAGCGCAGCCTGCGTGTCGCCGAGCGCTGCGAGCGCGCACGCGACGTCGTACTGGGCGTGGTGGTAGTGGCCGAAGTCGGGGGGGGCCTGCTGGGTCCGCTCGATGGCGCGTCGCGCGCGCGCCGCGTCACCCTCGAGCGCCGCCAGCACGGCGACGAGCGACTGCCCGTGCGGATAGTCCGGGTTCTCGCGGCCCAGGCGCTCGACGGCGCGGGAGGCCTCCTCGAGCCGCCCGAGCCGGAGCAGGCCGAGCGCCAGGTTGCTCCAGTACCAGCTATCGGGGACCGCGCGCAGGCCTGCCTCGGCGAGCGCGACGGCTTCGGCGAAGCGGCCCTGGTGCAGGCGGCAGCTCACCACGTGCATCAGTGCATACGGGTCCTCGGGATCGGCCGCGAGCGCGCGCGCGAACTCCGCTTCTGCCTCGTCGACCAGGCCCACGTGGAACAGCACCAGCCCGAGCAGGTAGCGCGCCGCCACCAGCGCCGGGTTGGACGCGAGGGCGGCAGCCGCCTCGCGCAGAGCCGTCGCGTGATCGAAGCCGGCGCTCGGGCTCCAGGCAAGCCGGCCGCGCACGTAGCGGCCCTCGGGCAGCGCGGGATCGAGCTCGAGCGCTCGAGCGCACATCGCTAGCGCTCGCTCGTAGAATTCGCCTTCGGGGGCATGCTCGAACGCCATGCGCGCGTAGGCGTCGGCGAGTCCGGCCCAGGCGGGGGCAAACGCGGGGTCCGCCTCGCGCGCCTGCTCGAACGCGTCGATCGCGGCGTTGACGCCCGCGAGCCGGCCGCGGAAGAGGCTGAGGCGGCCGCGCAGGTAGAGCTCGTAGGCGCGCGCCGCGGGCGGCTTGCGCGCGGCCTGCGCCCCTCGCCGCTCGTCGCCGGACGTGAGCTCGACGTTGAGCGCCTCGGCGATGCTGCGCGAAACCTCGTCCTGCATCCGGAACAGGTCGGCGAGCGAGGCGTCGACCTTCGAGGCCCACAGCGAGCGCCCGTCGGCGGAGACGAGCTGGACGGTGACGCGCAGCCTTTCGCCCGAGCGCTGGAAGCTGCCGTCCACGACGGCGTCCACCTCCAGCTCCCGGGCGGCCTGCTGGGGCTCGGCCGGCCGGTCCTGATATCGCAGGATGGCGGAGGTCGGGCGCACCATCAGCGCGCGCACGAGCGCCAGCTCGGTGATCGTCGCGTCCGCGAGGCCGATGCCGATGTGCGCGCTGTCCGGGTTGCCCGCGAGGTCCTTGAACGGCAGCACAGCCACGGAGCGTGTCGGCCGCGGAACGCCTTCGAGGGCCATGGCGGGCGGCGCGGCGCCCGCGGCATCGAGCGCAAACCCGAGGTCGCGCGCAGACGCGAAGCGCTCGGCGGGGTTCTTCTCCAGGCAGCGCCGCACGACCCGCTCGAGACCCGTGGGTAGCCTGGCGCCGAGCGCGGGTGGATCCTCGCGCAGGATCGCGCTCAGCGTGTCGGCCGCGGAGCCCCCGGGGAACGCCCGCCGCCCCGCGAGCATCTCGTAGAGAATGGCTCCGAGCGCGAAGATGTCGGAGCGCGCGTCGGACTCCTGGCCCCGCGCCTGCTCCGGGGCCAGGTATCCGAGCGTCCCGACGATCACCCCGGGGCTCGTGTCACGCGTGAGCGTCGGCGCCTCGGACGCGGATTCCGTGTCCGGGAGCCGCAGCTTGGCGAGGCCGAAGTCGAGGATTTTTACTCGCCCGTCGCGGGTGAGGAACAGGTTCTCGGGCTTGAGATCCCGGTGGACGATCCCGCGCTCGTGGGCGGCGCTAAGGCCCTGGGCGACCTGGACGGCGAGCTCGACCGCCTTGCGTGGCGCGAGCGCTCCCGAGCGAAGCCTTTCGCGCAGCGTCTCGCCCTCCAGCAACTCCGTGACCACGAAGGGCGTGCCGGATGCGCTGCCGACGTCGTGGACCACGACGACGTTCGGGTGGTCGAGGGCTCCCGCCGCGCGCGCCTCGCGCTCGAAGCGTCGCAGCCTCTCGGGGTCCGTGGCGACGTCGTCGGGCAGCACCTTGACCGCAACGTCACGCCCGAGTCTCGGGTCGCGGGCGCGGTAGACGATCCCCATGCCGCCGGAGCCGAGCCGGGAGACGATTTCGTAAGGGCCGAGACGGCTACCTTCGGCGAGCGCCATGCCTACGACCCGGCGCGCGGTAGACCTCGCCCATCCCGCCCGCCCCGCGGGGGGCCAGGACCTCGTAGGGCCCGAGTTGGGCGCCAGCTTCGAGTGGCATCGACTCGCCAGGGACGGCCCAGTAGCGGAGAGCCTGACTCGAGCCCCAGCGTCTGGCCCACAATAGCCGGGCCATGGCCCGCCCGCTCTACGACCTCCTGCCTTCGGGCGAACTCAGCCGCGACGAGTTGCTCGGCCGCTTTCTCGACTACGTCGCCGGCAAGGGTCTCGATCTCTACCCGGCGCAGGAGGAGGCGATCCTCGAGATCTTCGAGGACAAGAACGTCATCCTCAACACGCCCACCGGTTCAGGAAAGACGCTGGTGGCTTCTGCCCTGCACTTCGACTCGCTCGCGCGAGAGCGACGCTCCGTCTATACCTCCCCGATCAAGGCGCTGGTCAACGAGAAATGGATGGCCCTGTGCCGTGAGCTCGGACCTGAGAACGTCGGCCTCTCGACCGGAGACGCGACCGTGAATCGCGACGCGCGCGTCCTTTGCTGCACCGCGGAGGTGCTCGCGAACATCGCGCTGCGGGAAGGCGAGAATGCCGCGGTCGACGACGTGGTGATGGACGAGTTCCACTGGTACGCCGACCGCGACCGGGGTGTCGCCTGGCAGGCGCCGCTGCTCGCCCTGCCCCAGGCACGCTTCCTATTGATGTCCGCCACGCTGGGTGACGTGACGTTCTTCGCGGAGGCCCTGACGCGCCTCAACGGGCTGGCCACCGCCACCGTGAAGTCCGTGGAGCGGCCGGTGCCGCTCGACTATGCCTATTCGCAGATCCCGGTGGCGCAGATGCTCGAGAAGCTCGTCTCCGAGGACAAGGCGCCCGTCTATGTCGTGAGCTTCACGCAGAAAGACGCCGCGGACAGCGCACAGGACTTCACCAGCCTCAACCTGTGCACCCGCGAGGAGAAGAACGCGGTCGCGGAGGCGATCAGCGGCTTCCGCTTCACGAGCCCCTACGGCCCCGACGTCCGCAAGTGGCTCAAGCAGGGCATCGGCGTGCACCATGCCGGGCTGCTGCCGAAGTATCGCGTGCTGGTCGAGCAGCTCGCGCAGCGCGGGCTGCTCAAAGTCATCTGCGGCACCGACACGCTCGGGGTAGGCATCAACGTGCCGATCCGAACGGTGCTCTTCACGCGCTTGTGCAAGTTCGACGGCCAGAAGACGGCGGTGCTCTCCGCCCGCGACTTCCACCAGATCGCCGGGCGCGCGGGGCGCAAGGGCTTCGACGACCGTGGTTTCGTCGTGGCGCAGGCCCCGGAGCATTTCATCGAGAACCTGCGACTCGACGAGAAGGCCAAGGACGGCAAGAAGGTCGTGAAGCGCAAACCGCCCGAGCGCAACTTTGCGAACTGGGACGTGCAGACCTTCAAGCGCCTGATGGGCGCGCCACCCGAGCGGCTGTCGTCACGCTTCGACGTGTCGCACGGCATGCTGCTGAGTGTCCTCTCCCGCCGCAGCGATGGCTGCCGCGCGATGCAGGCGCTGATCCGCGACAGCCACGAGACGGAGCACGCCAAGCAGGCGCACTTCAAGCGCGGCTGGCAGCTCTTCCGTGCCCTGGTCCAGCGCGGCATCGTCGAGATCACGCCGCGGACCGAAGCCGGCTCCCGGGTCCGAGTCAACGTCGACCTGCAACAAGACTTCTCGATGAACCAGACGCTCTCGCTGTATCTGTTCGAGACCATCCCGCTGCTCGACCCGGAGGCGGAGACGCACGCTCTCGACCTCTTGACACTCGTCGAGAGCATCCTGGAGAACCCGGAACTGATCCTGCGCAAGCAGCTCGACAAGCTGAAGGACAGGAAGGTCGCGGAGATGAAGGCGGAGGGCCTCGACTACGACCAGCGCATGGCGGAGCTGGAGAGGATGGAGCATCCCAAGCCGCTGCGCGACTTCGTCTACATGACGTTCAACGCCTTCGCCGACCGCCACCCGTGGGTGGGCGAAGAGAACATCCGGCCAAAGTCGATCGCGCGCGAGATGTTCGAGGGTTTCCGGTCGTTCTCCGACTACGTCCAGGAGTACGACCTCGAGCGCGCCGAAGGCCTGCTGCTGCGCCACCTCAACAGCGTCTACAAGGTCCTGAGCCAGAGCGTGCCCGACGCGGCCAAGACCGACAGCGTGCGCGAGGTGGAGCTCTACCTTCGCGACATGCTGCGGGGCGTCGACTCGAGCCTGCTCGACGAGTGGGAGCGGATGCGCGACCCGAACTACCAGCCGGCCGGCGCAGGCGTGGAGATGCGGCCGCCGCGCCCGGAACAGGCTCCGGACGTCACGCGCGACGCAAAGGCCTTCACCGCCGCCATCCGCACGCGCGCCTTCGCCTTCCTGCGCGCGTGGTCGATCGGCAATGACGAGGCGGCGCTGGCCGCCATCGACTCACCCACCGACGCGGCTGGCGAGCCGTGGACCCCTGTACGGCTGCGCGCGGCGCGCGAGGCGCACCGCGTCGAGCACGCCCTTGGCATCCGCCTCGACCCCGAAGCCCGCAACCTCCGTCACACGCACGTCCAGCCCTCGGAAGACCGCACCAGCTGGCGCGTGCAGCAGATGCTGGTCGACCCGGAGGCCGTGAACGACTGGGTGGCGGAACTCGACGTGGACCTCGCGGCGTCACGCGAGGCCGCCGAGCCGGTGCTTCGGTTGGTGCGCCTCGGCAGCCTGGTGTGAGCGGGTCTCCTATCGGCGCTCGTTCAGATCCGAATCGCCGACAGCCTGCACCGTTCCTGACCGACGGGATCCGGCCGCTGTCCTTGCGGCTAGTCCTTAATGGTGCTATCGGGCGCGAGCGGGACAGGAAGCAGCGCAGTTCCTGGCTAGCGTCCGCGGCCGATCCCTCAGAACAGGGCCCGGTGGAACCCCAGAGACCCTTGTCACGTTATCGAAGTCCCTAGATAATGGCTTCGAGTGAGGGATCTGCACTTCGTGGGGGCCAGCCTCGCGGACCTTCGGCGCTTCTCGGCCGAGGCGCGGCGCGAGGCGGGCTTTCAGCTCGATGCGGTGCAGCGTGGTCTCGATCCGGCCGACTGGAAGCCGCTCCCGACCGTTGGAGTGGGCGCGAGAGAGATCCGCATTCACTCCCTCGGGCAGTGGCGTGTGATCTACGTCGCTCGCTTCGCGGACGCGGTCCATGTGCTGCACTGCTTCGAGAAGAGGAGCCGCAAGATTCGGAAAGAGGACCTGGTCCTGGCGCGAGAGCGCTATAGGTTGGTGCGATGAAGAAGATGAAGAAGTCACGTCGGAACGTCTTCCTCGAGATCGGCTTTCCGCCCGACGAGGCGATCGTCCTGAAGATGCGGGCGGACCTCATGGGCGATCTCCGGGAATTCATCCGCGACAGCAAGCTCACCCAGGCGGCAGTAGCGCAGCGCCTGGGGATCAGCCAGTCGCGGGTCTCGGACCTCGTACGCGGCAAGTGGCGGAAGTTCAGCGTTGAGATGCTCATCACCCTTGCCGCACGGGCGGGTCACAGGGTCGAAGTCCGCGTGGTTGCCTGACACACGCCTAGACATCGGAAAAGCGCGCGCCCGCTGGAACGTCGTGGTCAGGGTTGGACCACGCCGGACCTCAATGATTGGAACCCTGCGGCCCGCTCGTCCGTTCTCACGAGTGGCAGCGCTCGCCTCAAAGGAGGGCTTTTGGACTGGCTCAATCGCGATCTCAGGGTGGGCCTGCGGCTCCTGGCCAGGGACAAGGGCTTCAGCCTGACGGTGGCGCTGACGCTCGCCTTCTGCATTGGCGCTAACGTGGCCCTGTTCTCGGTCGTCCATCACGTCCTGCTCCGGCCCCTGCCTGTGCCCGAGCCCGAACGGATTCTGCTGATGAGCAACCAGTACCCGAAGGCTGGCGCTGGCGACAGCGCCAACTCCGGCGTTCCCGACTACTACGACCGTGTGCGCGACGTCACGGTCCTCGAAAAGCAGGCGCTCTTCAACTTCAGCAGCCTGAGTTTCGGCCAGGACGGCGTGCCGACTCGGATCCGCGTGATGAACGTGACGCCCTCGTTCTTCTCCCTCATGCAGATGGCACCGACGCTGGGCCGGCCCTTCACGGACCAGGAAGGCGAGATCGGGAACGAGAAGCAGGTGCTCCTCACGCAGGCGCTGTGGCAGAGCCAGTTCGGCGGCAACCCGAGCGCCGTGGGGCGCGAGCTGCGGCTCGATGGCGAGGCCTACAGCGTGGTTGGGGTCCTGCCCAAGGCCTTCCAGGCCCTCGCCCCGGGCGCGAGCCTGTGCCGGCCGCTCGCGTTCACGCCGGAGGAGAAGTCCGACGACTCGCGTCACAGCAACAGCTACTCAAACATCGGCCGTCTGAAGCCAGGCGCAACGCTCGAGCAGGTTCAGGCCCAGGTCGACGCCCTGAACGCCGCGAACCTGGAGCGATTCCCACAGTACAAAGAGCTCTTGCTCAACGCAGGCTTCCACACGAGCGTCGAACGCTATCCGGAGCATCTGGTCCGTGCCGTCAAATCGACCCTGTATCTGCTTTGGGGCGGAGCCCTGTTCGTGCTGCTGATCGGGTGCGTGAACGTCGCCAACCTCGTGCTGGTCCGCGCCCGGGTGCGTCTCAAGGAGCTCGCCACCCGCCTGGCCCTGGGCGCTTCGCCGTGGCAAGTGGCGCGGCAGCTCGTCATCGAAAACCTGCTGCTCAGCCTGCTCGCCGCCGCGGCAGGCTTGCTCATTGGAGCGCTCGCCCTGCGCACGCTCGGCGCCTTCGACCTGCAGGATCTTCCATTCGGATCCGAGATCCGGCTCGACGCCAGCGCCGCCCTTTACGCCCTGGCGCTGTCGCTGGCCATCGGTCTCGTGATGGGACTGCTGCCGGTGGCAACGCTGCTGCCTGCCAACCTGACGGCCGTGCTGCGCGACGAAGGCCGCGGCTCGACCGGCGGAGGCGGCGCGCGGGCCTTGCGCCGCGGGCTGGTCGTGGCACAGCTGGCCTTCACGTTCGTGCTGCTCGTCGGGGCGGGCCTGCTGCTCGCGAGCTTCCGCCGGGTGCTGGATGTCGACCCGGGGTTCGTCGCCGAGCGCGTGGTGACCGGCGCGGTCCGTCTGCCGGCCACGCGCTATCCCGACGACCCGGCACTGCGACACTTCACCGACGAGGCGCTGCGAAGCGTCCGGGCGTTGCCTGGCGTCGTGACGGCCGGCGCGACCAACAGCATCCCCTTCGGCGGCAACAGCAACGACAGCGTGATCTTCGCGGAGGGCTATCAGATGAAACCCGGCGAGTCCCTGGTCTCGCCCTACAGTGTCGATGTGACGCCGGGCTACTTCGAGGCGATGGGCGTCAAGCTCCTCCGCGGCCGCTTCTTCGAGGAAAGGGACCGGGACGGCGCGCTGCCGGTCCTCGTGATCGACGAAAAGCTCGCCAAGCACTTCTGGCCGAACCAGGATCCCATCGGACGCCGCATGTACCGGCCGAGCGACATCAACGACATGCTGGCCGTGAACGAGAAGACCGTCTTCATGACCGTGGTCGGCGTGATCCGCGACCTCAAGCTGCACGATCTGACGGAGGGCGAAAAGGGCTTCGGCACGTACTACTACCCGATGGCGCAGGACACGGCTCGAAGCCTCACGTTCGCCCTCAAGACGAGTGGCCGCACCGATTCGCTCCCGGCTGCGCTGCGCTCGGCCATCACTTCGCTCGACCCCGAGCTGCCGCTGTTCGACGTCCAGACGATGGAGCAGCGCATGGACAAGTCACTGCTCAACCGGCGCGCGCCGGCGATGCTTTCGCTCAGCTTCGGGATCCTCGCCCTGCTGCTCTCGGGCGTCGGCATCTACGGCGTGCTGGCCTACCTCGTGACGCAGCGGACCAAGGAGATCGGGATCCGGATCGCGCTTGGCAGCAGCGCCCGCGGGATCTTCGACCTTGTGATCAAGGAGGGCCTGGCGCTGCTCGGCACTGGTTTCGCGCTGGGCGCCGCTCTTGCCTTCATCCTGCGTGGCCAGCTCGAAAGCCAGCTCTTCGGGATCAGCAGCGCGGACCCGCTGGTGGTCGGGAGCGTGACGCTGCTGCTGGCCGTCGTGGCGCTCATCGCCTGCGCGGTGCCGGCCGGGCGCGCCACCCGGATCGACCCGAGGCTCGCGCTGACGGAATGATTAGATATAGAGATGCAACTGCGCGAGGAAGGTCTTCGTCAGGCGGTCGCTCTCGCGATTCCGGTCGCGGTAGTACGAGACGTCGACGTTCCAGTGGGTCCTGGGGAAGAGCTCGAGCTCGAAGAGCAGCCGTTCCAGGCCGTTGGTCTCTTCGCCGAGGGCGGTGCGCAACTGCGGCGAGAACTTGAGCCACACGCCGCGCCACACTTCGAAGCCGGCTTCGCCAAAGAGCGTGTAGGCAGGCCCCCCCGACACGCCCTGCTCGAATTGGGCATCGGCCTCGCCCCATAGGCTGAATCGCTTGGTCGGTGCAAACCCGAACGCGACGCCGCCCGCGCCGCTGCGCGGATCGAGCTGCGACGCATCGCGGAAGAGCCCCGAGAGGACCAGCACGCTGCGCGTGCTGAGGTCCATCTGGAAGCGACCGGTCGCGGTGAACGCGTGGCGGCCATCGCCGTCCAAGATCGAGTCGGCGCGGCCGGGGCCCACCGAGAGCTGCAGCAAGTGGCGCTGCCAGGTCTGGCTGAGCTCGAGACCATACACCTGGTCGCGCGTGTCGAAGCCCAGACTCCGGCGCGTGAAGGCGGTGTGGTCGGCGACACGGATCCCGTAGGCCGGCAGGAAACGACCCACGCGGAACCCGAGTCCCTGCTCCGACTGGTGCGCGACCCAGTACTCGTACGAGTCGATCTCCGACCCCTGGTTGAGCGGCCTGCGACCCACCTCGCCATACAGGGTGAAGCCCTTCACCTGGTAGGCGGCGAGCAGATCCGCGTTCATGAAGAAGTTGCGCTCGATGTTCGCTGGGCCGCCGAAATCGACCGTCAGATGCGCGGGGCGCAAGACGAGTCCGAGCTGCACGGGACCCAGGCTCTTCCCGAGCGCGCCCCAGAGGAAGCCTTCCTCGTTTCCAGGCGGATGGCTCGGCTGACTTCTCCCAGTGGTCGAAAGCTCCTGGCGCGAGAGCGATCGGCCGTAGGGCGTCAGCAGCCCGCCGCCCGTCGGCGAGTAGTGGCAGGTGATGCAGCGCGTGTACTGCCGGGAGAGGAAGATCGGCTCCGCCTGCGCAGCGCCCGCGGCGATAGCGAACCCGGCGACGACCAGGGCGGTGGAGACCCGGCCGCTCATCGCGATTCCCCAGCTACGGCGACGAAAGACACTTTCACCTGGACCTCGCCCTTCACTCCCACGCCCAGATACTGCGGCTTGGCGATCGCGAAATCGGCGAGAGTCAATGGGAAGCTCGCTTCAACGCGAATGCTCGCCCCTTCGCGCCGGATCTCTGCCTGGCCTTTCACGGGCGCCGTGGCGCCATGAAGCGTCAAGTTGCCGGCGAAACTCGCCCGGCCCGAGAAGCTCTCGGCGTCCACGTCGCCGAGGTGGATGTCCGAGATCACCGCCTTGTCGAAGCCCGCGCCCTTGCCAACCTCGAGATAGTTGCCGCGCATGTGCTCGTTGCGCAGGCCGATGCCGGAGTCCAGCGTCGCGAGGTCCACCGAGAGCTCTCCGACGAACGCGGCCGGGCGCGCCGTCGCCAGGGACACAGAACCCGTGAGGGCTTTGGTCTTCGCCTCGAAGCTGCCGCCCAGGGTCAGCGGACACAGAACGCGGATCTCACCTTGCGACACGCGCCAAGCGGCGCCGGGGGCAGCTCCGGCGCTCGCGACGAGCAGCAGCAAGCCGGCGAGGCTGAGATGCGAGCGCCTCATTCTCAAAGCGTAATCGTCTGTACGTCGTTCGGAAACTGCGCCTGGAAGGGGCAGACGGCCCGTCCCACTGTGGCGAGAGGCCTTATCTCGATTCAATCCCTCATCGCCTCCTCGCCCCCGAAGTTCACCAACTGTGCAACACACGTGCCGAGAGCGTCCTTGGCAACGTCGAGGTCGATCCCCTGGAGGACCTGTAGCTCTTCACTGCCACGGTAGTAGGTCTTCGCCAGACCCCGAACGACGATCAGACTCTCGGCCATGGGAAGCGTGAATTTTAGCAAGGCCTCCCCCGCGAGCC
>CAYTWT010000138.1:0-4591 GCA_964442185.1 uncultured Acidobacteriota bacterium
GGAGCTTTTCGCCACGGCGGGGAGCCAGATCGGCCAGTTCGTCGAGCGGCGTCGGGCCGAGGACGAGCTCGCGACCCTCTTCGAGACCTCACGGGACCTGCTCGGCGTCGTCGGCTTCGACGGCTACCTGCGTCGGCTGAATCCCGCCTGGGAGCGGACCCTTGGCTTCACCCCCGAGGAACTGCGGGCGCGGCCCTTCATGCGCTTCGTCCACCCCGACGACCGGGAGGCGGCGAGGACCCAGGCGGCCAAGGCTGCCGCCGGTTCGAGCGTAGTCCTCTTCGAGACTCGCTATCGATGCAAGGACGGCTCCTATCGCTGGCTCTCCTGGAACATCACCCCACTTTCAGAGGAGGGTCTGAGCTACGGCTCGGCCCGAGATGTGACCGAGCAGAAGCAGGCCGCCGAGGAGCTCCGGCGGGCCCGGGAGGCGGCCGACGCCGCCAACCGCGCCAAGGGCGACTTCCTCGCCAACATGAGCCACGAGATCCGCACGCCCATGAACGCGGTGATCGGCATGGCGGAGCTGTTGCTCGACACTCGACTCACGCCCGAGCAGCGGGAGTATCTGCAGGCGCTCAAGGACTCCGCGGAGTCTCTGCTCGGCCTCATCAACGACATCCTGGACTTCTCCAAGATCGAGGCGGGCAAGCTGGAGCTACTCCCAGCGGAGTTCGACCCGCGCGAGACCCTGGGCGACACACTGCGGACCCTGGGCGTGCGGGCCGACCAGAAGGGGCTGGAGTTGGCCGGCCACGTCGCTTCCGAGGTGCCGGTCCGGCTGGTGGGCGACGCGCCGCGGCTGCGCCAGGTGATCGTCAACCTCGTGGGCAACGCCATCAAGTTCACCGAAGCCGGCGAGGTGCTGGTGGAGGTCGAGCGTGTGGAGGAGGGCGCGGGCGAGGTGACGCTGGCCTTCGCGGTGGCGGACACCGGCATCGGCATCCCCCGCGAAAAGCAGCAGCTCATCTTCGAGGCCTTCGCCCAGGCCGACAGCTCGACCACCCGGCAGTACGGCGGAACCGGCCTGGGCTTGTCCATCTCCGCGCAGCTCGTGCAGCTGATGGGAGGGAGCCTGTCGGTGGAGAGCGAGGCCGGGAAGGGGAGTCGGTTTGGCTTCACCGCGCGCTTCGGCCTCCCGGGGGTGCGCTCTCCCGCGAAGCAACCGGCGAAGCTGCGCGGCTTGCGCGTCCTGGTCGTGGACGACAACGCCACGAACCGGCGCATCCTGCACGAGATGCTGACCCACTGGCGCATGCGTCCCACCGCCGTGGCCGGCGGGCGAGCGGCCTTGGAGGAGCTGGAGCAGGCGGCTCGCCTGGGGAAGCCCTATCCCCTCGTGCTGCTGGACTCGCAGATGCCCGAGATGGACGGGTTCGCACTCGCCCAACAGATCAAGAAGCGTCCCCGGCTCGTGGGCGCCTCGATCATGATGCTCACCTCCGGCCCTCGCCCCGGCGACCGGGCGCGCTGCCTCGCCCTGGGCCTGTCCGCATACCTGACCAAGCCCATCAAGCAGTCGGATCTCCTGGACACGATCATGGGCGCGCTTTCGGGCCGATCCGTCGTGACGCGCCCGTCCGGCCGAAGCAGCGCCGCCCTGCGAAAGGGCGCACGGCTGCGGGTGCTGGTGGCGGAGGACAACGCGGTCAACCAGATGGTGGCGGTGGGGATGCTCGAGCGGGCAGGCCACCGCGCGACGGTGGCGGGAAACGGCCGCGAGGCGCTCGCGCTGTTGGAGCGGGAGTCCTTCGACCTCGTCCTCATGGACGTGCAGATGCCCGAGCTCGACGGCTTCGAGACCACCACAGCCATCAGGGAGCGCGAGAAGGCTGGCGGCGGCCACCTGCCCATCGTGGCCCTGACCGCCCACGCCATGAAGGGAGACGCCGAGCGGTGCCTGGCCGCGGGCATGGACGCCTACCTCGCGAAGCCTCTGGAGATGGCCCAACTGCGGGGGCTCCTCGCGAGCCTCGGGAAAGGCGGTCGTTCATCGAAGGCGGCCTGGAAAGGAGCAGCGCCCGACCACGGCGTGCTCGACGAGCCGCGGCTCCTCGACCGCGTGGGTGGCGACCAGGGGGCGCTCGCGAAACTGGTGCGGCTCTTCCTGGCCGATTCCCGCAAGCTCCTGGCGCGCCTGCGCGCGGCCGTGAAGCGGGGCGATGCCCTGGAGCTCCGCAACGCCGCCCACGCACTCAAGGGGTCGGTATCGAACTTCGCGGCCCCCGCCGCCACCGCGGCAGCCGCGCGGCTGCAAGCAATCGGAGAACGGGGCGACCTCACCGAGGCCTCCCTCGCGCAGGCGAGCCTGGAGCAGGAGCTCGCTCGGGTGCGGAAGCGGCTGGCGGCGATCGTGGCCGGAGCACGAGCCCGCCCCCCCAGGCGCTGACCCTCCGGCCGCTCAATCGAGGTACTTGATGAAGACCACCTCGTTGTGCGCTTCGTTGTAGAGGAGCTCGTCGACCGTCTGGCGCGTCATCATCAGCCCAAAGCCCCCCGGGCGCAGCCCCTTTTTCTCCCGCTCGAGAGCGTGCTCGATGGGCTGGTCGGGCGGGTTATTGAGGGCCGAGTGGGTCAGGCCCTCGAAGCTGAAACCCTGGCCCGGGTCCGCGATGCGGTAGAGGAGCATGCGGCGCGCGCGCAGGTAGGAAATCCGGACCGTCTGGTGGGGATCGAGCTTGCCTCCCCACTCGATGGCGTTCATCAGCAGCTCGCGGAAGGCCTGGCCCACGCCCAACCGGACGTCCGGGGGCAGGTCCGTGTCCAGGCGCGCCATGAACTCCTGGATGCGCTCCGCGGCTTCGCGATCACACGGCACGACCAGCTCGACCCAGTCGGGGCGGGCCGAGATAACCTCGATGGGCCGCACCCCGGGCTTGGAGTCGAGGGTGCTGCGGACCAGTTCAACGAGCTCCTTAGGCTCGAAGGGCTTGGTCACGAACCGGTGGGCCTGGGCGCGGATGGCCCGCAGCAGGGTTTCGGACGTATCGTCGGCGGTCATCACGACCACCCGAGGTTGCGAAGGCTCGTCGCGCAGGCGCGCCAGGACGGTGAGGCCGTCCATTCCCGGCATCCACACGTCGAGCAGGACCAGGTCGAACTTCTTGCGCCTTACGCGGGCGAGGGCGGCGGCGCCGTCTCGCGCGGTTTCCACGGCGTAGCCGGCCGAGCGAAGCTGCAGGCGAAGCAGCTCGCGGGTCGTGCGGTCGTCGTCGACTACGAGGATTCTGGGCATTGCTTCCCCGACGACGCGTCGGCGTGGAAGGCTGGTCTTCGCGCGGATTCTACCGCATCGTCGCGCGCACGGCGTAGAGCGGGCCGAGGGGTTACTTGTACGCGACCGCAGCGCTCGATGGGCCCGCCAGGTGAATGACGTCGAAGCGCTTGAAGCCGGCCTCGCCGCACCACTGCCGGAAGTCCGCGCCTGAGTAATCGAAGGCGTCGCCGAACTCGATGAGCATGTTCAAGGACATCAGGAGGCCGAAGACATTCTCGCGCCGGGCGTCGTCGATGAGCGCCTCGATCGCCACGAGCGCGCCGCCGAGCGGCAGGGCATCGTAGGCCGCGCGGATCAGGTGCATCTTCTTCTCCAGGCTCCAGTCGTGAAGGATCATGCCCATGGTGATGAGGTCCGCCCTGGGCAGCGGGTCCTTGAAGAAATCGCCCGTCGCCGTAGAGACACGCTCACTGAGCCCGACGGCGGCGATGTGCCTTCGTGCGATGGGCTCGACGGGCGGGAGGTCGAACGAAATGCACTTGAGGTGAGGATGCTTCTTCGCCACTTCGGTAGAAAGCAAGCCGGTGGCGCCACCGACGTCGCAGAGGGTCCCAAATCTCGAGAAGTCGAACTTGTCTGCGAAGGCCTCGAAGTTGATGCGCGATAAGCCGGTCATCGCGCCCATGAACTGCTCGAGTCTCGGCTGCTCCTCGTAGAGTTCCTCGAACACCCCCTTCTGGCCGTGCTTGGTCTCGTTCTGCGGCTTGCCGGTGCGCAAGGCCTCGGGCAGGTCGTGCCAGAACCTGAAGAGCCTCGCGTTGAGCATCTCGAGAATGCCCCCGACATAGCGCGGGCTCCTGCGGTCGAGATAGAGCGCGCCGACGGGCGTGTTGTGGTACTTCCCGGACGGCCCGTCGCCATCACGGTCCAGAAACCTCATGGCTACGAGCGCGTCGAAGAAATCGCCGATGCCACGCGGGTGCAGGCCGAGCTCGCGGCCGAGCTCCGCGCCGGTCAGATGCCGATCGCCGAGGCTGGTGAAGACACCGAACTCGACGGCGGTGAGCAGCACCTTCGAAGACCAGAAGGCAAAGGCGGTCTGGAGAATCGGACCCGGATCATGAGACACGGCTGGAGTTTCCACGCACGAAGTCTAGCAGCTTGAGCCGGCGATGGACGTTACACCACCCATTCCGCCCGCGCCCTAGCTGGCACGGGAAGCCTTCTCGCATCCCCTGGATTCGCGCGAGAGGCAAGCTACCGGCTCCGGGTCTGGTACCCTCATAGCGTGCTGAGCTTTACGCCACCGGAGCGGCTAGTCGACGCGCAGCGCCGCCCGTACTTCCTCTGGGACTGCGACCTCACGCTCGATCA
>CAYTWT010000139.1:0-2700 GCA_964442185.1 uncultured Acidobacteriota bacterium
TCGTTCGGCCGTGTCGCGTCCGGCAAGGAGCTCGAAGCTGAGAGGCGCTTCCGTCTCGGTGCGGAGCGTGAGGCGGGCGACGGTCGCGCCCTGCGCCAGCTCCTTTCCCTGGTAAAGAGCCGTGACGAGCCGGATCCGATCGGCCTCGGGGTCCGGCAGAACAAATCGGAAATGCCGTTCGCGCGGGGCCGAGCCGACGGCGGCGATCGGATGCCGTGGGCTGAACTCTTCCTTGCCAAGGCTCAGGCGCGGATCGAGCGGACGCTGCCAGGCATCGACGACGTGGCTCACGGCAGCGGCATCCAGGAAGGCGTGCGCGCTCTGGTCGGACAGCCAGAATGCCCGCGTATAGGTGGCGTAGCGGGCGAGCGGCAGCGAAACGTAGGCCGTCAAACTGGAGAAGCCGTGGACGAGCGACAGGTCCGAGGCGGCACGCCACGGCTCTGGGGAGTCCACTACGTAGGCGCGGCCCCGCCCCGCCGAAACTCCGAGGCTCCGAGTCGTATCGGCGCGGACCACTGTCTCGGGCCGCACCCACTGCGGGCCGAGCGTCGTGACCGCGAATGCGAACAGGTCGACGGCGACCAGGGCGACGCCGGCAGCCGGCCACCACGCGGCGTCGTGCCGCGGCCTTCCCCAGAGCCAGAGGCCCGTCAGTGCCAGCCAGGCGGGAGGCAGCAGCGCCTTCACCGGCAGGAGCGCCGGAGCATCGGCGGCCCAGGCGGCATCGCTCCAGCCGTCCTGCACGAGCCGCCCCTGCCACACGGGCTCGAGGAAATGAAGACCGCAGGCCAGCAGGGCCGCGAACCAGGTCACGCGCACGACGCGCGTGCGCAGCGCCTCGTCGCGTAGCATCGAGTCGAGACCGATCGCCGCGAGTAGAGCGAGGGCCATGTCGAGGAGAAGGACATAGCGCGCCGGGCCCCGGAAGCTGCGGAAGATCGGCAAGCCGTGGAGGATGGCGTGAAGCGGCGTCGCGTCGCCGAGTGCCAGGAGCGTGGCCAGAAGCGCCACGCCTGCGAAGAAACGAACGAGCGGATCCCGCGGCCGCCTCGAGAGCGCGAGCCCCACCAGCACCAGCGTCGGCACACCCGCGTAAAGCGCCATCTCGGCGGGGTTCCAAGCCCCCCAGTAGCTGTCGCTGCCGGGCCGAGCATCGAAGAAGAAGAAGGGCGAGACGGCCGTGACGAGATGAGGCCAGGGCAGCGAATACTGCGCCGCCTGGGCGGGCGTCTGGCCCACGGAGCGAACCGACAACCCCGCCAGTTCGGCCATCGGCAGGTAGTAGATTGCAGACAGACCCGCGCCCACCGCCAGGAACAGCGCCACGATCCCGGCAGGTCGGGCGAGCCCGCGCGCGTCGGCCGTCTCGGGCCAGAACCGAAACACGGCATAGCCGACGCCGAGAGCGGCGGTCATCGCAGCGATCTGCGGATGGCCGCCGAGACACTGCAGACCCCAGGCCAGGCCCGCCAAGGTCGTGTGGCGCAGGGCTTCCGCCTTTGAGGCGCGCTCCAGGAACAGCAGCACCAACGGGAGAAAGGGGAGGCCCGCGGCCACGTTGACGTGGACCGAGTGGCCGACGGCAAAGCCGCTGCAGGAATAGACGAGGCCGGCCACGGTCGCGGCAGGCCGGCTCAGGCCCAGCGCTCGGGCGAAGCCCGCCATGGCGAGCGCGGCGCCGAGGTAGGCCACGAGGAGAGCGCCGGTGAGCGCCCGCTCGGGCGCGAGCAGCAGCAGGAGCACCCAGTGCGGTGGGTAGAACGGCGTGGCGGCGCCATCGGCCACGAGCGGAAAGCCGGCGGCCAGGTCCGGGTTCCATAGGAGCCGCGAGGCGTCGCCGGTCTGGAGCACCTGCTGGAGCAGGGCCGCCACCGGGTAGTAGATCCGGCCGATGTCCTGGCTCCAGAGCACGCGGCCGCCGACGAAGAACGGGCCAAACAGCAACAGCAGCGGCGCGATCAGGACCGCCGCGAGCCGGAGCGCCAGGCCGGCGTTTCGTGCGGGCAGCTTCATGCCGACTTCTTGACCCCGCCCGTTGGACTGGCTGCGAGCGCCAGGAGCACGATCGGAATCGCTACGGCGTGCGCGGGGACTCCGGGCCACAGGAACAGGAAGCAGGTCGTGACCGCTCCGGCCGCAGCAACGGGCGAGGCGCCGGCCGTCGTCGCGCGGCCGGAGGCCCAGGCGAGGGCGGCCAGAACCGGCAACGCCGCCCACCGCAGCAGCGTCGCGAGTGCGGCCGGGGCATCGGGGCGGTAGAAGAGGATGTTCGACACTCCGATGCCCGGCCGTGGAATTGGCGTCGTCTTTAGAAGCTCGGCGAAGGCTCCCGGGAAGCCGAGGATGAGCGGGCAACCAAGCGCGAGCAGGCCGATGACGATCGCGACGAGGAAACGGGCTCGCTGGCTTCCGCTCAGGATCGGGACGAGGAAGGACGCCGCCGCGGAGTGAGCCGTCGCCGCTCCCAGAGCAACTCCCGAAGCAAGACGCGTTTGTCGCGCCGCAAGTGCCAGGGCGAGCAGAACAAACGCGAGCGTCACAGCATCTCCTGCGCCGAACAGCACGCCTCCGACGCTGGCGGGAGAGAGCAGGACCACGGCGAGGACCGCGCCGCGTGCCGGCGCCGCTGCCAGCCGGCTCGCGACGAGGGCCGCGAGCGCCAGGGCGAGGGCGGAGAGCAGCCGCGGATCGCGGAAG
>CAYTWT010000140.1:0-11640 GCA_964442185.1 uncultured Acidobacteriota bacterium
CTGGCCGAAGGGCCTTCCCTCCCATGCGCTCGTGCTCACGGGGGTCCGTCGCGCCGGAAAGAGCACCCTTCAGCGCCAGATCCGGCGCGGGCTCGGGGGAGCCTCGGTGTCGCTCAACCTCGAAGACACCCGGCTTTACGGTCTCGGGCCGGAGGACTTCCCCACCGTGCTGTCCATCCTGGGCGCCGAGCACCCTCGGGCCTCGGTCTACCTGGACGAGGTGCAGGAAGTTCCGGAATGGCAGCGGCTGGTGCGGGCGCTGCTCGACTCCGGCCGGCGCGTGTGCGTGACGGGATCGAACGCCAGCCTGCTGGGGCGCGAGCTGGGGTCGAAGCTGACCGGACGCCACCTCTCGCACGAGGTGTATCCGTTCTCGTACCGGGAGTTCCTGGAGTTCACTCGACAGCAGGCGAGCGCCGCGTCGCTCGAGGATCACCTGCGGAGAGGAGGCTTCGCGGGCGCCCTGCGGGCCGGGCCCGGCCCCGGAGACGTCCTCCTGCGTCAGCTGCTGCGGGACGTCGTCCACCGCGACATCGTCACCCGTCACTCGCTGCGCTCGGCCCGGCCGCTGATGACGCTGGCCCTTCACCTGCTCGCGCACCCCGGGCAGCCGCTCTCGCTTCAGGCGCTGTCGAAGGGGCTGGGCCTGCCCTCCGTCGCCCAGGCCGGACGCCTGGTGGAGTACCTGCAGGACTCCTGGCTGGTCCTGGCGCTGCCGCGCTTCAGCTCCTCGTTCCGGCGGCGCGTCACCAGCCCGCCGAAGTACTACGCGGTGGACACCGGCCTGGCCGCCGCCAGCAGCCCGAACCCGACACCCGATCTCGGCCGGAAGCTCGAGAATGCCGTGCTGCTGTCGCTGCGGCGCCGCGGGGCCTCGCCCGCGTTCGCCGCGGCTCCCCACGAATGGGAGTGCGACTTCGTCACCGAGGACCTCGCCATCCAGTGCTGCGCGAGGCTCACGCCGGAGAATCGGGAACGCGAGTTGCGCGGCCTCAGCCAGGCGGCCGACCTTCCCGGCGCCGGCAGCCGCGGCCGCGACCTCGTGATCGTGACGCTCGACCAGCAGGACAGCCTGACGGAGGATGGGCGTCGGATCCGCGTGATCCCGGCATGGAAATGGCTGGACTGAAGTGCGCGCCCACTTCGGCAAGAAGCCCTTCAAGGGCGACAGCCCCCAGCCCTCGACGATGGAAGCCGGCATCAGCCCGGTCTGGGGCCCGATCCTCCAGAAGGCCCTGGCCCAAGAACTGCGGCGACCGCGTCGGCCTCCCGTGCTACACTGAACCCGTGGGACTGAGCAATGGCCAACCTCACCATCACGGTCGATGAGGAGCTCCTGAAGCAGGCCCGTCTCAGGGCCCTGCGCGAGGGAACCTCGGTCAACCGCCTGCTGCGCGAGCGCCTCGCGAGCTACGTGGAGGATGATCGGCGGCGCCGGAAGGCGATCCGGGACCTCCTGCGGCTCTCGCGCTCCGCCCGCAGCGGCAGCGCGGGCCGCCGCCAGCGTCGCGAAGACGTGTATGGCGAGTAAGACGTTTCTTCGACACCAACATTCTCGTCTACCTCTTCGATGCCGACTCACCCGACAAGCAGTCCCGGGCGCGGGACGCGCTGCAGCAAGCCCTCGAGCGCGGCGCCGTGGTGATCAGCACCCAGGTGCTCCAGGAGTTCTTTGTGACGGTCACACGCAAGCTCGCGCGGCCCCTTCCCGCGGGCGATGCGGAGGCTGCGCTCCGAAGGCTGATGGAGTTGTCCGTGGTCCAGGTCGATCCCGACCTGATCCTGGCAGCTGCGGTGAGCAGCCGTCGCGACCGCATCTCGTTCTGGGATGCCCTCATCCTCGCCGCGGCTTCCGCCACAGGATGCGAAGAGGTGCTGTCCGAGGATCTCCAGCACGGCCAGAGCTTCGGTCGCGTGCGGGTCGCCAATCCCCTTCGGGGATAGAAGCGCAACGGGTTCCCACCGATAACAGGGCGTCGGACAACGTGAAGTATCGCCCTGCCGGCAGACTATTTCCAAGGCGGGCGGTTCGCTAAACGCTGGGCCGTGGCCCACGGCCCCCGCCCGGTCTACAGGTCGACTGCGTAAACCCGTATCGGCGTCCCGCCCTTGAAGCGGTCCGCCTTGGTCTCGAGCTTCAGCACCCCACGCGGACAGACCTGGGCGCACATGCCACAACCCACGCAGGACGCGCGCTTCACGTCCTGGTTGGCCATGGCGTACTGGCGGACGTCGATGCCCATTTCGCAGTAGGTCGAGCAGTTGCCGCACGAGATGCACATGTCCTTCTCGACCGTGATGCGGAAGCGCCCGAACTTCTGGATCAGGCCGAGCATCGCCGCCATCGGGCAGCCGAACCGGCACCACACGCGTGTGCCCATGAGCGGGTAGAGGCCCACGCCGACGACGCCGGAGAACATCGCGCCGATCGCGAAGGCGTACCAGTCCTGGACGCGGAACGCGAAGCGCGCGAAGTCGGGGTGCTGCTTGCCGATCGCCCAGTTGACCCAGACGATGGCCGTCGTGACGAGTGCCAGGAACAGCACGGCGTGGACCGACACCTTCTCCACTTTCCACGCTGCATCCGACTTGCTCGAAAGATGCCGGAAGGGATCGCCCGCGGTGTTGGCGAGGCCGCCACAGCCGCAGATCCACGAGCAGTAGAAGCGCTTGCCGAGGAAGTACGCGAGCAGCGGAAACGCGACCAGCGAGCCGAGGAAGCTCCAGGCCAGGATCAGGAACGGCTGCTGGAGGATGTACCCGGGCAGGAAGTACTCGATCTTGAGCGGCCAGAAGTAACTGAAGTAGTGCTCCTGCTGCCCGAAGACCTTCATCACCAGCGGCAGCGCAAACGCGAACACGACCTGCACGAGCACGACAACCGCCGTGCGGACCCGTTGGTAAGGGCTGTTCTTCCCCTGCTTGCGAAGGAAATAGAGCCCGCCGATCACCATGGCGAGCGTGTAGAGAATCCCGTAGAGCGTCCACTTGCTCGAGAGATGGACCGCACGGGCCAGCGTCTCGAAGACGTCGACGCGGATCCCCAGGCGCGGCATCGGCCCGAAGTACAGGAGCAGGTACGCGACGACGAGCAGGCCGGACAGGCTCCACGCGAGCGGCGAGCGGTTGCTGGCCGGATTGTGATAGGTGTTCATCAGGCCTGCTTGCACGAAAGCACCCCCCTTTGGAACGAAAAGCCCGACGCCTAGACGAGCCTCGCAGCGGGCAGGACCTGGAAGCGTCGCGAGAACTCCTCGTCGAACTGGGCCTCGTGAAGATGCGCCAGCACGTAGTCGAGGCCGCGGCGCTCGTGGATCCATTCGAGCATCGGCTCGTGGCGGAAGCGGCTGCCGAGCATGTTGAAGCCAACCACGCGGTCGCCCTTCAGGACGATCTTCTGGCTCTCGAAACGGCCGGGCACGCGCTGGAACCAGGTGCGCACGTCGCGGCCCGGGTCGAGTGGGGTGTTGTCGAAGTTGAGCAGGGCCGGGACGAAGCCGGCCGTGGTCCACTCGAGGTCGAAGAACTTCGCGGAGTTGTACCAGGTACCGCGGCGATAGCGCACGTCGTCGCCCAGCATCGCTTGCGCCGCGACGCGGCCCTGGTCGCGCGCGGTATACCAGAGCTGCTCGGGACGCCGCGAGGCATCGGCCCAGGTGACGTTCGCGCAGTCGCCCGCGGTCCACACGTCGGGGGCGCTGGCGCGAAGCGCGTCGTCCGCCTCGATCGCGCCGGCCTTCGAGAGCGAGAGACCGCTTCTGTCCAGGAATCCCGTGTTGGGAACGACGCCGATAGCCGAGGCCACGATCTCGCCGGGAATCTCGTGCCCATCGACCTTGACGCCGCGAACGCGGCCCTCGAGCGTGCGAAGGACTTCCTCGACGTTCACGCCGAGGCGCACCTCGACGCCCTCGTGGCGCATGTGCTCGGCCACGAGCGCCGATTCGTGCTTGTCGAGGGCGAGCGGGAAGTACCAGTTCTCACGGATCACGAACGTCACGTGGAGGCCGCGATGCTCGAGGATCTCGGCCAGCTCGACGCCGATCAGGCCGCCACCGATGACCACCGCCCGCTGCCCCGCCTTGGCGTCGCGGTCCAGGCCCTCGAGATCGCGCAGGTTGACGAAGTAGTGGACGCCCGGCCCGGCGCTCCCTGGCCAGGGCGCGGGCCGGGCCTTGGAGCCGACGGCCAGCAGCAGCTTGTCGTAGCCCAGGCTCTGGCCGTCCTCGAACTGGAGCGCCTTCGCTGTCGTGTCGACGTGCTGGACGCGGCCGCGCACGCGCTCGAAGCCCATGCGCTCGTAAAGGCCTCGGTCATAGGGCTCGGTGGCGCGCAGCTCGAGCTGGCCGCAGAACACGTACATGAGGGCCGGACGCGAGAAGAAGTGATCGTGCTCGTCGGAGACGATGCTGATCCGGGCTGCGGCCTCCCGCTGGCGCAGGGCGAGGGCCGCTTCCATGCCGGCGATGCCGTTGCCCACGATCACGAAATGCATGCCCCTACCCCACTCCCCGCTACTCTCAACGCTGCTGGGGTCTGATTCATTCCTTCGCCTGGCTGGCCTCGGACAGAAAACGGGAGAAGCTCGCAGCGTCGATGTTGGCGCCGCAGACGAGGACGCCGACCTTGCGGCCGATCAAGCGCTCCCGAAGCGGGCCGCAAAGCGCCGCCGTGGCCGCGGCGCCGGCGGGTTCGACCGCGAGCTTGGCCGAACGGAACAGCAGCAGCATCGCCCGGCGCAGCGCGTCGTCGTCGACGCGGACCAGCTCGTCGACGAAGCGGCGGCACAGCTCGAAGCTGTACGGCGCCGCGTGGGGGGCGCCCAGGCTGTCGGCGATCGTGCGCACGGCGTCGATCGACTGCGGCGCTCCCGCCGCGAAGCTGCGATGCATGCTGTCGGCGCCCGTGGGCTCGACGCCGAACACCTGCGTCTGCGGGCTCGCCAGCTTCACCGCCGCGGCGACACCGGCGGCCAAGCCCCCGCCGCCGATCGGCACGATCACGGCGTCGAGCGGCGGCGCCTGTTCGACGAATTCGAGGCCCAGGGTCGCCGTGCCGAGCGCCGTTCGCGGGCCCTCGAAGGGATGGACGAAGCTGCGCCCTTGCTTGGCTTCGATCTCGCGGACACGCTCGAACGCGACGTGGACGTTCTCGACCAGCTCGACCTCGGCGCCGAGCTCGCGGCACGCCTCGACGCGAAACGGGCTTGCCGTTTTCGGCATCACGACCCTCGCCGTGGTCCCCAGGACGCCGGCCGCATACGCGACCGCCATCGCGTGATTGCCCGCGCTCACGGCTGTGACGCCGCGCGCCAGGGCTTCGGGCGAGAGGTCCAGCATCACGGCCAGCGCGCCGCGCGGCTTGAAGCTGCCGGTGCGCTGAAACAGTTCTTCCTTCAAGAAGACGCGCGTCTGCGGAAAGGCGGCGCCATCGTGCCACTCCCGGACGGGAGTGGTGAGGATGCGGTCCCCGAGGAGCGCACGCGTGGCGCGGATCGCTTCGAGGCTGGGAATCCCGCTCACGGCAGCTGCCCGGTCTGCCGAAGCCAGGCGCGCACGCCCAGCAGGCCCAGCAGCACGGGAACGGCCAGCGCCGTGCGCCATTCCTTGTTCATCCGCACCCTCTCCCAGGCGAAGTGCGAGTCGCGAGGACCCCCCGCCACGACTCGCGGGACAAACGGCGGCACCGCCGCAGCCCACACTTCGTACTGGCCCGTGAATTTCTGCCGGAGGTAGGCGGCCTCCCCGATGATGGCGTTTGGGTAGAAGGCGAGGAAATAGATCGTCATCGCCAGGCTCACCGACGCGCGCGCGGCCGCCACGGCAACCCCCAGCCCCAGCAGGACGCTGCCGAGATAGAGCGGGTTGCGGGTGTGGGCGTACGGACCGCCGGTCGCCAGGGCTCGGGTCTTCTCGATGTGACCGGAGGCCCAGAGCCGGACGGCCTCTCCCGTGACGACGAGCGGCAGGCCGAGGCCGACCGAGAGCGCCGTGGGCCGGGCCAGGTAGAGCGCGAGGAGGCCGAAGGCGTAGCCGAGAGGGACGCGCAGCCTAGACAGCGTCATGGGGTTCGGCGAGTCTCGTGATCCGGAGCCGCGCGTCGATCGCCCGCTGCACCTCGTCCGGCGCGATCGTCGACATCACACCCTCGTGGATCCGGCAGCGCCGCCGATGACACGGCGAGCACAGCGGCAGCCGACGCACGACGCGATCCTCGGCCGCGAACGGCCCGTTGCGCGCGGGGTCCGTCGGTCCGTAGATGCCGACGACCGGCGTCCCGACCGCGCAGGCGAGATGAAGCGGGCCGGTGTCGGCCGCGACCACGAGACGTGCGAAGCGAGCCAGCTCGGCGAACTCGAGCAGGCTCGTCGGAAAGCAGCGGACAGCTGCGCCCTCCGAAGCCGCGACCACGCGACTCGCGAGCTCCAGCTCGCCCGGGCCCCAGGTCACGATCGAGGCGTAGCCGCGCTCGCGGAGACCGCGCGCCAGGATCCCGTAGCGCTCGGCGGGCCACAGCTTGCTCGCCCAGCCGCCTCCGGGGTTGAGGATCGCGAACGGCCCGAGGGAAAGCTCCGCGAGCTTCAGGCGCACGACCTCGGACTGGACCTCGGTGGGTGGGAGCGGAAAATGGCGCGAGCCCACCGCGTCGATGCCGAGGGGCCGCAGCAGGGCCAGGTTCTTGTCGATGACGTGCGGCAGGTCCGGCGGCAGGCTCGCCGCTTCGCGCAGCAGGAGCGCGGAGAGCCCTTCGCGCCGCCAGGGCCGAGCGTAGCCCAGCACCCGCGGGGCGCCGCTCAGGCGCGCCCATGCGGCTGATTTCCACAGTCCCTGGAAATCGAGCGCGATGTCGAAGGCCTGCTCGCGCAGCTTGCGAGCGGTGGCTCGCGCCCGGCCGATCCCGAAGGCCCGCTTCGGGGGCACGGAAGCGACGCTGACCAGAAACGGATGGCCCTGGAGCAAGGCGCCCGCGAGGGGCTCCACGATCCAGCCCACCTCCCAGTTGTTGCGCTTCAAGGCGGAGAGCGTTGGCAGCGTGTGGACGACGTCCCCGATCGAGGAGAGCCGAACCACGAGCGCCTTCACCGACGCACCCGCGCGATCAGCGCGCGCGTGGCGTGCTGCTTGGGATCGCCCACGATGGCGACGCGGCCGCCATAGGAGCGCACGACGTCGCGCTCGGGAACGCTGTCCGCGGTGTAGTCGGTGCCCTTGCAATGCACCTCGGGCCGGAGCGTGAGCAGCAGCCGCGTCACGTCGTCCTCCTGGAAGACGACCACGTGATCGACGCTGCGCAGGCCGGCGACGAGCAGGGCGCGATCGGCCTCGGGCAGGATAGGCCGGCCCGGGCCCTTCAGTTTGGCGACGGAAGCATCGCCGTTGATGCCGACCACGAGCACGTCGGCTTCGGCCTTCGCGCCGGCGAGGTAGCGCACGTGGCCCACGTGCAGCACATCGAAGCAGCCGTTGGCGAGCGCGATGCTGTGCCCGGCGGCGCGTGCCGCCGCAACCCGGCCGGCGACCGCCTCGAGGCTGCCGAGCTTTTCCTGGGCCGTTCTCATCCGCGCACGGCGGCGCGCAGCTCGTCGGCCGAGACGGTCGCGGTGCCGCTCTTCATCACTACGATGCCACCCGCGTAGTTCGAGAGCACGCCCGCCTCGGCCGGCGTCGCCCCGGCGGCCAGTGCCAGCGTAAAGGTCGCGATCACCGTGTCCCCTGCGCCAGTGACGTCGGCGACCTGATCGGTGCCGTGGATCGGGATATGCAGCGCCCTCGCCCCCGGTTCGAACAGGGCCATGCCGTCGCTGCCACGGGTGACGAGCGCCGCCCCGGCGCCCAGACGGCGCAGCAGCAAGCGGCCCGCCGCTTCCAGCCGTCGGCGATCATGGCCGATCGTGACGCCGAGCGCCGCCTCGACTTCGGGCTCGTTGGGCGTCACCGCCGTCATGCCTCGGAATGACAGCAGAGCATGGCGTGAATCCACGGTCACGGGGATCCTGCGACGGCGCGCAAAGGCGATCGCGGCCTGGACCAGCGCAGGGGTCAGCAGCCCGAAGCCGTAGTCGCTGATCAGGACGGCATCCAGGCGGCCACCCACCCGGCGCAAGCCGGCGAGCAAACGCGAGCGCGCCCAGCTCCGCGCCGACAGCCGGGTGGCTTTGTCGATGCGCACGATCTGCTGCTTCGTCGAGTGCGTGCCACCGGCCAGGATGCGGGTCTTCACGGGCGTCACATAGCCCGGCTCGGTGAGCACGCCGGCCACGCTGACGCGCTTCGCGCGGAACAGCCCGCGCAGCCTGCGGCCGTGCTCGTCCTTCCCCACGACACCGTATGGCAGCGGTCTGCCGCCGAGGGTGCGGATGTTATGCACGGCGTTGGCGCCACCGCCGAGACGGACGTCGGCGCCATCGTACTCGAGGATCAGCACGGGAGCCTCGCGGCTCACGCGCTGGATGCGGCCGAAGACGAACTCGTCGGCCACCATGTCGGCAAGGACCAGCAGGCGGCGGCCACGAAAGCCGTCGATCACCCGGAGCAGCCGTTCGCGATCCGGCAGCGCCTGTGCCTTCACGCGCGAGCCTCCCCGTCCTCAACGATGCGCAGGGCGGCCTCGAACAGCTGTTCGGCGACCAGGTCCGGAGCGCGGCCGAGCCCGGGCGCGTGGTGCTCCCACTCGCCCAGCCCGTAGCCGCTCTTGACCAATGCGCCGCGCGCGCCCACGGCCCAGGCCAGCTTCAGATCGCCGAGTCGATCGCCGACGACCCACGAGCGCGACAAATCGGCGCCGAGCTCGGCCTCGGCCCGCTTGAGCAGGCCTGGTTTCGGCTTGCGGCAATCGCAGTCGAGCCGATAGGGCGGCTCGCCCACGCTGGGATGATGCGGGCAGAAATAGATGCCGTCGAGCGAAGCTCCGCCGGCGGCCATGCTCTGGATCAGCGACGCGTGCACCTCGTGAATCACCGACTCGGGGAAGTAGCCCCGGGCGACGCCGGCCTGGTTCGTGACGACCACCGCCAGAAAGCCGCTGCGATTGAGCAGGCGCACCGCATCCACCGACCAGGAAAAGAGCTTGAAGCGGGAGAGCTGGTTCACGTAGCCCACCTCGTGAGACAGCGTGCCGTCGCGGTCGATGAACACGGCGGGGCGGCTCAATTCATGACCTCGGCCGCGGCCGCGGCCACGGCTTCGACGCCGATGCGGGTCATGCAGCGATGGTCGATCGGGCATTCGCGGAGCAGGCACGGCGCGCAGTCCACGTCGGCGCGGACGATGCGGTGCAGAGCTGCGCGCGGCGCCGTCTCCCGCCAGTTGGTGGGGCCGAAGATCGCGACGAGCGGCACGCCCAGAGCTCCGGCCAGGTGCATCGGGCCCGAGTCGTTCGTGACCAGGAGCCGCAGCCGCGACAACACCCCCACCAGATCGGTGAGGCTCGTCTCGCCGCACAGCAGCTTCGGCTTCTCGCGCATCGCGCCCGCGATCGCTTCGCCCAGCGGCCTCTCGGCAGCGCTGCCCAGGACCGCGACGCGGGCCCCCGTCTCACGCGCGAGGCGCTCGCCCACGGCGGCGTAGCGTGCGGGTAGCCACTGCTTCGCGGAGCCGTAGCTGGCGCCCGGGTTGAGCGCGATCCAGGGCCCCTCGCCCAGAAGCTCCTTGCCGCGCTCGGCCCAGCCCGCAGGGGCGCGCAGCGACGTGTCGGGTGTGGCGCTGACGGCGAGGCCAAGGCCGCTGATCATGGCCCGATAGTAGTACACCTGGCTTCGCTGCCGGACTTCGCCGGGGACGCGTACGCGGCGCGTCAGAAGCAGCCCACGGCCTTCGGTCGCGTAGCCCCAGCGTTCCGGAATCCGCGCGAGCGCCAGCGACAAGGCCGTGCCGAACGAGTTGGTGAAGAGAATCCCCGCGTCGGCCTGCCCGCGCAGCGTGACGGCGTCAGGCCGCATCCCTTCGCTCACTCGCACGCCGTCGATGGCTTCGACGGCGCCATAGAGCGGAGCCACCCAGGCTCGCGCGAGGACCTCGAGGCGCGCATCCGGAAAGTTGCGCCGCACGTCCCGCAGCGCGCCCAGCGACAGCACGACGTCGCCGATCCAGTTCGGCGCGCGGACGAGAATCCGAGCCGGAGCGCTCACGCACCCGGCTCCGGTTGCGTCTTCCAGCGGCGGTGGATCCACAGCCACTGCTCCGGCCGCTCACGGATCCACGCCTCGGTGCGTGTCGCCAGCAGCTGCGTGAGCCGCGCGATCTCCAGGTCGCGATCCTTCGGCGCGGGTTCGACGAAAAGCGCGGGCTCGTAGCTCAGCCGGTAGCGACCGTCGGCAAGCAGCTCCGCATGCCCCGGGACGAGCGCGCAGCCCGTCTTGAGCGCGAGTGCCGCGGCAACGGTCGTGGTCGCGGCGGGTCGTCCGAAGAAATCGATGAAGATCCCGTCGTCTCGTTGCACGTTCTGGTCCAGAAGGACGGCGACGCTCCCGCCCGCGCGCAACAACCGGATCACCTGGGCGAGCGCCTTGCGCTTGTAGATGACCGTGTTGCCCCAGGCAGCGCGGAAGCCGCACAGTCGCGCATCCAGGGCCGGGTTGTCGACGGCCCGGGCGAGCACGCCGAGCTTCTCGTAGAGGATCGCGTGCGCGACCGCGTGGATTTCCCAGTTCCCGATGTGCGCCGTGCAGTAGAGGACGCCTTTGCCGGCGGCCACCGCCTGCTCGCAATTCTCGCGGCCTTCGAAGTCGACGAGCCGCGTGAAGGTCCCGGCGGGACGCCCTTCCAGCCAGAGGATGTCGAACAGGATGGCGCCGAAGTGCCGGTACACGCCCCGCGCCGTGGCGTAGAGCCGGGCCTCGGCCCACTCCGGAAACGACGCCCGCAGGTTCGCCACCGCGATCTCGAGATGACGACGGTCGAGCGCGCCCAGCGCGCTTCCAAGTCCCCGGCCTAGCGCGAGCGCAGCAGCGCGTGGCAGCAGCCGCACGCAGCCGCCCACGAGGCTCGCGGCCGCGGCTTCGAGGCGATGCTGAAGCCTCACGCGACTCTCCGCGCGACCGCCAGTAGCCGCTCGCGAAAGGCCGCCTCGTCCTCGATCTCGGCGGCGATGCGCAGCACGACGACCGGCAGCGCGCTGCCAGGCGAGGGTAGCCGCACCGCATCCTTGGCGGTCGTGACTAGAGCGTCGGCGCCCGCCACCCCCGCGCGCCGCTCGACCTCCGCCCATTCGGCCGCGCTCACGCGATGGTGGTCGGGGAACGCATCGGTTCCCGCAACCGAGGCGACGCGTTCGCGTACGTCGGCGTGGAACCGCTCCGGGCGCGCGATCCCCGAGACCAGCCACGGGCGGCGGGGCGGGGCCTGTTGGAGACCCTCCATCCCGAAGAAGCCGAGGACTCTTCGCTTCACTCGGAAGCACTGGCCGCTAGGCCACTCGCCGGCGCTCACGAGCAAGGCGTCGGCGCGCCGGTAGGCCGACGGAAACTCGCGCAGCCGCCCGGCGGGCAAGGGCCAGTCGTGCAGGTCGGCGCCTTCGAGACAGAGCACGTCGAGATCGCGGGCAAGGCGCAGGTGCTGAAAGCCGTCGTCGAGGACGTGGACACGCGGACCGAAGCGCGCCTCGACGGCGCGGCCGACGCGGTCGCGCCTGGCTCCGACCGCC
>CAYTWT010000141.1:0-9575 GCA_964442185.1 uncultured Acidobacteriota bacterium
TCGTCTGAGCAGCGCTCGTCACGGTGACGCTGTCGTAGGGGTAGGAGTGCGAGTAGGCGACGTTCTCGAGCACATTCGCCTCGACCTTGAAGAAGCTCACCCCGGCCCAGGCCGAGAGGTCGAGCGCGCCACTCTCGCCGAAGGCGACGAGGTTCACGTGCCCTGCCGTCTCCTTCTGCTTGCCGCCCACGCTGCCGGTCGCCCCGCGGGCCTGGTCGAAGAACAGCGGATGGGGGAATGAGGCGCTGTAGCTGCCCGCGAGGTCGCGGTTGTAGAGTGTCGCCGCCACCGAGAAGCCGACGTGCTTCAAGACGCCAACCTGGACGGCGACATCGAATCCCGGCGCCTTGTCGGCCGTGTACGAGGTGGTGATGGTCGCCGTCTCCTGAAACTGGTCGAACGAAATCGTCTGGGTGAAGGCCTGCGTGGCGAGCTGGTAGCCGCCCCCGAGCAGCACCTTGAAGCGTGTCCTGGTCTCAGCCGGCGCCCGAGGCGCCGGCGTCACGGCGCGTGGGCTCGGCGCAGCGGGAGGGGCGCGACGCGGAGGCGTCGCTGGCGCCCGAGGAGCAGCCGGAGGGGCCGTCGGTGCGGGCCGAGCCTCGGGCCGGACAGGAGCTGCGGGAGGGGAAGGAGCAGCGGGAGCCGCTGGAGCCGGAGCTCGTCTGGCCGGTTCGGCGCTGGCGACCACTTCGACGACAGCCGCGGGGATGAAGCCCACCTCGCCGTCGGGGAGCTGCACCTTCCACCATTCTCCCGAACGCCCGAGGGACTCGAGCAGCTTCCCGGCGGGGAGGGATCCGATCACCCTCGTCACCTGGCTCGGTCCATACCAGACGCGCGTTTGGGACCTGACGCGAAGGGTCTCGGCCGCGAGCTCGGTCGGGAGAAGCAGGACGAAGAGCAGAAGGAGCATCCGCTTCGACATGGGTGGTTTGCTCAGACTGGCGGCCAGGATCGAAGCGGCTACGGTGCGCATCAGTTCACCCCCACCGCGGTCCAGGCCTGCGTCACGGCGGACTCCACGGCGCTGCCAGCGCCGTAGAGGTCGCGGGCCGCCTGGATCGTAGCCACGCGAGCCGTCTGGAAGTTGGCGCTGGCCGGCAACATTTCGGTGAAGGCTCGGTAGAAGACCTTCTCGATCTGCTCACGGTTCCCGCCGCCCACGCCTGTCACCTGGATGCCGGAGACGCGGTTCGTGCCGCCCTCGATGGCGAGGTAGAAGACGTGGTTGGGAATCCCGGAGTTCGTGTGGACGCCGCCGTTGTCCTGAGAACCAGTGACGCGCCTGCTGTAGTGGTCGGGATCGCCGAATGCCACGGGATCGGCCATGGAGCGCAACCCACCCGGGGTGATCACGTCTTCACCCATCAGGTAGTCGCCCCGCAGCGGCCCGTTGCCGGCGGGCTGGAAGAAGAACTCGGCGGAAGTGCCCATCATGTCGGAGAAGGATTCGTTGAGCGCACCCGACTCGTTCTGGTAGATGAGCCCCGAGGTGTAACTCGTGACGCCGTGGGTCAGTTCGTGGGCGACGATGTCGAGCGCGCCCGCCAGGTAGTTCCAGCTCTGGCCGTTGAGCGTCAAGCCCTCCGGCAGGCCCTCTCCGTAAACCATGATGCCGTCGCCCAGGTAGAAGGCGTTCAAGAAATACAGGCCGACGATGTCTTCCGGGTAGCCGAAGATATCGGCCCGGTTCACCGGGTGCGTGATGCTGCGGATCGGGATGTCCCCGTTGTCGAGCCCGCGCCGCCCGAAGCGTTTGTAGTAGTAGTCGTAGGTGTAGCCCGCGTAGCTGTGGGCGTCCACGTTCGCGCCGTCGGTCCAGGTGTTGTCCGCGTCATTGGCCAGGTCCTCGTCGAAGAAGCCCTCGACACTCAACAGGCGGTTGAGATTGCCGTGGAAGTCGAAGGTCGCGATGCGCGGCGGGCGGAGCTGGTCTTCCGCAACGAACTGGCCGCCCGACTTGCCGGCACTCACCTTCTTGCGATCTCCGAGCACGCCCGTGCCCACGCCCACGGCCGACTGGGTCTTGACGTCGTTCAGGTCCTTGACGACGGCGCCGCTCCGGGCATCGACGAACAGCAAGCGGACGTCGAAGCCCTGGCGGCGGGCGCGGATCTTGTAGACCAGGCCGTAGTGGCGTTCGGAGAGCGGCAGCACGACGAGCTCGGCCCGGCCCTCGTGCCCGAAGGGCTCGCTGCCTTGCGCCCGGATCGCCTTGACGGCAGCCTCGGCCGAGAGTGTCGCCGTCGTGTCGAGGTCGATCGAGTCGTATAGCGTCCCGAACACCGACACGATGCCCTGATGGCCCGACTGCACGACGAGTTCCCCTCCCCAGACCGGCACACCCCGATGCACCTGTGCAAAGCGCTGGTGGCGCCGGCCCGGCACGAGGCTGTCGTCGCGCGTGCGCGTGAGCCGGATCTGTCCGGTGTCGACCATGCTCTGGATGCGCGAACTCCAGCCCGCCGTCTGCTCGGGTCCCGATGCCGCGATGCGCTGCTCCTGGCCGTACGCCGGGATCGGCAACGCGGCGGCCGCGAGCACGACGCAACCGAGATGCATCCAGCGGTTCCGCATGGTCCCTCCACACTCGTCTGTTTCGTATGCAGTGAAGCCTAGATAGCGCTCGTGGCCTTGTCAACGTGTTCCGCTCCCAGCAAGGCCGACAGCTCAGCGCGTCGTGGTTCGGTCGTTGCGGACGACGCTACCACCTTTCATGACGAAGGATACGTGCTCGAGCCGACTCACATCGGCGAGCGGCTCGCCCCCGACCGCCACCAGATCGGCGTACGCGCCTGGCGCGACCACGCCAAGCTCGCCCGCGGCCCCGAGCATCTCGGCGGCGGCCGAGGTTGCCGAGCGGATCGCCTGAGCGGGCGTCATCCCGAGCCGCACCATCTGTGAGAATTCCGCCGCCATCGACGACGTCCACGGCGAGCCGCCCGTGTCCGTGCCGAACGCGATCTTGACGCCGGCTTTCAAGGCGCGGCGGAACGAAGGCTCGTGCACGGCGGCGCGCGCCCGATCACGCTGGCCTGCCGCCGTGTTCTCGGCGGCCCACTCGAGGTAGTACACGCCGAGCGTCGGGCAATACCAGGTGCCCTGCTTCACCATCTGCGCGAGGGCGGCGTCGTCGAGATCGAGACCGTGCTCGATCGAGTCGCAGCCTCCGTCCAGGGCATGACGCAGCCCCTCGCCCCCGTAGGCATGGCAGGCCACGCGCCGCTCGTTGCCATGGGCCTCGCCCACGATCGCCTTCAGCTCCTCGACGGTGAGCGTCGGTTGCGAAGCGAGCTTGCCGTCACGGCTGACCCACGAGCGATGCGTCATGTAGACCTTGATCCAGTTGGCGCCCTTGTCGATCTGCTCGCGGGCCGCCTTGCGCGCTTCCACGGGCCCGTCGACGATCGCGACACCCTTGGGCAGCGAGAGCTCCGGCGCATAGCCCTCCAGCGGATAGCCGCCGGTCGTCGAGATGCCGAGCGTCGCGACGAAAAGCCGCGGGCCGAGAATGTGGCCCCGCTCGATCGCCTGCTTGATGCCGACGTCTCCGTAGCCAGCACCCTCGGTTCCGAGATCGCGCAGTGTCGTGAAACCTTGCTCGAGAGCCCGCCGCGCCGACACGCTGGCACGGGCGGCTCGATAGGCAAGCCCCTGCTGCAGGATGTTGCCGTCGTAGCCGCCCTCGGCGGGGTCTTCGCCTTGCAGGAACAGGTGCGTGTGCGCGTCGATCAAGCCTGGCAGCACCGTGGCGCCGGACAGATCGAGGATCGTGGCGCCGGCCGGGATCGGGACGTTGCCCACGGCCGTGATCCGCTGGCCTTCGATGACGATGAGTTGGTTTTGGCGTGGCGGCCCGCCCGTTCCATCGATGAGCGTCCCCGCGCGCACCACGACCGACGTGGTGGCGGCCAGGAGCAGTGCGGCCAGCGGAGCAGCGATCATGGCTTGATCTCCTTCACTTGACGCCCACCGCAGACCACGCGAGGGCCGTCTGCACGGCTTCCGGGCCCAGGGCGCCAAACAGCTCCACGGCGGCCTGGGTCGTGGCGCGGCGCGCGTCCGAGAACGAGGCCCCGGGCGTCAGGAAGGCCGTGAAGCCGCGATAGAAGATCCGCTCGGCCCGCTCGCGGTTCGCGGCGCCGAGCCCGGCGACGGCGATCGCCGAGGTCCGATTCGTCCCGCCCTCGATCAGCAGGTAGAAGGCGTGCGTTGCGATCCCCGCATTCACGTGCACGCCGCCGCCATCGAGCGTGCCGCGATACAGGTGGCTGTAGTGGTCGGGGTCGCAGCCGATGCCCGGGTGGCAGAACAGCGATGGGTCCTGCATCGAGCGCGCGGCAAACCTGCCCGGCTCGAAGCTGTAGGAGAGGTCCTCGCCCAGCCAGTAGTCCGCGTGCCCGCGCGCGTCGCCGAGCGGCTCAAGGAAGAACTCGGCGGAGGTGCCCATGATGTCGGAGAACGCTTCGTTGAGTGCCCCGGATTCCACGCTCGCGCCGCCCCCCCACGTGTACTGGGTGACGCCGTGGGTCAGCTCGTGGGCCACGACGTCGAGGGCGCCCGAGAAGCTGCCGTAGTGCTGGTCGCCATCGCCATAGAACATGGTCGATGTCAGGCCGTCCCAGAAGGCGTTGACGAGGCCCTGCGGGCCGGCCGGGACGATGTGTACCAGGCCGCGGACCGTGAGGTTCGCATCGTCGATGCCGCGGCGCCCGAAGCGCTTGAAGTAGTAGTCGTAGGTCCAGCCCGCGTAGGCGTGGGCGTCGACCAGCGTGCCGTCGGCCCAGTCGTTGTCCGAGTCGGCGCCGAGAAAGCCAGAGCTCAGAGCTCCACCGAGCAGGAAGTCGACGGCGGCGCGGATGTCGAAGCGCATGTCGTAAGTCATGATGGCCGGCGGCCGGAGCCTGTCGTCGGTGTGGAACTCATTGCCCGAGCTGTCGGCCGAGACTTTCTTGCGATCGCCCCAGACGCCCGTACCGACGCCTACGGCCGCCTCCGTGCGCAGCTCGTCGCGGGTCAGCAGCACCGCGCCGGTGCTGGCATCGACGAAGCAGCGGGGCAGCCGGAAATCGCTGCGGGCTCGGACCGCGTAGGCCAGCGCAAGGCCGCTGTCGAGCGGCAGCCAGATCAGCTCAGGCTCGCCCAAGATCTGCGCTCCGCGACCCAACTCCGCCTCAGCAACGCGCACCGCCTGGGCCGGGGAGAGCTGCGGCCTTGGGTCCGCGGTGGTGGCATTGGTCAGGTGGCCGAAGACCGTGAGGGTGCGCCCGGCGCCGTCGACCTGCCGCACCAGCTGCGAGCCGTACACCGGCAAGCCGCCGAGCCGGTGGTCGTAGCGCAGGTGGCGCCTTCCCGGGAATTCGGCATCCTGGCTGGAGCGCACGAGGCAGAGCCGGTCCTCGGCGACCAGCGTGTCGATCCGTGTGGACCAGCGTGCGGCTTCGTCCAGCGTCGACGCGGCCACGATCACGTCCGGTTGGAGATCCGCGGCCAGGGCGGCTCCCGCGCTGGCCAAGGCCAGGACAGCGAACGCGGCACAGCTCATGGCTTGCCGACTATAGCGCGGGTTCGACCCGGCAACACTCCGTTCAGCTAGAATGCGGCTTCGGCGCCCGGAAGCGGGCCAAGCCACGAGGCAACATGCCGACACCTGCCGAACGCTGGGTCGATCAGGTCGCGAAGACGACGAGGCCGGATCGGGTCGTGTGGTGCGACGGTTCCGATGCCGAGAACCAGCGCCTGATCGACCAGATGCTCGCCGACGGCACGCTCAGCAGGCTGGATGCGCAGTTGGCGCCCGGCAGCTACCTCCACCGCAGCCATCCCTCCGACGTCGCCCGCACCGAGCACCTCACCTTCATCTGCAGCCGGGAGCGCGAGGACGCCGGACCGACCAACAACTGGATGTCGCCCACAGACGGCAAGGCCAAGGTCGCGCCGCTGTTCGAGGGCGCGATGCGGGGCCGAACCATGTACGTCGTCCCGTACGTGATGGGCCCGCTTGGCTCGCCTTTCAGCAAGGTGGGCGTCGAGGTCACCGACAGCCCGTACGTCGTGGCGAACATGCGGATCATGACCCGCATGGGCAAGCCAGCCCTCGATCAACTCGGCGGGGGCGACGAGTTCGTGCCCGGGCTGCATTCGATCGGCGATCTCTCGCCCGACCGGCGCTACATCCTGCACTTCCCGGAGGAGCGCCTGATCTGGAGCGTGGGATCCGGCTACGGGGGCAACGCGCTGCTCGGCAAGAAGTGCTTCGCGCTCCGCATCGCCTCGAGCATGGCCCGCCAGCAGGGCTGGATGGCCGAGCACATGCTGATCCTCGAGCTCACGTTGCCTACGGGTGAGGTCCACTACATCTGCGCGGCGTTCCCCTCGGCGTGCGGCAAGACCAATCTCGCGATGCTGGTCTCGCCCTTCGAGAAGCAGGGTTACAAGGTGCGCACGGTCGGCGACGACATCGCCTGGCTGCGCCCCGGCCCCGACGGGCGGCTCTGGGCCGTCAACCCCGAAGCCGGTTTCTTCGGCGTCGTGCCCGGCACCGGCCCGGACACGAACCCGAACGCCATGGCCACGATCGGCCACGACACCATCTTCACCAACGTGGCCGTGACGCCCGCCGGCGTGCCGTGGTGGGAAGGCAAGGACAAGAACCCGCCGGCCGATCTGCTCGACTGGCAAGGCAAGCCGTGGGACCGCACCGGCAAGGCCGCGCACCCCAACTCGCGCTTCACCGTGGCCGCGAGTCAATGCCCGAGCATCTCGCCGCGCTGGGAAGACGCGCAGGGCGTGCCGATCTCGGCCATCATCTTCGGCGGACGCCGCGCTCGCGTCGCGCCGCTGGTGTTCCAGGCCTTCGACTGGAACCACGGCGTGTTCGTGGCCGCGACCATGGGCTCCGAAACCACGGCCGCGGCGACGGGCAAGGTCGGCGTCGTGCGTCGCGACCCGATGGCGATGCTGCCGTTTTGCGGCTACAACATGGCCGACTACTTCGGCCATTGGCTGCGCATGGGCACGGCCGTCTCGAAGCCGCCGGCTATCTTCCATGTCAATTGGTTCCGGCAGGACGCCGACGGCAATTTCCTGTGGCCCGGCTTTGGCCAGAATCTGCGCGTGCTGCTGTGGATGATCGACCGCATCAACGGCAAGGCAAGCGCGACCGAGACGCCCGTCGGTTTCGTGCCCGCGCCGGGCGCCTTGAACCTCGACGGCCTCGAGCTGCCGAAGTCGGCGCTCGAGACGCTGCTCGAGGTCGATCGCGGCGAGTGGGCGGCCGAGGTGCCGGAGATCCGCGCCTTCTTCGACCGCTTCGGCGCGCGCCTGCCCGCCGAGATGACGCAGTCGCTGGATGCGCTGGCCCAAAGGCTTAGCGTCACCGCATCCGCCTAACTTAACGGCGCGGGAAAAACGAAAAGCCCAGGCTGAACTGGGTGAAGTGTCCCTCCTCGCCCGGGTTGATGAGGAAACCGACTTCCGGCCGGATCTTCCATCGCTCGGGGCCGAGCCCAAGACCAAAGTTGAGAGCGACCAGCTTGTCGCCGCCGTCCTGCGACAGCGGGATGAGGTACTTGACGGAGCCGTTCAGCTCGACGGTTCTCGCGGCCGGCACCGTGGCGATCAGCGTGGGATGGACTTGCAGTGAGTTCCCGGAGTCGACATCGCTCCCGAACGCGAAGCCGACCGGCACCGCGATCGCGAGCCGGTCTTTGACGAACCCGAACTTCGGGCCGAACCCCACGACGTTCACACTTTCGACTCGCGTGTAGCGCGCGCGCAGGTCCACGCGCTCGTGGACGCCGGTCGCGACTTGCACGCCGACTTCGTTCTGAACGTGGTCCGAGCCCTCGCTGTCTGAAAAGGACACGGTCGACGCGCTCGGAGTCAGCTCGACGTGTCGTGTGCCGACCAGCTTTGCGCTCTGCAGCTCCGAGAAGACGGGCGCGCAGCCCACGGGCAGGACTGCTAGAAGCGACAAGAGGGCTTGCCGTGTTCTCGTCGTCATCGCGTCCTCCCGCCGAACCTGATCGTCACCTGGGCGGCAACACCTCGTCCTGGCGTGGGCGCGAGACTCAATCGAACGCGCTGGCTCGGAATCGACTCCCACTTCTCGCCGGGCGCGACTAGCGCCCCGAGGCCGGCGCCGAGCGCGCCGAAGACGACCGCGCCCAGCACGGTGTTGGTCGTCTGCTGCTCCCGCGGGAAGAGGCAAACGAAATCGTTTCGAGAGCAGTCCTCTGTCGCCGATGCCAAGGCTACGGCCCCCGCCAGCGCGCCCACGAGCAAGCCGATTGTCGCGCCCCGGCGCTTGCGTCCGGGCCGCTGGCTCACATCGATCCGAGTCAGGGTCGAGCGTGACACGGCGACGGGCTCGGCGTTGCCGTCCGGTCTCACCGATAACGTCGTCTCATCGATGGATACGAGCCGTCCGACGACGCGCTTCTGGCCGTTCTCCGTGACGCGAACCCGAGTGCCCGGCTCGACCTGGGCGACTGCGCTCGCGGCCGGCACGCCGAAGCTGATCCCGAGCACCAGCGCGAATGTCCTGGACATGACTTCCTCCTCACGCAGTGGTGCCGGTGTCCTCGCCAGCGGCCGCCGCGGACAGGATCGACAAAGCGACGACCCCAAACGGAAGCAGCTTCCACGTTCCCATGGCACCCTCACCCTCGTTGCCGTCTAGAGAGCAAGGGTCGTGCCGCTCGTTCGCAAGGGCCCGCGCAGTGCGGGCCAACTCGTTGTCCTACAAAAGGCTGTCGCTCCTTCTGAGACCGACGCGCCCCTTTGTGAGGATCGTGCGCATGCCCAGGCACTGGGCGGCGGCGCGCCCAGCGGCTGCGCGCTTCAGAGTTGGCCGAGGGATTGCTATGCTGACGCCGAGGAGGTCCTGCGATGCGGTTGTCCTCGCTGCGCGGATCGGTGCTGGTGGCGCTCGCGCCTTTGGCGTTCGCGGACGAACCGCCCCTGACGTGCGACCCTAAGGCGATCGACCGCGAGAGCTACCGGCTCACGACCGAGGCCCAGGCCTTGAACGTCACGGCCCAGCGCACGTCGTGGTGGGACGGCTTCAACCTCGGCAAGCACGAAGCCGCGCTTGCCGACCTCAACATCGACGCGACCTTCCTGGCCGAACGCGCGCTCGAGCTCGATCCGAGGAACCTGATGGGGCACGCGATTCTCGCGCGGCAGTTCTTGATCGAGGGCAGCCCCGAGGCGGCAGAAGTCGCGTGGGCGGCGACGCTCGACGCGGGCGGCGCCGTGGTCTGGACCGCGACCCTGTACGACGTGGACGCGCGTACCTACTTCGTCCTCGCCTTCGATCGCCAGGCGATCCGCGTCTATCGCTTTGGGCAGCTGGCTGGTGTGTACAAGAAGGGCCGCGGCGGAGTGCCCGAGATCCCGGGGCCCGCGGCCACTCGTCTTTGGTCAGGCCTCGGCGGCTGCCTCGATCCCGCGGTCGCGCCTGAGGCGAGCGTGTCGTGGTCGGACGTGAAGGAGATCAAGGCCGGCAACTGGGTGCTCTGGTTCAAGCTGACACGGCCGGTCACGATCGCGAACGACGACGGCAAGCGCAA
>CAYTWT010000142.1:0-10932 GCA_964442185.1 uncultured Acidobacteriota bacterium
GACCCGGGCCGGCAAGGACGGCGTGTCGCTTCGCGACATGCAGCCGGACGACATCGCGGGCGGCGTGCGGCTGTGCCGGCTGGCCGGCTGGAACCAGCGCGCCGAGGACTGGCGGGCGCTGCTCGCGAGCGGCCGGTTCCGTGTGGCGCTGCGCGGCGACCGGATCGTCGGGTCGGGTGGGGCGGTGCAGTACGGGAGTCGGCTCGCCTGGGTCGCGATGATCCTGGTGGATCCCGAGAAACGCGGGCGCGGCATCGCCACCCGACTTGTGGAGGACATCTTGGAGCGCCTGCGAGGCTTCGAGGTTGTGGGCCTCGACGCGACCCCTCAGGGCGCGCCGGTCTACAGCCGCCACGGTTTCACGGATCGCAGCGGCCTTGCGAGGCTGGAGCGGCCGGCCGACACACGACTCCTTACACCCCCTGAAAGCGGCGCGGTCGTTGCCCTGACAAGCGCGGATCTCGCTGCGGTAGCGGAGCGCGACCGCGTCGTGTTCGGAGCCGACCGGCTAGCCGTGCTGCGCTGGGCCCTCGATCAGGCCCCGGAGTACGCCTGGCGGTTGGAAGCGGCAGGCAGCTTGCCGAGCTACGTGTTCGGCCGTCACGGCCATCGCACCGAGCACCTGGGTCCGCTCGTGGCCGAGGATGACGAAGCCGCCGCGTCCCTGCTGGCCGCGGCCCTGGCCAGCGCTCCGGGTCGCGCCTTCACGATCGACGTCCCCGATCGGCCCGCCTGGCTGCAGCGCCTGGGACGACTGGGCTTTCTCACGCAGCGCGTGTTCCGCCGGATGCTGCTCGGGGACGTGCCGACTCCGGGCGAGCCCGGTCGGCTCTTCGCCATCACTGGGCCGGAGTTTGGATAAGATGGCCGGCGCACGAGGGTCGCGGACAGGGGAGAGCCCGACATGAGCAAGCCCACGAGAAAGCCGCGACTGCTGGTTGAGGAAAGGCATCGGCGGATCGCCGAGCTGCTCGAGGCCCAGGAGCGCGTCACGGTGGAGGAGCTGGTCGCGCGCTTCGGCGTGTCGGCGGTCACGATCCGCGGCGACCTCGATACCCTGGCCGAGGCGGGCTCCGTGATCCGCTCGCACGGCGGCGCGCTGAAGCGCATCGACAGCCCCGAAGACATTCCGATCACGGTCAAGGAGACGTTGCATCACGCCGAGAAGGTGCGAATCGGTCATGCGGCCGCCCGCATGATCCAGGACGGCGAGACGATCCTGCTGGATTCGGGCTCGACGACGATGGAGATCGCCCGGCAGATCCGGTTCCTGCCGCTCAAGTCCCTGAATGTCGTCACGAACGCGCTCAACGTGGCCATGGAGCTGGCCAGCCTGCCGCACGTCCGGCTCATCATGATCGGCGGCATGCTGCGCCAGATATCCCATTCGCTGGCGGGGCCCCACGCCGAACAGACGTTGCGGGGGCTCCACGCGGACCGGCTGTTTCTCGGCGTGGACGGCCTCGATCCTGAGATCGGCCTGATGACCCCCGACGTCCTCGAGGCCCAGCTCAACGCGGTCATGATCCAGGTCTCTCGCGAGGTGGTCGTCGTCGCCGACCACAGCAAGTTCCAGCGCCGGAGCTTGTCGGTGATCGGGCGCATCGAGTCTGCCCAGAAGGTGATCACGGACTCGGGCATCGCCCCGGCGATCGTGGCCGCCGTGCGCGCCCGCAATGTGGAGGTGCTGGTCGTCTAGCGGAGCCAGGCCTCCAGGTTCGCGGCCACGAACGCGTCGTCCCGGAGCTGAGGATAGATCGCCCACACGCGGTCGATCTCCTGGGATTGCCCGGCGGAGAGACCTTGCCTGGGGTCGAGGCACCAGTTCCCGGCGAGCAGGCCCTGGCGGCGGAGCGATTCGTTGATGCCCGCGATGCAGCCGGCGAAGTTGTTCCGAGCGTCGAACAGCGCCGCGTTGGCGTCGGTGAGCTGCTGGCCCAGCGTCAGGATCTCGAGGGCCCGCTCGCCGCGCGCATCGCGACAACGCTTGATGGCATCGAGCATCTCGACGGCTCGCGCCGTCCAGGTAGCCCATTGGCCCAGCAGGCCCCCCGAGATGCGCACGCGTTTGCCGTCGCCGAAGTCGGAGTCCGCCATCAGGTCGGCGACGATCGCGTCGTCGTTGCCGGTGTACAGGGCGACCTCGCCCGAGCGGCCGCTGTCGGCCAGGGCCCTCGCCACCTCGAGCGTCTTGTAGCGATCGAAGGGCGCCACCTTGATCGCCACGACCTCGCCGATCTCCAGAAAACGGCGCCAGAAGCGATACTCGAGGACTCGCCCGCCGATCGCCGGCTGCAGGTAGAAGCCGAACAGCGGCAACGCTGCCGCGACGCACGCGCAGTGCTCGATCATCTCCTCGTTGCTGGCTTTGGCCAGGGCGCCCAGGTTGAGGAGCGCCGCGTCGTATCCGAGCTCGCGTGCGAGCGTCGCCTCGGCGACGGCCTGGGGTGTGGCTCCACAGGCGCCCGCCACGCGCACCAGCCGCCGGCCGGTGTCGGTCTCGTGGCGGCCGATCGCCTCCGTTGCGAGCTGCAGCACGGGCTTCAGCAGGCCGACGCTGGGATCGCGGATCTCGAACTGCGTCGTGTGCACGCCCACGGCCACACCGCCCACCCCGGCGGCGCAGTAGTAACGGGTCAAGGCCCGCTGCCGCCGCTCGTCGAGCTTGCGTTCTGCGGTGAGCGCAAGGGGATGGGCCGGGATCACGACGCCTTCCTGCAGGAGGGCTCGAACGATGCGCCGACGGCTGCTTGCGTCCACAGGGGTCGGGGAGGGGGTCAAAGGCTCACGCCTGCCAGAAGCGAGGATTGACTCTTTCGTTTCATTTCGATAGTCTTTGCACGCTTTCGTTTTATAGCCGCGCTCAGCCGTGGCTGTCAACTCCTGGACCTCGCTCGTGAGAAGGCGAAGATGGCCTCCATCGACAGGGCTCCCATCGACGAATGGCGCCTCTCGGAGCTGCTCGACCGCGGGCGTGATCCTGAGGCTGGCCGAGGAGTTCGAGAGCCATCGCCGCGTCCAGGCTTGATCGGCGTGGGGTGAAGAGCGTCGTGGCCTTCCGTTACCGATGGTGGATCGGCACGCTGCTGTTCCTGTCGACGGTCATCAATTACCTGGACCGGCAGACCCTCAGCGTCCTGGGACCGCATCTGAAATTGGAGTTCGATTGGTCCAACTCCGACTTCGCGTTGATCCTGATCGCGTTCCGCGTGGCCTACGCGGTGCTGCAGGCCGTGTCGGGGCGTGTGATGGACCGCTTGGGAACGCGCAGGGGCCTGTCGCTCGCCGTCATCTGGTACTCGATCGCGGCCATCGCCACATCGGCTGCGGTGGGCCTCAAGAGCTTCTGCGCCTTCCGCTTTTTGCTCGGCGCCGGAGAGGCCGCCAACTGGCCCGCGGCGACCAAGGCGGTATCGGAATGGTTTCCGCGGCGCGAGCGAGGCTGGGCGGTCGCGCTCTTCGACAGCGGCTCGTCGATCGGCGCCGCAGTCGCGCCCGCGCTGGTGCTGTTCATTCTGGGAGCCTTCGGCAACTGGCGCGCCTGCTTCGCCGTGATTGGACTGTTGGGGTTTGGTTGGCTGCTGCTCTGGCGCATGAGCTATCACCCGCCCGAGACGCATCCCGGCCTCAGCGACGCGGAACGCCGCCTGATCCTCGACGACCGCCGCGCGGAGGAGCCGAACGCGCCATCGCTCGTGGACAGCCAGCCGCCGGCGTACCTGCCGCTGCTCGGCCTGCGTCAGACCTGGGTTGCGATCCTCAGCCGGACGCTCACCGACCCCGTCTGGTTCATGATCACCGATTGGTTCGCGATCTATCTCGCCGCGAAGGGCTTCCTCCTCGAGCAGATGGCGGCCGGCTTCTGGGTGCCGTTCCTCGCCGCCGATCTCGGCAACTTCTTCGGCGGCGGCCTCTCGAGCCACCTGATCCAGCGCGGCTGGGGCGTCGGACGCGCGCGCAAGGCGCTGATCGCGGGCGGCGGCATCGGCGTCCTGGCCCTGATCCCCGCGGCCTTTCTGTCGAGCTTCCCCGGGCTCGTGGCCTGTTTCGCTCTCGCCACGTTCTCGTATGCTGTGTTCTCGACCATGGCCCTTTCGCTGCCCGCCGATCTCTTCCACAGCCGGGCCGTCGGCTCGGTCGCCGGCCTGGCCGGCACGGGCGCCGGCCTCGGGACGATCGCGTCGACCTACCTGATCGGCGCGATCGCCGACCGCTTCTCTTTCCAGCCGATCCTGATCGCGGCCAGTGTCGTCCCGTTGTTCGGCGCGACCGTGGTGATCTGGCTGTTGCGCAACACCCCGGCTTCGGGCGGGGCGCTGGTCAAGGTGATCTGAGATGGCACGAAAACCCAGGCTTGCGGTGCTGTGCAGCGCGGAGCTGTTTCCTTCCTTCTTCGACGCCCTCAGGCAGCGCCGGCTCGGGCGAGGCTTCAGCTGGGAGCGTATCGGCGCGCCGAGCCTTGGCCCGGCCCATTGGGCGCGCCTGGCGCGAGTCGACGCGCTCGTCACGACCTGGAGCACGCCGCGGCTGGGGCCGGAGCTGTTCGAGCGAGCGCCCCGGGTGCGGATTGCCGGCCACTGCGGCGGCGAGGTCAAGGGACGCTTCGCCCCCGAGGTGCTCGCGCGCCTCCCGGTGACGAACGCGCCCGGCCCGATGGCGCCCTACGTTGCCGAGCTCGCCGTCGCGTTCCTGCTTCATTCGGCGCGCCGCCTGGGCGACTACCAGGATGCCTTCCGGTGCAGCCAGGACGAGGTCTACCGCGAGCGTCATCTGCATGGCGCCGATCGGGAGACGTTGCGGGGCCGACGCGTTGGGCTCGTGGGCTACGGTCACATCGGGCGGGAAGTGGCGCGGCTGCTGCAGCCATTCGCAGCGCAGCTCGAGGTCTGCGATCCCTACGCGCGGCCACCGGCCGGCATCGCCTTCACCAGCCTGGCTCGCCTGCTCGGCCGTGCCGAGTTCCTGGTCCTCGCGGCGGGTTTGACCGATGGCACGCGCGGCATGATCGATGCCCCGGCACTCGCCCGGTTGCCGGACGGCGCGACGGTCGTCAACGTCGGCCGGGGCGGGCTTCTCGATCTGCCCGCGCTGACCCGCGAAGTCCAGAGCGGCCGGCTCCGCTGCGCTCTCGACGTGACCGACCCGGTCGAACCGCTGCCGGTGGCTCATCCGCTGCGGCGGCTGTCGCGGACGCTCGTGACACCCCACGTCGGCGCGGCTCCGGTCGAGGTACGTCACGCGATCGTCGATACGGTGTTGGACGATCTCGAGCGCTTCTTTCGAGGCGAGCGCCCGAGGAACCGCGTCAGCGCGGCGATGTTGGAACGGATGACATGAGGCTCAGCTTCTCGACCCTCGGCTGCCCCGACTGGACGCTGCCCCGAATCCTCGAGGTCGCGGGACGCGAGGGCTACGACGGCGTCGAGCTGCGCTTCCTGGAAGGCGATCCGGTCCTGTGGCGGCGGCCAGAGCTCTCCGGCAGCGGCCTCGCGGAGACGCGCGATCGCCTGCGAGACGCCGGCCTCGCCATCTCGTGTGTCGATACCGGGAGCTACTTCCATCACGTGGAGGCGGCGGTGCGGCGCCGGGATATCGACGAGGCGCGACGCGCGATGGAGCTTGCGGCGGAGCTGGGGGCTCCCGGGATTCGCGTCTTCGGCGATGCCGTGCAGCCGGGAGCGGATCTGTCTGCGACGCGCCGCTTCATCGCCGATGCGCTGAGCGAGCTCGCCGAACACGCTCCCAAGGGCGTCGAGGTCTGGATCGAATCGCACGGCGACTTCGCTGCGGGTGCGGCGACGCGGGCCGTTCTCGATCTGGTTCGCGGGCCCGGCGTCGGTGTCGTCTGGGATCCGGCCAATGCCTTCGAGGCGAACGGCGAGCAGCCGGAGGACGGCTTCCGCGCGCTCGGCGCGGCGGTGCGTCACGTTCACCTCAAGGACCTGAGGCACGGGAGCGACGCCTCCGGGCGCGGCTTCACGCCGACGCTCCCGGGCACGGGAGAGTTTGCAGGACCCGCCGCACGCATCCTCGAGCTTCTGGTGCGCACCGGGTACGACGGCTGGGGTTCGTTCGAATGGGAGAAGAAGTGGCATCCCCAGATCGAGCCCGCGGAAGTGGCGTTGCCGCACTTCATGCAGTGGGCATCGAGCCGGCTCCGGGGCAGCGCAGCTTTCGAGGCGGGTGAAGCGCCCACGCTCCGGCGGGGCCGGCTGGGGGTGGAGGTCCATCGCGACCGGCTCGCCATGGGCCGAGCGGCCGCGCGCAGCGTCGCCGCCAGGCTGCGCCGGCTTGTCGATTCCGAGGGGCGTGCCGCCGCGATCTTCGCCTCGGCGCCGTCGCAGAACGAGTTCCTGACGGCGTTGCGCGAAACGCCCGATCTTCCCTGGGAACGGATCACGGCTTTCCACCTGGACGAATACGTGGGCCTCGGCGCGGATCATCCCGCCTCGTTCCGGCGCTTCCTGCGGGAGCGTCTGTTCGACCACGTCAAGCCCGCCGCCTTTCACGGCCTCGACGGGCAGGCCGTGGACCTCACGGCAGAGTGCCGGCGCTATGCCAGCCTGTTGCGCCAGCAGCGTCCCGGCATCGCCGTGCTCGGGATCGGCGAGAACGGCCACCTGGCGTTCATCGACCCGCCGGTCTGCGATTTTGCCGATTCCGCCGCGGTCCGCCAGGTCGACCTCGACATCGTCTGCCGGCAACAGCAGGTCCACGACGGGGCCTTCGCCGCGATCGAGGCCGTGCCGCGCACGGCGCTTTCCCTCACGGTTCCGTTCCTCATGGGCGTTGCTCGTCTCGCTGCCATCGTCCCGGGGCCGGCCAAGCGCGCCGCGGTGCAAGCGGCGCTCGATGGCCCGGTGACCACTGCCTGTCCGGCGTCGATCCTGCGTCGCCACCCCGATGCCACGTTGTATCTGGACCCAGCCTCCGCGGCCGGAGTGCGTGGGCAGGCGCCATGAGCGCCAGCTACCCGCGGCTGGCACAGTTTCGAACAGCGGCCGCGCTGCGCGAGCGACTGGCCGAGCTCGCGATCGAGCTGCCCCTCGACGAGAGACTCTGGCCGTCGCCCGCTGGCCCCTTGTGGCAACCCTGCCCCATCCTGGGCCGCTCGATCGGCAACCGTTTTGCGATTCTGCCCATGGAGGGTTGGGACGCGACACCGGCCGGCGCCCCGAGCCAGCTGACCTTCCGCCGTTGGCAGCGCTTCGGCGAAAGCGGCGCGAAGCTGATCTGGGGGGGCGAAGCGGTCGCCGTGCGGCGCGATGGCCGCGCCAACCCGAACCAACTGCTGCTCGATCCGAGCACCGTGGGCGAGATCGAGCGGTTGCGTGTCTGTCTCGTACACGCTCATCAGGCGCGTTTCGGCTCGACGCGAGACCTGCTCGTCGGTCTTCAGCTCACGCATGCGGGACGCTACGCGCGCCCGGAGGCGGATACGGGACCCCGGCCGCTGATCGCGTACCATCATCCGCTTCTGGACCGACGCGTTGGGATCGCGCCAGAGGCGCCGGTCCTGAGCGACGCGCAGCTCCACGAGCTGGTCGAGGATTTCGCGGCCGCCGCCGTTCTGGCCGATCGCGCCGGCTTCAGCTTCGTCGACGTCAAGCACTGCCACGGCTACCTCGGCCACGAGCTGCTGAGCGCCGTCGACCGGAGCGGGCGTTACGGCGGCGACTTCGAGCACCGCACGCGCTTCCTGCGCGAGATCGTCGCTGCGATCCGTGCCGAGGCGCCTGGCCTCGAGATCGCGGTGCGCCTCAGTGCTTTCGACTGGGCGCCGTTTCGTCCGGGCCTCGACGGCGTCGGAGAGCCGGAACGATTCGAAGCTGCCCGCTACCCTTACGCCTTCGGCGGAGACGGAAGCGGGCTCGGCATCGATCTCGAAGAGCCGCGCCGGCTTCTGGACCTGCTCCTCGAACTCGACGTGCGCCTGGTCTGCCTCAGCGCGGGCAGCCCCTACTACAACCCCCACATCCAGCGCCCGGCCCTGTTTCCGCCGAGCGATGGCTACACGCCGCCGGAGGACCCGCTGTGCGGCGTGGCGCGTCAGATCCAAGCGACCGCCGAGCTCAAACGCCATCGGCCCGAGCTGCTGATCGTCGGCTCGGGCTATTCGTACCTGCAGGAGTGGCTGCCGCACGTAGCGCAGGCGGCCGTGAGGGAGGACTGTGTGGACATCGTGGGCTTGGGGCGCGCGGCGCTTACCTATCCCGACATGGTCGCCGATCTGAGTGCTGGCCATTCTCTGGACCGCCGGCGCCTGTGTCGAACCTTCAGCGATTGCACCTCGGCGCCCAGGCGTGGCTGGGTGTCGGGATGTTATCCGCTCGATCCCCACTACCGCGCCCGGCCCGAGGCGGCGCCGCTCGCCGCGAGTCGAGGCGGGATGAGCGTAGCGCGATGAGCCGCGACGCGCTGCCCAGCGGGCCGCTCCCGCTCGCGGGCCGCGTGGCCGTGGTCGTTGGCGGGACGACCGGGATCGGCCGCGCGCTGAGCGAGGGCCTGGCGGACGCCGGCGCCGACGTGGTGCCCGCCTCGCGCCGCGCCGACCAGGTGGCGGCGGCGGCCGCGGCCGTCGAGGCACGTGGCCGGAGCAGCCTGCGCGCCACTTGCGACGTGACGCGGCGCGAGTCGCTCGAGGCGCTCCTGGCCAAGAGCCTCGAAGCCTTCGGGACCGTGGACATCCTCGTCAACTGCGCCGGCCGGACGCTGCGCGTGCCCAGCCTCGAGATGACCGAGACGCAGTGGCACGAGATCCTGGACACGAACCTGACCGGCACGCTGCGGGCCTGCCAGGTCTTTGGGCGCCACATGCTCGAGCGCGGCTACGGCCGGATCGTCAACATCGCCTCGCTCGCGTCGTTCGTGGCACTCCACGAAGTCGCGGCCTATACCGCCAGCAAGGCGGGCGTCGCCGCCCTCACGCGCTCGCTCGCGATCGAGTGGGCGCCGCGCGGCGTTTGCGTGAACGCGATCGCTCCGGGCGTGTTCCGAACGGCCCTGAACAGCGAGCTGCTCGACGGGACCGAGCGTGGCCGTGAGTTCTTGACGCGCACGCCGATGCAGCGCTTCGGCCGCGTCGAGGAGCTCCAGGGCGCGGCCGTCTTCCTCTGCTCCGAAGCCGCGAGCTACGTGACCGGCGCCGTGCTCAGCGTCGACGGAGGCTTTCTGGCGAGCGGGGTGAATCGTTGAAGATCACGGCTGTGAGCGTCCGCGACGTGCGCTTCCCGACGTCGCGGGCCCTGGACGGGTCGGACTCGATGAACCTGGGCGACTATTCGGCAACCTACGTCGTCCTCGCCACCGACGATCCGAAGCTTGCGGGCCACGGCCTCACGTTCACGAACGGTCGCGGCAACGAGCTGTGCGTGGCCGCGGTGCGAGCCCTGGAGCATCACGTCATTGGCCGCGACCTCGCCAGCCTGACCGCCGACATGCGCAGCTTCTTGCGCAGCCTGACGACCGACAATCAACTGCGCTGGCTGGGACCCGAGAAGGGCATCCTGCACATGGCCACCGGCGCTCTCGTCAACGCGGTGTGGGACCTGTGGGCGCGTCGCGAGCAGAAGCCGCTCTGGAAGCTGCTCGTGGATCTGAGCCCCGAAGCGATCGTCTCCGCATTGGACTGGAGCTACATCACGGACGCCCTCAGCGAAACCGAGGCCCTCGAGATACTGCGGCGCCAGGCGCCGTCGCGGGCCGTGCGCGAGGCCGAGATGCGACGGACGGGCTACCCGGCCTACACGACCTCGACCGGCTGGCTCGGCTACACGGACGAGAAGGTGCGGCGTCTGTGCCGCGAGGCGATCGCCGCCGGCTGGAATCATTTCAAGATGAAGGTCGGCGCCGATCTGGATTCGAACCTGCGTCGAGCGGCCTTGATGCGCGAGGAGCTCGGGCCTGGCCGCACGCTGATGATGGACGCGAACCAATGCTGGGACGTGGGGGAGGCGATTCGCCAGATGCAGGCGCTGGCGCGCTTCGAGCCGTGGTGGATCGAGGAGCCCACCAGCCCCGATGACGTTCTGGGCCACGCGACCATCGCGCGCGCGATCGCCCCGATCGGCGTCGCCACGGGCGAGACCTGCGCCAATCGAGTCATCTTCAAGCAGCTGTTCCAGGCCGATGCGATTCGCTTCTGCCAGGTCGACGCCTGCCGCATGGGCGGGGTGAACGAAGTGCTTTCCGTCTTGCTGATGGCGGCGAAGTTCGGCGTTCCAGTCTGCCCCCACGCCGGCGGCGTGGGCCTGTGCGAGTACGTCCAGCACATCTCGCTGTTCGACTACATCGCGGTGAGCGGCTCGCTCGAAAACCGGATCCTCGAGTACGTGGACCACCTTCACGAGCACTTCCTGGACCCGGTCCGCGTCAGCGGCGCCCGCTACTGGCCGCCCGAGGCGCCCGGCTACAGCGTCGCGATGCGCCCCGCGTCGCTGGCCGAGTTCGAGTTTCCAGGCGGCGCGGCCTGGCGCGCGACACCGGCGGCACGCGCATGAGCGCGCTGCGCGTGCTCTTCATCGGCGGCACCGGGAATCTGTCGATGGCGGCGACGCGGCTCGCCGTCGAACGCGGCCTGGAGTTGTCCCTCCTCACGCGCGGCTCGAAGGTCGCGGAGCTGCCGCCGGGCGTGCGCTCGATCGTAGGCGACGCCAGCGATCGTGAAGCGCTCGAGAAGCTGGCCGCCCACGAGCGCTTCGACGCGGTGGTCAACTGGATCGCTTTCACGCCGGAGGAGGTCGCGCGTGACGTGGCCGTGTTCCAGGGCAGGGTGGGCCAGTACGTCTTCATCAGCTCGGCATCGGTCTACGAGAAGCCGCCGAGCCACTACCTGATCACCGAGTCGACGCCGCTCGTGAACCCGTTCTGGGACTACTCGCGCCAGAAGATCGCCGCCGAGGATGTCTTGCTCCGCGCGCACCTGGAGCGGCG
>CAYTWT010000143.1:0-31963 GCA_964442185.1 uncultured Acidobacteriota bacterium
CAACTACACCGCCCCTGCTATCGTTCGACATGGCGTCATCCTCCGGAGCCCGCCGGCAAGCGGGCGCAGTCGTGTTTGACTACAACTGCGCCGGATGATGACGCCTTCAGCACTTTTCCACCAGATCAGAGACACGACCGGCCCGCGCGCCTTCTTTCTCGGCACGGCGCTTCTCGGCGCGCTCGTCGTGGCCGGCCTGTATCGGGAACAGCTGCCGCTTCGCGTCGGTTTCGACCTCGACGCCTTCCACCACATGGCGTCGGTCCGCGAGCTCGCGCGTGGCGAGTTCCCGCCCCGGCACAACATGGTGCCGGGCTACATGCACCAGGGCCACTACGGGCCATACCTGGTGCTGCTCGGGTATCTGGCCCGGCTGACGGGCGCTTCCTGCGTGGTCGTACTGTATGCCGCTGGTGTCGCGAACCTGCTGCTCTACCTGTTCGCGTTTCGCTGCCTGCTGAGGCGGCTGGTCGGCGAGGCTGCGGGCCGTTGGGCGGCCGTCGTCCCGCTCCTGCTCTGGGGACCGTGGCCGCTCGGCGAGATGAACTGGGCCTCGCTCGGCTGGCCCGGCACGACTTCGCTGGCCGAGGCGTACAATTTCTTCTATCCAAACCAGGCTGGCTTGATTCTGGTGGTCGCGGTCCTCGCGCTGCTGGCTTCGGAGCCGGCCTCGGGCGCCCCGAACCGGATCGACGCCCGCACCGGTGGCCTGGCAATCGTCGTGACGGCGCTGCTCATCGCCACCCACCCGCTCTCCGGGCTTCTGCTGGCGAGCGCGCTCGTGGCGCTCGGGACGGCGCGCCTCGTCACGAGCCGGCTCGGCCTACGCGACGCGGTTTGGCTTGCCGCACTTCCGGTGGGAGGCCTGCTGCTAGCGGCCCTTTGGCCCTACTATCCCGTGCTGAAGCTGCTGCCGGCGTTTACTCTGTCCTGGTTCCGCAGCAGCGGTGTCGCCGCGTCCAGCGTCGCGGCCAGGCCCTTTGGCGTGCCCCCGATCGCGGCTCCAGCGCTGTCCCTGATCGACATCTTCGGCCCGGCGGGCTTCGGCCTGATCGGCCTGTTGCTGCTGGCGCGCCGCAAGCGCCCGTTCGCTCTTCTCTGGTTTCTCACGACGCTGGCGGTGGTCGTCTGTCCCTATGTGCCGCTGCGGCATCGCTTCTCGCTGTTCGCGGTGATCCCGCTCCAACTCGGCGCGGCGGCGTTTTTCGAGGCCGTTTGGCCGCGCGGGCGCGCGGCCCGGGCGGTGGTGCTCGCGATCCTGACGTGCGGGGCGCTCTCGGCGGGCTTCCGCCTCGAATGGGCACTCGACCGTGAGGCCGTGTCGCTCGACTTCGTCACGCAGGCGACGCCGCCCGACGCCGTGATGCTGGCGAACCCGACGCTCTCGAACGGCGTCGGCGGTCTCACCGGACGCAAGGTGGTGTGCCCGCAGAACCCCGACCTGTTCCTGATCCTGGCCGGGGGCGCCCGACGGATCCTGGATGTCGAGCGCTTCCTCGAACCGGGCCGAACGATCGCGGAACGTTCGGCGATCCTGGAGCGTTGGCAGGTCACTCACGTCCTCGTCGATCGCATCGACGGCGGGCGGTCGCTTCCCTACCCCGAGGTCGCGCGGACCGACGGCTTCATTCTCTACGACGTGCGCACGGCGGCGCCATAGGGGACTCGGGGGGGTACTGACACCGGCGCCCCCCCGCGCCCTTCGGGCTGCGCCCCAAGTCGCTCCGCGCGGGAGTGAATCCCGCGCTCCGCTGCTCGCGGCCCGTCACGTCTAGACTCCGTTGGAAATCGGGTCGGGGCCGCTGTCGAACGCGAACTGGCACTGGGCGCGGGCGAATCGGACCTCGTCGCCGTGACGCAGCTGGCGCTCCGAGACCACGTCCCCGTTGACGCGGGTCAGGTTGGTGGAGCCCAGGTCGAGGACGAACCAGGCGTCGCCACGGTATTCCAGCCGGGCATGATTGCGCGACACCAGGGGTTCGTCCACGCGCACGTCCGCAGTCTCGTCGCGACCCACGACCAGCACCGCGCCCGAGAGTGGGAACTCGACCTTCTCGCCATCCGGCCGGGTCCAGGTCAGCCGCGCCTGCAGGCTAGTTGCCTCCACGGCGAGCGGCGAGCGGCGCCACGGCGGGGCCGTCGTTGTCGAACAGCGTGGCGCCCTTCACGGCCGCAGCCGCACGGTAGGCTTCAGCCGCTTCCTTGCGATACTCGGAACCGAGGTTCTCGAGGGCCAGGCCGAGATAGTAGAGCGCCGTCCCTTGGGAGAGGCCCGGCCGCTGCGGAAGCGTCGTCTTTGCCTTGAGCAGGAAGTCGTGGGCGGCGGCGTAGTCGCCGAAGTGCATCGAGGCAAGCGCCAGGTTCAGGTTCGCAAAGGCCGCTGCCTCGGTGCCAGGGTAGCCGTCCGACTGCTGGCGCAGGTCCATCATGACCTTGTTGTAGAGTAGCGCCGGATCGTTGAGCGGGATCTCCTGCGGCGTCTCGGCAAGTGTGAGTTCCACGGCACGGCTCCCGCCCGCCGGCGTCTTGAGGTGGAGGGCCAGCTTCTCGCCCGCCTTCCGGCCCTCGAGGAGTAACAGCAGGTCGATCGTGCGCTTCACTGGCTTACCCTCGGCCGAGTACAGCACCTCGCCGGGCGAAACGCCCGCCTCGAGGGCCGGGCTGCCCGGCGCCACGCGGAGCACGGGCACGCCGTCGTGGAGCAGGGTGTCCACGGTGATCAGGCCGGTCCAGGGCCGATACAGCGTGAGTTTCTGGTCGACGGCCGAGATGAAGCGCAGGTAGGAGGCGCCCTCGCCCCAGGTCACCTCCCACGGATCGGGCTTCGCATTGCCCTTGGCCAGCAGGTTGAGGATCGCGCTGCGTTGAAGGCGCTCGTCCGGCAGCACGGCGACCAGGAATCCCTGCACTTCGAGCGCGTCGGCCAGCCGCTCGGTGACCTTGCGCACCAGGTCGGCGTCGGCGGGGCTCGCGCTGACCAGGCCGAGCCGGGTGGTGTTCTCCGACTCGAGAATCCGGTCGACGGTCTCGCGCGGCGCCGCGAAGTAGTTGAGCGTCGCGATCTTCGCCAGGTTCTGGGCGAGGCGCTCCTCGACAGCCGCGATGTTGCGTTCCCCCGCGGCGCTCTGCGCGATCACTCCCAGGAAGGCGAGGCTGGGCCGGATTGGGCAGTCGAGTGTCAGGCCCTCGTTTCTGGCGAGCACGATGTCCTTCAGGAACTTGCCGGCCGCGTGCTTCACCTCGAGGCGATGCTTGCCGGCACACACACCGTCGAGTTCGCGCGGCGTCACGCCCAGCGCTTCGCCGTCGAGCAGGATCTTGGCGCCGGGCGGCTCTGAGGTCAGCGTCAGCGATGCGAGCGACTCCTCCATCCGCACCGGCTCGAGCGCGTAGTCCCGGGGCTCTGGCACGTCGAGGGTCAGTCTGACGATCTCGTGACACTTCTTCCGCAGCTCGACGACGTGCGGGCCGAGCGAGAGGTTCGCGACCTCCGTGCGGCCAGAGGCCCGGGACGGATCGATCCCCTTGGCCCGCACCAGCTCGAAGAGATCCGGAGCGAGCGAACCGGAGGTCGCCGCGCGCTGCTCGCCGTCGATCCAGATCTCGACGCCCGGCGGGTCGGTGACGAAGAAGGCGCTGGCCGCGGTTCGCACCAGGTCGAGCTGCAGTGTTTCGGTGGCGCGGGGCGCGATGCTGAGCGTGCGGGTCTCGGTCTGATAGCCTTCGCGCGAGATCTCGATCAGGTATTCCCCGGCGAGCACGTCGAGCGGGAAGAAGTCGGTCAGGCTCAGGAACTCGCCGTTCAGCGTGACGCGGGCCCCGGCTGGGTGGGAGGAGACCGCGAGGTAGCCCACGAGCGCCTTCTTCACGGAGCCGAAGAGGTCGACGATCTTCGGCGACACCTTGTCCTTGCTGATCGAGTACTGCGGCTGGAGCTGGATCAGCGAGCGGAAGCTCTCCGAGGCCTTTTCCTGAAGGCCGATGTTGTAGTAGGCGCGGCCGCGCAGTTCGTACGCCTGGGCCTGGATCTCCAGGCCCCGGGCCGGTAGCGCGCCTTGCCGCCGCAGCTCTTCGAGGCGTCCGATGATAGCGTCGAACTGCACGATCGACCGGCTTTGCTGCGGCCCGTCGAACTCGGCGACAGCCTGTGCCAGCAGGTCTTGCACCGTCTGCATCTCACGCTGTGCCGCCTCGCTCAACTGGCTGTCCTGGGCGAACGCTGCTGGGACGGCCGCGGCCAGCAGCAGGGCCAGCAGTCTCGGCGCCAGTCGGATTCGGCTCATCGTCTTCACCATTACTTGAATTTCAGGATGCGCTCGGCCTTCTCGTCGTAGACGAGGATGGCGCCATCCGCGTCGAGGGTGAGCGCCGTGGGACGGCGCAGCTCTGCGCTCGCGAGCGTCAGGAGCAGCTGGCCTGCCGGAGAGAACACCAGCACGCCGACCTCGCTGTCGGCGAGGTAGGTATTGCGGAACGGATCGATGGCGACATCGGCGGGCTTCTTGAGCTCGTAGCCGGCGCCGCGCGCCGCAATCGCGCGCAGTGGTCTACCTGCCTCGTCGAAGATTCGGACCGTCTTCTCGTCATCGTCGAGGAGCACGAGCCCGCCTTCCCCGTCCACCTGGAGGCGCCGCGCGTTGCGCTCCTTCGCATCGGGGAAGGCTCCGACGAACTCGAAGTTCTGATCGTACTTGAAGACGCGCTTGCGCTTTGCATCGGCCACCAGGATGTTGCCGCCCTGAGTCACGACTGCCGCCGAGATCTTCTCGAGGCTTTCCAACTCGCCCGGCTTGTCGGTCGGCGCGACGAACGACCTGATCTCCTTCGGCCCGATCCGGATTGCGGTGCGGGCGGCAAGCACGATTTCACCGCGGGGTGAGAGCGACACGGAGCGGAGATTCTCGCTCGAGAGCGGGGGCCCGCGCGAGCCGTCGGCGGCCACAGGCACGGCGCTCTTGACCTTGTCGGACGCGATCCACAGGGTCCGCTCGGGCGTCATCAGGATGCCGACCACATCCTTCAGCAGATCCCCAGCCCCGGGGGCGTAGGCCGGGTCCAGCGTGAAGCTCGGCTTGTCGGCGCCGTAGAGTCGATAGAGCGCGGTCGTGCGCAAGAGCGCCTGCGCGGCCCAGGGGCTCTCTGGGAAGCGATTCCGGACCAGCTGGAACTCCTCCATCGCCATGCGGGGCTCATTCATGAGCGCCAGACAGTGGCCGATCTGGAACTGGGCTGCGGGCGCCACGTCGCTCGTGGGATGCTCGAGGGACACGCGGCGCTCGGCCTCGACGGCTTCAGCGAAGCGGCCCGCCTTCCGCTGCGCGAGTCCGGAGGCATACAGCGCGCGTGGCACCCACTCGCTGCGGGGATAGAGTCGTGGGACGCGCGCGAACTGCGCGATCGCATCGTCGATCTCGGCCGGCGTCAGGGCGCGGTTCATGGTCAGCAGACCGAGGTAGTAATAGGCGCCCGGGGCGCCGTCGCTCTGTGGGAAGCTCTTCGCCACACGATCGAAGGCCTCGCGGGCCTTGTCCGGGTCGTTCTCGACCTCGAGACGGTAGCGGCCGATCTCGAGCCACGCATCGTCGACCGACTCGGTCTGCGAGAAGCCCGTGACGATGGTGTTGAAGTTGTCGAGGGCCTGCTTGTACTGCTTCTTCGCCCAGTACGCCCGCCCATCCTCTAGCAGGCCGAGGGCCTGCTCGTCGGGCGAGCTTTGAGCGGCGGCGGAGGCCGCGGCCACGAGCAGCAGGAGGGTCGCGGCGAAGGCACGTGTCATGGTTGGTCCTTGCGCCCTGTCACGTAGGCAAGGCGGCCGGGCTCCACCTCGACGGTTTGATCGCGCTTGGTGCCGTCGGGCCACTTGAAGCCGACGCTGCGGTTCCCCGAGGCCACGGCCCTGTCGAGGATCGGCGGGTAGTCCAGGAACGTGCCGTCGAGCGAGATCTCGCAGTTGTCAGGCGTCGCGCGGATGCTGATGCGCCCCGGCGGCGGGATATCGATCGTGGCGGTGCCGCCCGCCGTGAGGTCCACGCTCACGCTGCGGCGCAGGAAGTACGTGTCGGAGAGAAGGCTCAACGTCTGCCGGCCCGACGGGATCGCGACGCTGGGCGTGAGTTCGGCCTTCGCAAGCGTCCTGCCCTTCCAGAGGACGTCCACGGGATAGCTCGAGTGCACGCTCACGGTGCCGAGCGCGGCGAGTGGTTCGGTTTCCGGGACCGATTCCGGGTGGACCGGCTTGGAGACGGGCGCGGCTGGCTTCGTGGAACGCAGGCTGGGCGGTGGCGGAGGAGGAGCGAGCTGTGCCGGGCGCTCGGGTTCGGCAGCGAGGCTCGCCGGCGGAGCGACGGGCCGGGAGGTTTCGGCGCGGAGCAGGAGCATTCCGGCGATCGCCGCGACCAGCAGCGCGCCCGCCGCCCCGATCAGCAATCCGCGATTGCCACCAGCGGCGGACACCCTTGCCGCCGGCCGCTCGTATTGCACCGTCGGGGGCGACGCTTCGACCCTTGTCGATGGCTGCTGCTGTGTCGGCGGCGACTGGAACGTGGCATCGAGCTCGAGAAACGCCTCGTCTTCGGCCGAGGCGGCAGGCCGCGAAGCAGCACGCTTCAGCGGACGCAAGCTGCGGCGCGCCTCGAGACAGCCGGGGCGCCGCTCGAGAATCGCTTCGAGCTGCCGCTCCGCCTCTGATCGAGAACCGTCGCGAATCAGACGTCGCGCAGCGGCCACGTCCTCGAGGTCCTCCGGGGTAACGCCGGGCGGGTTGGCCTGGAGATGCACGGCAAGCGCCTCCGTCAGGGCGTCAGCCATGCGCGAGGCGTTCTCGAAGCGGGCCTCGGGCGTGCGTGCGAGCGCTCGCGACACGATCGCCTGCAGTTTGCCGCCGGCGGCGCCCAGCGGGGTGCCGAGGGGCGGTGCGTCCTCGTGCACGATCTTGTAGAGCACGTGGGTCGCCGTTTCGCCGGCGAAGGGCCGCGCACCGGCCAGGAGCTCGTGCAGAATCACGCCCAGCGAGAAGACGTCACTGCGCCCGTCGAGCGGCTTCGCCTGGATCTGCTCCGGGCTCATGTAGTAGATGGTGCCGACCATCATCCCACTCTTGGTCAGGTTGGTTGCACCGAGCTTGGCGATCCCGAAGTCCATGATCTTGACACCACCGTCATCGAGCAGCCGGATGTTCGTCGGCTTGATGTCGCGGTGGATGACAGCGTGCTCGTGGGCGTACGAAAGGCCGCGGCAGACCTGGATCATCGCGTCCAGGATCTCGTGGAGTGAGAGCCCTTCGCCCGAGCGGGCCGCGCTGTCGAGGTCGGCGCCTTGCAGCAGCTCCATCGCGATGAAGGGGACGCCGCGGTCCTCGCCGAGCTCGTAGACCGTGAGGATGTTCGGGTGCTGCAGCCGCGCGGCGGCGCGGGCCTCGACTTCGAAGCGGCGGCGGCTCTCGGAATCGAGCGTGGCCTCGACGGTGAGGGTCTTGATCGCGACCTCGCGGTCGAGCACCTCGTCGTGGCCGCGATAGACCATACCCATGCCGCCGCGGCCGATGCGGCCGGTGACCGCGTAGCGCCCGATGCGGCGCTTCGGGCGCGCGGCCGGAGCACTGGCGGGCAGCACTACTCCTCGAAGCGCAGCAGGATGACGCTGATGTTGTCCTCGCCGCCTCGGGCATTCGCCTCGGCCACGAGGTCGCCGGTGGCCTTCTCGATATCGCTGCCGGCAGCGCTCAGGATGCGCGCGATATGCTCGTCGGGCACCATCGTCGTGAGCCCGTCGGAGCAAAGCAGCAGGAGGTCGCCCGACTCCAGGGTATGGGTCTGCATCTCGACCTGCAGATCAGCCTTGCCACCCAGGGCGCGCGTGACGACGTTGCGCAGGGGATGGGTGCGTGCCTGCTCCGTCGAGATGATCCCGCTCTGGAGCTGCTCGTTCACCCAGGAGTGGTCGCTCGTGAGCTGGGAGAGCTCGCCGCCGCGAAACAGGTAGATGCGGCTGTCGCCGACGTGGCCGAGGTTGGCGCTGGTGCCGTCCACCAGGGCCGCCACCACGGTCGTGGCCATCCCCTCGTACTCGCTCTTCTCCTTGGTGGCCTCGAGAACCTTGCGATTCGCGAACCGCACGGCCGTCTTGAGGCGGTTGCCGTCGTAGGAGATCGTGTCGTCGAGGCCGAAGGGCCAGGTGACCTCTTCGTCCCCGCCCGTGAGGCACACGAACTCGTTGATCGAGTCGACCGCCACCTTGGAGGCGATTTCGCCCGCGGCATGGCCGCCCATGCCGTCGGCGACGACGAAGAGCCGCTGCTCAGGGTTGGCGACCAGGCTGTCCTCGTTGCCCTTGCGCTTCCGGCCCACGTCGGAGACGGCCCTGAAGGCGATTTTCATCCTGTGGAAGTAGACACCGAAAGCTCCGCTGTCGCAAGCTGTGAAGGTCGCATCCTGCTCATCCCTATCACTTTCTGCGGAGGAAGCCGCGCAAGCCGCCTTCCGCCCCGGGCTCCGGGCCGTGAGGCGGCAACAGCTCGGCAACGAGCCGAGCGACGGCAGGGTCGGAGGGCGCCAGGACGAGCGCGGCTTCGGCCGCCTTGCGCGCCCGGAGGGTCATGCCCTGAGCCTGGAAGGCAAGCGCAAGATCGAGGAATGGCTGAGCGTTCCGCGGGTCGATCCGCGTGGCTTCTTCCAGGGCCTGGACGCCCTCGCGGACGGTGCGCGGCTCGCGAACCAGCGCCCGTCCCAGGGCGGCGTGGTAGCGCGCCTCGCCCGGCTGCAGATAGACGGCCTGCCGGAAGCTCTCGGCCGCCGCCGCCGACTGTCCGCGCCTCAGCGTCTCCATGCCTTCGGCATACGCCTGTTGCGCCTGTTGCTCGGGTGTCGTGGCCTTCGGCTTGGCGAGCTCCGCGTCATACTCGCGCCGGGCGCGCTCGCTCGAGAGCGCGTTGAACGCAGCGGTCGCGACCTTGAAGAACTCGTGCGCGCGTTCCTTCTCCACGGGGTCGCTGAAGCGGTCGGGATGCCGCTCCCTCGCCACCAGCGCGTAGGCCTTGCGCACCTCGCCAACCGTGGCGTCTCTCTTGACACCGAGGATCTCGTAGTAATCGGCCACCTAGCGCTTCCCCGGACCTTGCTGCTGCGGGCCCTTGACGAACTTCTGCGCCTGCTTGCGGATCACCTCGGGGACGTTGCGATCCACCGAGATGTTCTTCAGGTCGCGCGGGTTGAGGCGCGCCACCATGCCCAGAGAGATGGCGAGGGGCGTGCGCGGGTTGCGAACCAGATTGGATACGACTCCGTAGCGCTTCATCCACTCCCTGTGCGTGCCGATCTGGCGCAGGATCTCGTCGGAAACGTTCTTCATCGCCGCAAAGGCCTCGATCTCGGAATCGGTGACGCGCGGGCTGCCCAGGACGGCCGTGGACACGATCCGGTTGGGGTCGCGCACCAGGATCGCGCGCTCCTCGCGGCCGCCCTTGAGGGCGGTCACGACCTTGTCGGCCGTGTTCAGCCGGTAGAGCCGCTGCACCGCGCTCACTTTCTCTGTCTCCTGCTGCTCCTCTTCGGTCAGGTAGCGGGCGACGGCCTCGCCGTCGCTCGTGGGAGGCGGCGGTTCGGGGGCCTCGAGCTCGGGTGGCGGCGCCGCCTCGACGGGGGCCGGCGCAGGGGGTGGGGATGGAGGGGCCTCGATGGCGCCGATGCGGAACGTCTCGCGCAGCTCGAAGAGTCGGCGTTTCTGGTCGTTGTTCAGCTTCGGGTTGGATTCGATCGCCTCGAGCAGCGGCGTCGAGCGCAGCAGGCGCGTCTGGTTGATCACGACCAGCTCGGCCAGCTCGACGGGCAGACCCGGCGCCAGGCGGCCAATGTCCTCGTCGAGCGTGCTGGTGTTCTGCAGCGCGGCCTCGCGCAGCTCCTTCTCAGGCCGATGCTCGATCGCCCAGGCGAGTACTGATGCAGGCGTGCCACGGTCGCTGCAAATCGCCAGCAACTCGTCGGCGGAAAAGCCGGCCAGCGCCGCCGTGGCGGCCTGGCGAACGTCGCTCTCGCCGTCGCCGAGCAGGAAATGCAGCAACTCGACGAGGTCGGCCGGCTTCAGGGGGAGCGCGCCCTGGGCGGCCATCAGCCGGAGGTCCTTCGGGATCCCGCCCCTGCGGAACTGCTCGACGAAAGGGTTGGGTATCCGAGCTTCAGCCATGCGGGTTAGCCGCTGTTCGGGTTTCGGGAGGGAGGCTCTTCGATCAGCGTCGGCAGGCTCTGCCGCGTGATGACGATGTTCTTCTTGACCTCGCCGCGCCTACCGAGCGGAACGCCGGGGCGGTCGTTCACGCGAAACGAAAGGCCGCCGGCATTGCCAACCGAGAGCACGATCTCGCCTTGCGCCTCGAGCGTCTGGGTCTCCCCCGCCGAGAGCACGCGGTCGAGAACCGGGACGCCGTCGGCGCTGACCGAGACCCAGCAGTCCTGCTTCGCCGACAGCGTCAGGACCAGGCTGCCCTGCTTCGGCTGCACCGAGACGGACGGCCCGGATGAGGCGGCCGCGACCGGGATCGGCTCCGGCGGCGCGGTGGGGGGATAGACATGCTCGCGCGGGATCGAGACCGGCGCCGAAACCGCGGCCCGCGACGGCTCGTCGCGGCGCGAGGCGCTGTTCCAGGGAAATGCCAACCACACGAGCAGGCCGAGGCCCGCCACGACCGGCAGCGTGCCTTGGGGTACGGCGAAGCGACGCGCCTGCGTCGATCCGGTCGGGGTCTCGCTCGCCTGGGTGTAAAGGAATTCGGCGACCGTGCGGTCCGCGTCGAGGCCGAGGTACTTCGCGTATTGGCGCACGAACGCGCGCCGGAAGATGCCGCCCGGGAGGATCTCCACGCGGTCGTTTTCGAGGGCTTGGAGGAAGCGCACGCTGATCTTCGTCGCCTCCGCCACCTCGTGGAGGTCGATGCCGCGCAACTCGCGCTCACGGCGCAGGTTCCCGCCGAAGGTAGCCATGGGCCTAGGACCGTGAATTCTAGCCTTCCTCGGCCTTGCGCGCCACCCGCGCGGCGGCCGCCTGGATGAGCGGTCGAATCCCTGGCGTTTCGACGAGCCGCTTGAGATCCCGGCCCACGAGCGACGTGAGTTGGGCGAGCGCCACCGGCAGCGGCGTCTTCGGCTGCAGCACGAGGGCGAGGCGCACGGCATACGAACTCGTCCAGCGTGACGCGCCGGCGGTCGCCTCGAGCAGCGCGCGCGTCACCTCGAGCCCCTGGAGCAAGGCCGCCAGATCCGACTCACGGAGTCTCGGATTCTCGAGCCCCGCGCTCAGAATCTTGGGATCGCTCTCGCGCAGGATCAGCCGCAGCAGCGGGGGCGTCGCAAGCCGCGCCAGCGTGATCTTCTCGCCCAGCCGCAGCTCGCTCAGCTTGTCCTTCAGCAGGCCTTCCGCCTTGGCCCGCACGCCGGCGTCGAGTCGCGGGCTGGCCGCGACATCGGCGAGATCGCGCCAATACAGACTCGGCAGCAACCGCTGGGCGAGCGGCCTGGGCGTGCGCGGGTTCAGCACGACGCCACCCAGCACGCGGGGCCGCTCAGACCACGGCGCGCTCGCTGCAACGAGCTCCAGTAACGAGACGCTCACCGGGCGCCGCAGCAGCGCGATCATCTCGGGCTCGTCGAGCGCCGCACTCTCCAAGAACGCGTGCAGGCTGGCGCGCGCCGGGCCAAGCCGGAGCAACTCCGCCAGGATCGCGTCGGTGCTGGGGCGGGACTGGGGTGGGAGCTTCACTTCGAGAGAAAGCCGCGCCTTACCAGAAGCGCGACGGTGGCTTGGCCGCGCTCAGCGCCGGTAGCGACGAGATCCACGCGGCCGTCGTAGGGTGCGATCGTGTCCATCCTGGGGTAGAGTCCCGGCGGATTCTATGTCGATCTTGAAGGTCGCCCGCATCGGCCATCCGGCCGTGCGCGCGAAAGCGCTGGAGCTCAAGGCGGCCCAGATCCGCTCCGCCGAGATCCAGGAGTTCATCGACGACATGATCGAGACGATGCACGAGTACGAGGGTGTCGGCCTGGCGGCGCCTCAGGTTCACATCAGCCTGCGCCTGGCGGTGATCGAGGTGCCGTCCTACGACGAGCGCACGACCCGCGCCGTGCCGCTGATCGTGCTGGTGAATCCAAAGCTGACGGCGCTCGGCGAGCACAAGCTGGAGGGGGTCGAGGGCTGCTTGTCGATTCCCGGCCTGCGCGGGATGGTGCCGCGCTCCAAGCGTGTTCGCCTCGAAGCCCTGGACCGGCGGGGCAAACCCTACACGGTCGAGGCCGAGGATTTCTACGCCCGCGTGATCCAGCACGAGTGCGACCATCTCGAAGGCGGGGTGTATCTCGACCGCATGCAGGGGATGCGCACGCTCGCCTTCATCGAGGAGTTCGAGAAGCACCAGGCGAGCCACGACGGCGAGCGCGACGAATGATCCTTTCCGGGCCGCCACTTGTTACGCTGCGACAGGCGCCCGGCAAGCCCTACGACAGCGCGCTCGCCGCCGCACGCACCTGCTACTCGCCGCGCGTGATCGGCCCCGAGGAGATCACCGAGAGTCATCGCGAGAGCATCGGGCCACTCACCTTCGAGGGCGGCCATCACACGGTCTTCCAGCACGCGCACTTCGAGTTCGGCCTCGAGAACGTCAGCCGCCAGTTCGTGTGGTCCTTCCTGCACGCGCATCCCTTCTACAACTCCGAGCAGTCTAGCCAGCGGTTCGTGCGCCTCGACGAGATCCGCGCCTACGTGCCGCCCTCGCTCGCCCCCGAGGCGCGCGCCGTGTACGAGGCCGCGGTCGTCTCGGCCTGGGGGAGCTACCGCCGACTGAACGAGCTGCTCAAGCAAGACACCCACCGGATTCTCGCCGAACTGCGGCACCTCACGCCGAACGCGGCGGAGAAGCGCCGCACCAAGGTGGCCCGCGAGTCGGAGAAGAAGTCGATCGAGCTGGCGCGCTACGTGATCCCGATCGCCGCCTTCACTTCGATGGTGCACACCGTCTCGGGCATCGTGCTGCACCGGCTGTGGCGCATGATGCACAGCGGCGACACGCCGTCCGAGAACGTGGCGGTGGTCACGGCGATGGTCGACCGCGTGCGCCAGCTCGACGCTTCGTTCTTCGAGCGCGTGGGCGAAGGGCCGCTGCCGAGGGAAGGCATCGTGGAGGGCCGCTTCCCGTCCACCGAAGGCGGGGCGGACTCGCTCGCGAGCGCGCTCGACGCGCAGTTGGGCCGGCGCACGTCGCTGCTGGTCGACTACTCGGCCCGCGCCGAGCAGACCACGGCGGACGCGGTTCGGGCGGTATTCGGCGCGACCGCGGAGAGCCTCCCCGACGCCGAGGCGCTCGAGCGAGCGCTCAACCCCGGGCAGAATCGCTATCGGCTCGAGACGCTGCAGATCTCGGTGCACTCGCCACTGGGACGTGCGCTCCACCACGCCAGCTACACGTTCCTCAAGAAGCTCTCGCACACGGCCGACAGCCAGGACCAGCGCCACCGGATGGTGCCGGCGTCGCGGCCGCTGATGACGCTCACCGACACGCTGCGACCCGACTACGTGACGCCACCGCTGATCGCACGCAACGCCGAGGCTCTCGAGGTGTACGCGGCCGCGATGGAATCGGCGTGGGCCGCGAAGAACCGCCTGCTCGAGATGGGCGTCCCGCTGGAATCGGCCCTCTACCTGCTGCCCAACGCCAAGGCCTTGCGCTTCCACGAAACCGGCAGTCTGCTCTACCTCGCGCACAAGTGGGTGATGCGCACCTGCTTCAACGCGCAGGAGGAGATCTACCAGGCCTCGATGGACGAGCTCGAACAGGTGCGCGCGCTTCACCCGCGGCTGGCGAAGCACATGGGCCCGCCCTGCGTGCTGCGCGCCGGTCGCATCACCCCCACCTGTACCGAAGGCGAGCACTTCTGCGGCGTGCCGGTATGGCGGAACTTCCCAAACGTCGTCCGGCCGCTGTAGGCGGAAGGGCCGCCGCGCTGCGAGGTGACTAGGAAACGCGCGCCGGCAAGCTCCGGCGCAGCACGGCGTCGGTGAGCGGATACAATGCACCGACGAGCACGCCGATCACGATCGCGAGATGCAGGGCAGCCGGTTCGAAGGAGCGCTTCAGGATCGGATCGCTGAAGGCGTGGTTCAGGTTGGCGGCGGGTCCGAACAGCCGACCCAGCAGGATCGCCACGATGGCGATCGCCGACTGTAGCGGCAGGCCACGACGGTCGTAGCCGACCCGCCCCAGCGCGTACACGATCAACAGGGGCGCCACGACGTGGTAGAGCGACATCAGGCGTGTCGCCAGCGGCCACCGCGGGTCCCACATGTACTCGGTGCCACCGATCCAGTGCGCGCCGGTGAGCAGACGGGAAAGCACGTCCAGGTTCCACACCAGGCTCACGACGAGCAGGCCCACGGCCTGGCTCGAGAGCAGCAGCGAGCTCCCGAGCCAGAGGCCGAGCGCCGTGATGAAGACGGACAGGTTGCACAGAAGCAGGAAGTTGGCGGGCCCGTAGGCCTCCGTGTAGGACGGCACGTAGATCAGCAGCCAGGCCAGCGCGAACCAGCGCAGCCGCGGGAAGGCGGGCGGATTCAGGAGGCCTCGAGCGCGGCGGCGGCGGCGAGCCCGCTGCGAACCGCACCTTCGATCGTGGCGGGCAGGCCGGTCGCAGTCCAGTCACCGGCGAGGTAGAGCCCGTGGATCGGCGTCCGGGTTTCCGGCCGAAGCGCCTCGGCCTCGGGGTCCGAGGCAAATGTCGCCTCGGCCTCGCGCATCACCAGCGAGCGCGTCACGGTCGCTTGCTTCATGGCCGGGAAGTACCGGCCAAGGGCGCTTTCGGCCGCGGCGACGAGCTCGGCGTTCGGCCGCGGCAGGCTGCGCCAGGCGGCGCTCACGATGAAGGCGAGATGCTGCGGCGCGCCGACACGGCCGAAGATCCGTCCCTTGTCGAAGACCCACTCCATCTCGCTGTCGCGCAGGCCGACCATGGCGCGGTCGACCACCACGCGGTCGAGCCAGATCTCGACCGACACGATCGGCGAGCCGGCGAGCCTCGCCGCGCTCGCGAACGGCAGCTCCGCGCGCAGCTCCGCCGGCAGGAGTCCCGGCAGGGCGCTCCACGGCACCGCGCTGACGATCGCGTCCGCAGCAGCAGTCTTGCTCTCCGCCCGCTTGCCGGCCCGGATCTCTGCCCGGGTCTGGGCGCGTTGCGAATAGCGCACGCCCGTGACGCGCCGCTTCGCGATCTCGATCGCCTCGGCGAGCGCACGCTTGTGAAGCACGCCGCCGCGGGCCTCGAAGTAGCCAGCCAGCCGCTCGTGAAGCACGCCCCAGCCGCGCTTCAGGAACACCAGCCGCGAAGCCGCGTGGCTCGCCAGGAAGGCCTCGCGATAGACGTTCCAGAACAGGATCGCCGCGGCCTGCTCCGGCGTCTGGTTGAGGATCGCGAGCGAGAGCGGGTCCCACAGCAGCCGGCGCGCCTGCGTCCCCTGCCCCGTGCGCCGGAAGTACTCGGCGAGCGTCAACCCGTGCGGCGCCGGACCGAAGCGCACGGCGAGACCCAGTCGGAGCGCCTGCCATCGCACCCCCCAGGGCACGCGCAGGCCCAGAAGACCGAAGAGCAGATGCAGTGGCGCGGCGAGCGGAGGACAGGCGAGCGTCGTATAGCCGCGGTCGTCGATGTAGTCGAGGCGCAGGTCGTCCTGGATGTGCAGCAGGTCCTCGGCCCCCGCACGCTGGATCAGGTCGAGCGTCGCCGCGTAACCCGCGAGCATCAGGTGCGTGCCGTTGTCCACGTCCTCGCCGGAGAGCGTGTCGCGCATCGAGCTCGCGCGACCGCCCAGCAGCCCGCGCCGTTCCAGAAGCAGGACTTCGTGTCGCCGTTCCTGAAGCGTGATCGCCGCCGCCAGACCCGCAAAGCCGCCGCCTACGACGACGACCCTCATGCGCCCAGGAGCGAAGCGCCGAGCGTGCGCACTGCCAGCCACGCCTTGCGGCGTCGTGGCACCCTCACCTTGTCGCCACCCAGCGGATAGCCGCGCCGTACGATCTCGTCGAGCAGCTCGCGATACACGGCGCCCATGACCCGCGCCGACGCCATCGCGCGCCGATCCTCGGCAGGCAGCAGCGCCGCCGCACGGTCGTGGCTGCGCCGGGCGCGCTCACCCTGCAAAGCGAGCAGCGCCGTGATCGAGGCGGAGCGCTGCCCAGTGCGGGCCGCCTCGAGAAACTGCGGCTCGCTCACGCCGCAACGGGCCAGTTCGTCGAGCGGGACGTAGATCCGGCCCTTGGCCGCATCCGGCGTCACGTCGCGCAGGATGTTCGTGAGCTGGAGTGCCAGCCCCAACTCGCTTGCGTACTCGCGTGTGGTGGGATTCCGGTAACCGAAGATCTCGATCGTCGCGAGACCGACTGCCGAGGCCACCCGCGAACAGTACAGCCGCAGCTCGTCGAAAGTCGCGTAACGCGTCGTGGTCAGGTCCATCCGACAGCCGGCCACGATCTCCTCGAAGCAGGACCGCGGGATCGGGAAGCGGGCCAGGGCCTCCGCGAGGTCCCGGCCGAGGGGCGTTTCAGGTCGGCCGGCATAGGCGCAGTCCACCTCCGCCATCCAACGCTCCAGGCCGTCTTCGCCTCCACCGTCCGGCTCGTCGACGCAGTCGTCGACGACGCGGCAGAACGAATAGAGGGCGAAGATGCCGCGCCGCTTCGTCTGCGGCAGGATGCGGAACGCGTAGTAGAAGCTGGTGCCACTGGCGCGCGTCAGCCGCGCGGAGGCCGTCTCCATCAGCAGCAGCGCCGCGGGCCGCGGTAGCGCGCCTCGATGGCGCAGGCACTCGAGATACGGTGGCTAGGGAAGCCGAACAGGCCGTGGAGCATGTCGCGCAGCGCCAGAACGAAGGCGCGCATCAGCAGCGCTCCTCCGGCGCCCGCGCGACGGCCAGGCCCTTGCGTAGCGTGACCCAGAGCACGGCCACGACGAATGCCAGCAGCGTGCCCGTGAGCCCTGCCGTCAGCCAAGCGTTCTGGATCGCGCGCGGCGTCGCGGCAGCACGCGCTGCTGCGAGCGCGCCGACACGCGGGTCGGCGGCGAAGATGGCGAGGATCCCGGCGCAGAGCGTCGTCGTGGCCACCGCGAGCGCCGGCAGGCCCGTGATCCAGGCATGGCCGCGATGGCGCTTCAGCATCACGATCGTAGCGAGCGCCAGCGCGATCACCGCCAGCAGCTGGTTCGAGGTGCCGAACATCCGAATCAGGGCGCGCGTTCCGCCTTCGCGGTCTACGATCCCCCAGGAGAGGATCAGCCCCCAGCCCAGCACCGCGAGGGCGCTGGTGATCCAGACCGGTGAGCGCGCGGCCGGCCGACCCCGGAGCGCCGCCACGTCTCCCACCAGCTCCTGGACGACGAAGCGGATCACGCGGGTGCCCGAGTCGAGGACCGTGAGTATGAACACTGCCTCGAACATGATCGCGAAGTGGTACCAGAACGCGAGCCAGGCGCCGCGCAGCGTCTTCGAGAAGATGTGCGCCATCCCGACGGCGAGCGAGGGGCCCCCGCCGGCGCGGTTGTAGAGCGATCTCTCCTGGACCTGCGCCGCAAGCGTCTCCATCTCTGCGGGCGAGATCCGGAACGCGTCGCCGTAGCCGGAGACCCGATCCGTGAGTTGCTGTGCGATCGCCGGGGGCAGCGTGCCGTCCCGGTTGGCGCCGGCGGGGGCCGGGATGTTCATCGCGAGGTACACGCCGGGAGCAAGCGTCACAGCCGCGATCAGCGACATCACGCCCACGAAGCTCTCGGTCAGCATCCCGCCGTAGGCCACGACGCGAATGTCGCTCTCCTTGTCGAGGAAGCGCGGGGTCGTGCCACTGCTGATCAGCGAATGGAAGCCCGAGATCGCGCCGCACGCGATGATGATGAAGCAGAACGGGAACAGCCCGCCGCCGAAGATCGGCCCGCTGCCGTCGATGAAAGGCGTGATGGCCGGCATCTGAACCACAGGCCGCGAGAACAGGATGCCCACGGCGAGCAGCACCACGGTGCCGACCTTGAGGTACGTGGAGATGTTGTCACGCGGCGCGAGCAGCATCCAGGCCGGAAGAGCCGCGGCCAGGAAGCCGTAGATGACCACGGCCACCGCCAGCTCGGCATCGGTCCGCGTGAAGATCGCCGACAGGGTCGGGCTCTCGGCGACCCAATGGCCCGCCGCCGTCGCTCCGATCAGCAGCACCACGCCGATCGCGGTCGCCTCGCCTTCGTGGCCGGGGCGCAGGCGCGTCATGTACAAACCCACGAGCACCGCGATCGGGATCGACGCCGCGATCGTGAAGGTGCCCCAGGGGCTGCCCTTGAGCGCGTTCACGACGAACAGCCCGAGCACGCCCAGGATGATCTCGAGGATGAACAAGACTGCGAGCGACGCCAGCAGTCCACCGAACGGACCGACCTCGGTCTTGATCATCCGCGCGAGGCTCATCCCGTCGCGGCGCGTCGAGAAGGCCAGGATCACCATGTCCTGGACCCCGCCCATCAAGACCGCGCCCAGCACGATCCAGAGGAAGCCCGGGAGGAATCCGAACTGGGCGGCGAGCGTCGGCCCGATCAGCGGGCCGGGACCGGCGATCCACGCGAAGTGCATGCCAAACAGCGTCCAACGCCGGAACGGCATGTAGTCGCGATCGTCGCGCAGGCGGTGCGCCGGGGTCTCGTTCTTGTCGTCGAGACCGAGCTCCCGTGCGATCAGGCCGCTGTAATAGCGCGCTCCAAGGTAGTAGAAGCTGAGCGCCGCGACCAGCATCGCGACGGCGTCGAAGCGCTCGTGCCTGAACTGGGCGAACGCCCAGGCAATCAGCGCCAGCGCGATGGCGGTCGAGGCGAGGGCGCTCTTCTTCACCGCCTGCCCGCCCAGCGCCACGCCTTCCAGGCCAGGCGGAGCTTGCCGCCGAGGCCGTAGCTCGGGCGCTTGCGGAACACGTCGTAGCCGTTCGCTTCGAGGCGGTCGAGAATGCCGCTGCCGCCCAGCCAGGTCAGGCGCATCTCGAAGCGCAGGTCGCGGTTGACGCGGTCGCACAGCGGCCGGCCGGACTCGAAGAGCGCACGAGTGCGTGCGATCAGATCCTGCATCAAGTTCGTAAAGCCGGGCGTGACGCGGCCCGCGTTCAGGTCCCACTCCGGCACGCCGTGGCTGGCGAGCAGATCGCGCGGGACATAGATGCGGTCCTTGCGCAGGTCGAGCGCAAGGTCCTGCCAGTGGTTCGCAAGCTGCAGGCCGCTGCAGATCGCGTCCGACAGGGGCAGCAGCTCCTGGTCGCGATAGCCGAACACCAGCAGCACCAACCGACCGACCGGATCCGCGGAGCGGCGGCAATAATCGAGCAGCTCGTCCCAGTTTTCGTAGCGGCCCTGCTCCGTGTCCTGCTTGAAAGCCGAGAGCAAGTCGAGCAGCAGGCGCTTCGGGATCTCGAGGCGTTTCACGGTCTCGGCAAGGGCCGTGAAGATCGGCCCCTCGGCCTGCCCCAGGTAGGCGGCATGCAGGCGCGTCTCCCACTCCTCGAGCTTCTGCCGGCGCATGCCCTCGTAGATCCCCTCGTCGGCGAAGTCGTCCGCCACACGCGCGAAGGCGTAGATGGCGTGGACGTAGCGCCGCTTGTCTTTCGGCACGAACAAACCGACCGGAAAATTCTCGTAGTGCTGTCGGACCCGCTGCTCGCAGTGGGCGAAGGCCTCGTCCAGCGTGAAGCTCGCGGTCATCGCGCGACGCTCCGGGCCGCGGCATTGTCGAAGGCCAGCCGCTCGCGCGGCGTGAGATCGAGAACCTCGAGGCCTTGCACCCGGCCCGCGGCGATCCGCGCCGGCAGCGCGAGCGCGACACCGCGAGGAACCGCAGCGGCATCCAGCGCCACCACGACCGGCAGCACTGACGATCGTGAGCCCTGCAAGGCCGCGAGGGCTCGCGCCGCGGCCGTGGCCAGGCTCAACGGCCCAAGACTGCGTGCCTTGAGCCGCTCGAGCGAGCGTCCGAGCGCCGAGAGCCCGGCGCCCGCGATTGGGACACCGCCGACGCTCACGCCGATGGGAATCAGGTCGGGCGGACGGCCCAGGACGCTGGCCGCTACGCCGCTCGGCTCGACAGCGAGCGCCTCGGCCAGGAGCCGGCGCAGTGCTGCAGACCACGCGATCGGCGCGCTGCCCAGCACTCGGTCGCGCGCAACCCCACGTTCGAGCGCGGCGGCCACCAGCGGGCTCGGGTCGGCCCCGGCAAACACGAGCGGTGCGTTCCCGAGGATCGGCAGCAGGCCGCGCACGAAGTCGGCGACACGCAGCGGCACGAGATCGGGCCCGACCAGCTCGAGCGGATCGGCGACCACGATCGCGTCGAGGCCCTCGAGGGCATCGAGGCTCGCGTGTCCTTCGAGCCGCGTGTCGGAGCCCTCGACCGGCCCGGACTGGAGCAGGTCGAGCGCCTTGCCCCTGGCGCGCCCCTCGTCAGGATCGACGAGGATCACACGTCGCGCCTGCTCGCGATCCGCGAGCAGGCGCGCGAGGCTCGCACCCAATTCCCCGGCCCCCAGAATCGCCACGCTGTTCATCGGCGGGGACTATACTACCGGCCCCTGGCGGCGAGGGCGTGGAGAAAGAATCACAATGCACAAGGTGGTCCTGCTGCGGCACGGCGAGAGCCAGTGGAACCTGGAGAACCGCTTCACGGGCTGGACGGACGTGGACCTCACGCCGAAGGGAATCCAGGAAGCCCAGGAAGCGGCGCGGCTCCTCGACGACGGCGGCTACAGCTTCGACGTGGCGCACACGTCGCTCCTGAAGCGCGCGATCCGCAGCCTCTGGATCGTGCTCGACGGCATGGACCTGATGTGGATCCCGGTGCAGCGCAGCTTCAAGCTGAACGAGCGCCACTACGGGGACCTGCAGGGGCTCAACAAGGCCGAGACGACGGCGAAGTTCGGCGAGGCGCAGGTCAAGATCTGGAGGCGCAGCTATTCGACGCCACCCCCGCCGCTCTCGCGCGAGGACCCGCGCTTCCCCGGCCACGACCGGCGCTATGCGAACCTGAAGCCCGAGGAGTTGCCGCTCACCGAATCCTTGAAGGAGACGGTCGCCCGCTTCCTCCCCTATTGGCACGAGGTCGTAGCGCCGCAGATCCGCGCGGGCCAGCGCGTCGTGATCGCGGCGCACGGCAACAGCCTGCGCGCCCTCGTGAAGTACCTCGACGACGTTTCCGAGGACGAGATCACCGAGCTCAATATCCCCACGGGCATGCCTCTCGTCTACGAACTCGATGCCGAGCTTCGCGCGCAGCGTCACTACTACCTCGGCGACCCGGAGGTGGTCCGCCAGGCGTCGGAGGCGGTCGCGCGGCAGGCCACGGGCAAGAAGCGTTGAGCCTAGCGTTGGCCTCGGCGCTGCGAGCGTCGCTTCGTGAAGGCTACGGCCCGAAGCAGTTGCGCGCTGACGTGCTGGCGGGGGCGGTCGTCGGTGTCGTCGCGCTGCCGCTGTCGATGGCCCTCGCTATCGCCTCGGGCGTGGCTCCGCAGCACGGGCTCTACACCGCGATCGTCGCCGGCGGGTTGATCGCGCTGCTCGGCGGCTCGCGGGTGCAGGTCTCCGGGCCGACCGCCGCCTTCGTGGTGATCCTGGCGCCGATTGCCACACGCCAGGGTCTCGGTGGCCTGTTGGTCGCGACGCTCTTGGCGGGCCTCATGCTCATCGCGATGGGGCTCGCAAAGTTCGGGGACTTCATCCAGTTCGTGCCGCACCCGGTGACAACCGGCTTCACCGCCGGCATCGCGGTGGTGATCGGCACGCTGCAGATGAAAGACCTGCTCGGCCTGTCGGTCGCAGAAATGCCCGAGCACTACCTCGACAGGCTCCAGGCACTCTGGCGGGCGCTGCCGACGGCGCACTGGCCCGACCTGGCGATCGGTGCTCTGACGCTGGCCCTGCTGATTCTGTGGCCCCGGCTCGACCGGCGCTTGCCCGCGCCGCTCGTGGCGCTCACATTCGGCGCCGTTGCGGCCTTCGTCCTGGTTCACTCACTGCAGGGCGTCGACGTGGCCACGATCCAGAACCGGTTCTTCCACGACGAGGGCGGCGTGCGGGTTTCCGGGATCCCGCGCCACCCGCCCCTGCCCCTGCTGCCCTGGCATCTCCCGGGGCCGGACGGCGCGCCCCTCACGCTCTCGCTCGAACTGATCCGGCTGCTGCTTCCGCCGGCCTTTGCGATCGCCATGCTCGGCGCGATCGAGTCGCTGCTGTCGGCCGTCGTGGCCGACGGCATGACGGGCAAGAAGCACGACCCCAACACGGAGCTGGTGGCGCAAGGGATCGGCAACATCGTGGCGCCCTTCTTCAGCGGAATCGCCGCGACCGGTGCGATTGCCCGCACCGCGACGAACGTCCGCTCCGGCGCCCTTTCTCCCGTCGCCGCCGTGGCCCACGCGGGCTTCGTGCTGGGGGCCGTGCTGCTGCTGGCGCCGCTGCTCGGCTATCTGCCGATGGCCTCATTGGCCGCGCTCCTGGTCCTGGTGGCGTGGAACATGAGCGAAGCCCGCCACTTCGTCCATATCCTCAGGGTCGCGCCACGAAGCGACACTCTGGTGCTGCTGCTCTGCTTCGGGCTCACGGTGCTGTTCGACATGGTGGTGGCGGTGACCACCGGGATCGTGCTCTCGGCGCTGCTCTTCATGCGCCGGATGGCCGAGGTCACTGGCGTCCGCCTGGTGGGCGAGACCCACCCCAACCTCGCGGAGCCTCTGCCGCGTGGTGTGCTGCTCTACGAGATCGCGGGGCCGCTCTTCTTCGGCGCGGCCCAGAAGGCCATGGGCGCGATCGAGACGGTGGAGCGGCGGGGCCTCGACGTCGTGATCCTGCACATGGAGGCGGTCCCGGCGATCGACGCCACGGGCCTCGTGGCCCTGGAGTCGCTCGTGGCGAGCCTCAACGACGCAGGCATCAAGGTGATCCTGGCGGGTGTCGGCGGACAACCGCTGCGGGCGTTCGCCAAGGCGGGCTGGCGTGATCGCAAGGGCAGGCTGCGCATCTTCCAGTCTTTCGAGATGGCCGTGGAGGCGGCCCGCGCCCACGTCGGGGCCGGCCGCGCTACTTCAGGCCGAATTCCCGCGCCCGAAGCGCCTTGATCTGGTCGCGGGCCGCGGCTGCCTTCTCGAACTCGAGCGCCTTGGCCGCCTCGCGCATCTGCTTCTCCAGCTTCTTGATTTCCCGTTCGATGTCGTCGACCGTCTTGAAGCGATCGACCCGCGTCACCTCCACCTCGGGCACCGCCACGTAGTCGGCCTCGTAGACGCTCGAGAGCAGTTCGCCGATGTTCTTCCGGATGCTCTCCGGCGTGATGCCGTTCTCCTTGTTGTACGCCTCCTGGATCAGGCGGCGGCGGGTGGTCTCGGAGATCGCCGCCTTCATCGAGTCGGTTTCCTTGTCCGCGTAGAGGATCGCGGTGCCGGCGACGTGGCGCGCCGCGCGCCCCATCGTCTGGATCAGCGAGCCCGCCGAGCGCAGGAAGCCCTCCTTGTCGGCGTCGAGGATCGCGACCAGCGACACCTCCGGCAGGTCGAGGCCTTCGCGCAGCAGGTTGATGCCGACGAGCACGTCGAACTCGCCCTTTCTCAGATCGCGCAGGATGCGCATGCGTTCGAGCGTCTCGATGTCGGAGTGCAAGTAGCGCACGCGGACGCCGAGGTCGTGGTAGTACTCGGTCAGGTCCTCGGCCATGCGCTTGGTCAGCGTCGTCACGAGCACTCGCTCGTCACGCTCGGCCCGGGCGCGGATCTCCGCCAGCAGGTCGTCCACCTGGCCCCGCACCGGCCGGATCACGACCTGAGGGTCCATCAGGCCTGTCGGGCGGATCACCTGCTCCACCCCGACGCCCCCCGCCTGCTGCAGCTCATAGGGCCCGGGCGTCGCGGAAACGTACACGCGTTGACCGAGCCGCTGCTCGAACTCGTCGAAGTTGAGCGGCCGGTTGTCGAGGGCCGAGGGCATCCGGAAGCCGTACTCGACGAGTGTCGTCTTGCGCTGCCGGTCGCCGTGGTACATCCCACGCACCTGCGGGATCGACTGGTGCGATTCGTCCACGACGATGAGCGCGTTCTTCGGCAGGTAGTCGAGCAGCGTCGGCGGCGGCTCGCCGGCCTTGCGCCCCGACAGGTGCCGCGAGTAGTTCTCGATGCCGTGGCAGTGGCCGGCCTCGCGCAGCATCTCGAGGTCGAACATGCTGCGCTGATACAGACGCTGGGCCTCGAGCAGCTTGCCCTCGCGCTCCAGCTCGCCCTTGCGCTCGAGCAGCTCCACCTCGATCGTCCTGATCGCGTCCTCGAGCCGCGGCCTTGGCGTCACGTAATGGCTCGAGGGGTAGATCGCGACCTGTGCGAGCCGGCCGAGCGTCTTGCCCGTGAGCGGATCGAACGACGCGATCGATTCCACCTCGTCGCCGAACAGCTCGATGCGGATGCCCGTCTCCTCGTAGGCCGGGATGATCTCGACCACGTCGCCGCGCACCCGGAACGTGCCGCGCTTGAAGTCCAGGTCGTTGCGGTCGTAGCGCGCTTCGACCAGCTTCGCGAGCAGCTCGCGCCGGTCGAGCGTTTCGCCCTGGCGGATGAACAGCAACATCCCGTAATACGCCTCGGGCGAGCCCAGCCCGTAGATGCACGAGACCGAGGCCACGATCACCACGTCGCGGCGTTCGAACAGGCTGCGCGTCGCCGACAGGCGCATCCGGTCGATCTCCTCGTTGATCGTCGATTCCTTCTCGATGTACGTGTCGGACTGCGGGACGTACGCCTCGGGCTGGTAGTAGTCGTAGTACGAGACGAAGTACTCGACGGCGTTCTGCGGGAAGAAGGCCTTGAACTCCTGGTAGAGCTGGGCCGCGAGCGTCTTGTTGTGGGCGAGCACCAGCGCGGGCCGGTTCACGCGCGCCAGCACGGAGGCAATCGTGAAGGTCTTGCCGCTGCCGGTGACTCCGAGCAGCACCTGGTGCTTGTCATGCCGCTCGAGGCCGGCGACCAGCTCGTCGATCGCCCGCGGCTGGTCGCCGCGGGGCTCGAAGTCGCTGGTCAGGACGAACGGGGAATCCGCCGGGGCCGGGGCGAACCGGGCCTCCTCGGGCCGCACGCGGCTCATGGGCGCTGCTTCTCGTCAGCCATCCCGCGATGATACCGTGGCCTTGGGCTACAATGGCCTCTTTCGCGGAGGCGTGATGGAGGCAGACAAGCCGACGCTCATCGACTCGGATGCCGAGGTCGAGGGCAAGCTGACGGGGAAGGAAGCCCGGATCTTGGGCCGCTTCAAGGGCGAGATCCACTTGAAGGGCCGGCTCCACGTCGGCGAAGGCGCCCGGGTCGAGGCCAAGGTCGTAGCCGAGTCGGCCGAGATCGCCGGTGAGTTCTCGGGGGAGATCAAGGTGCAGCGTCTGCTGCTCCTCGAGAAGGCCAAGTTGAGCGGCACGCTAGAGGCCCAGATCCTCTCGGTGCGCGAGGGCGCGGAGGTCAATGGCTCCGTGAACGCCGGGGAAGCCCCGAAGCCGAAGCCCGCGCTCGCGCCGGTGTCCTCGCTCACGCCGGTGCCCCCGCCCCCAGCGGTGCCCTCGCCCCGGCCGTGAAACTCAGCGACCTCGCTGCACGCCTCGGCTGTTCGGTCCGGGGTGACGGCTCGGTGGAAGTGGCACGCGTCTCGGGCATCGAAGAGGCGGGCCCCGGCGACCTGACCTTCGTCGCGAACCCGCGCTACGCCGCGCTGCTCGCCTCGACCCGTGCCACGGCGGCGATCGTCGCGCCCGAACTCGAGACGCCACTGCCGAGCCTGCTCTCGAAGAACCCTTATCTCGCGTTCGCGCGCGCGGTCGCGTTGCTCCACCCGAAGCCGCAGCCGCCGGCCGGGATCCACCCGACGGCGCAGGTGGGCTCAGCTGCGGTGCTTGGCGAGGGCGTCCATCTCGGCGCGTACGCGGTGGTGGGGGCGCGCGTCTCGATCGGCGCGCGCAGCGTGCTGCATCCGCACGTCGTGGTCTACGACGACGCCGCGATCGGCGAGGACTGTGAGCTGCACTCGGGGGTGCAGCTGCGCGAGGCCTGCCGCCTCGGCCATCGCGTCGTGATCCAAAACGGCGCGGTGATCGGCAGCGACGGCTTCGGCTTCGCCAAGGACGACGCCGGCCGCTACCAGAAGATCCCGCAGCGCGGCATCGTGGTGATCGAGGACGACGTGGAGATCGGTGCGCTCACGGCGATCGACCGCGCGGCGTTGCGCGAGACGCGCATCGGCCGCGGCAGCAAGCTCGACAACCTGGTGCAGGTGGGCCACTCGGTGACGCTCGGCGAGGATACGGTGCTCGCGGGCCAGGTCGGCATCGCCGGCAGCACCAAGATCGGCCACCGGGTGACGCTCGCCGGCCAGGTCGGCGTCGCGGGCCATCTGAGCGTCGGTGACGGCGTCGTCGCCTCCGCGCAGACCGGCATCCCTCACGACGTCGCGCCCGGGGCGTTCGTGTCGGGCTATCCAGCGATCGAGAACCGCGATTGGCTCAAGGCCAGCGCCGTCTTCGCGAGACTGCCGAAGCTTCAGAAGCGGGTGCGAGAGATCGAGCGCCAAATCGCCGAGCTGCTGAAGCGCTAGTTTCTTGGGACCTGGTAGCCCAGGCGGTGGCGGACCCTTAGCCCGGGCCCGCCGACATCTACGCGCAGCTTGCGGAATTTGCCATCCCGCTTCGCGTTGTCCGAGACGTAGCCGATGACGTATTGCGAGCTCAGCTCTTCGAGGATCTTGGCGTAGATCTGGGGCAGGTCCTTGGAGGTCCGCGGCAGGAACACCAGCCCGCCCGAGAAATCGGCCAACTGCTGTACGAAGGCACGGGCCGAGAGTGCGCGCTTGTCGCCGAGCTTGTAGCCACCGGTGAAAGCGATCGGATAGATGGTCACGGAGCTGCCGCGCACCAGGCCCATCAGGTCAGACAGGCTCACCGAGCTGGTGGTGTCGTCGCCGTCGGTGAAGAGCACCAGGATCTTCCGGCCCGTGGCGTCGGCGACCCGCGAGAGATATACGGTGATGGCGTCGTAGAGCGCGGTGTTCCCGCTGCCCTTCGCGTCGAAGATCCGCTCGATCAGTCCCTGCTGGTGCTCGCTGTCGTAGCGCGAGATGCGGATATCCTCGTCGAAGAAGACGGTGAGCAGATCGCGGGCGCGAGGCACCGCCTCCAAGAACCGCACCGCGGCCTCCTGCGAGAGTCGCAGCTCAGCCTTCATGCTCTCGCTCGTGTCGATGAGCAGGCCGAGGTCGAGCACGAGCGCCTCCCGCTCGCCAGGCTCGACGGCGCGGGCAAAGAGTCGCACCGCCTGCGGCCGACCGTCTTCGGTGACGCGAAAATCGTCGGCGCTGAGATCGTTCACGAGCGTCCCCTGCGCGTCGCGGACGCTCAGTGTGAGATTGACCATCTCGAGTCCGGAACGGAAGACCGGCTCGTCCGTCGGGGCGGGGCGCTCCTGAGCGATCGATGGTCCGGCAATCACGAGCGCGAAAGCGGCGAGAAGGACCGGAGCCTTCATGCGACAGAACCTGTCGTGATTCTAGTTGAAACCGCTCCCGCATTGTCGGGCTAAGCTCAGGCCCCTGAACTCGCGTCGGGCCGACCCCCGCGAACCGCGCGGCCAGCTCCTGCGGACGCCCCAGAAGTTGCTCCGCCGTGAAGCCGATATCCTGGGCGATCTTTCGGACGAGTGTCGCCGAGATGTCGCGTCCCTGGTGAAACGGGACGGGCGTCCCTCGACCATCGGCGTGGCGGAACTTAGCTACGTCCCCGGTTGCTCATCTCGCCCCGTGTAGCCGCACACGCCCATCCGTGGTGAGTTCACGGTCGGCATGAAGACTTCGTCCTTGGCGCATGGGTGCTGGGGTGCGTGCGTCTTGCAGAAGAGCCAGCAGGGCTCGGAGTAAATGCAATAGGGGCACACGAGAGTGGCGGGCGCCTCGCAGGCTGTGCAAGTGAGGGTAGGTGGAGTGTTCCGGGCCAGCAAGCGAACCACGCTGCGGCCGATGGAGCCCTCACGGAAACCGAACACCCTGCCCTTGAGGGCTGTGGTCGAGCCGAAGTCATACTCATACTGGAATGCGACGCCCTTGGCCGGCAACGCCGACAGGGGAGTTCGCTTGCTGAGTTCAGACCGGCCCACCCGGAAGGCGCTCATGTGCCCGCAGCACTCGAGCCACACCCGGCGTAGGAGCGAGTCCAGCTGCTGGAGTGACGCGGTCTCCCGGCCCTCGACATGGAGCCAGTATTCCGGCATGCCCTCTGCCTCGATATGGACCTGAACCAACGGGCCTGGACGTGACCCCGCCTCGTGCTGTGCCGCACACGTAGCAAGGTGGCGAGCCATCAGGGCTCTCGCCGCCTCGTGCCCGCACAGCTCACAGGCACCCCTATGCTCTTCCGACACTCGTCACACTCCTCCCCGAGGCCGAACACCGAGATCACTGCGCGGGCCGCGCCATCGGCCTGCCCGCCGGGCGCGGACTTCGCCCTTTACGCGCCGAGGGAGCGTAGGTTCGCTGATCGGAGGGTGACCAGGGCCTTGGTCTGCCCCGAAGCTTGAACGAACTCGATTTCGACTCGGGCCGCTCCGTAGAGCTCGACACTGGCTCCGAGATCCCCGGCAGGGAGGCCATGCCGGGAGGTCACGATCAAGACCACGGTATCGAGAATGGTGATCTTCATGGCCACCTCGGGCGAACAGTGACGAGCCTGACTTCTGCCTGCCCCGCCTCCTGGATCCACACGGTCAAGACCTGGGCCGCTCCACTGTTAGACCCCGCCCCCTCACGCTGGCCTCCAGCGCTTGAACATCCGGTAGTGACGACGGAGCCGCGCCCTGTAGCGAGGATCCGCGAGGACGAAGTCGCGAAAGAGACGCAGGAAGGACTCCGCGTGCCTCGACTGCTGGCCGGGCGGCTCCAGTGAGACGCCTGCCATCTGGACCGCAAACTCGTCGTCATGACTCCAACGCCGGTAGAAGCTCACCCCCTCCCAGCCATAGTTCAACGTGGCCATGACTTTCTCACCTGGTTCGGCCACAACACTGATCACGACGCGGCGACAATCGCAAGCCACATCGGGGCAGTAGAACTCCAGGAATCCGTAGGTTGCGGCCGGTACAGCGGCGCCCTCCGGGACCGTAGCGGTCCGCGTCTCCTCTGCGGCTTCCTTCGGGTAGCGGGTGAAGAAGGCCTGCATCGTCACGCCTCATCCCGCGACAAGAGATCTCGCGTTCAGCGGCGAGCGCGCGACCGTCCTGAGCGACGCGGGCTCGTCCGCTGCAACGCTTTGTTGGGCAGCTCGTCGCCTCTCTCGGGTGGTGCGCTCTTCACCTTGCGAAGGACCGCCTCGTAGGCTTGCCGGTTGCCGCGGCTCGTTCGTTCGTCCAGGTACTCTGCAGTCATCAGCGCCGACAGCTTCTCGCCAACAGCTGAGCTAATGAGCTGGTTCATCGACACGCCTTCGCGGACAGCCAGCTCCCGGAGGTGCCGGTGCAGGGAATGCGGCAAGCGTACGCTCAGGGTGCTCATTTCACGACTCCGATCTGACGAAGGAACTCCACGGGCCTAAGCACGGTTACGGACAGCCGCTCAGCACCAACGAAATCCCGGGTGTTGTGTGTGACCAACGCGGAGCACTGCGCGGCTACGGCTACCTCAAGAACCATGTCGTCACCGGGGTCGGGCAAGAGCGGGCGCCACAGATAGAAGACACGCTGGAGGTGCCCCACGGAACAGAAGAAATCGAGAACAGAATCCACTTCCTGATCTGTGAGCCCCGTCGCCCCGCCGGACCTGCGCAGCACCTCCTCGTACTCCAAGACCAGCGGCACCGACAACGCCACTTCTATGGTGCCGCGGCCGACCTCAGTCAGCAGCCGGAAGGAGGCGCCCCTGTTCGAGCGCAGCCCTGCGACCACAACGTTCGTGTCCAGGGCGATTCGGGGGCGGGCCGGCATCCGGTATTACAGATGATACCACGCTCCGCGCCAGGCTGAGTCTGCCCAACACCTATTCCAATTTGTTAATTCAGTGCAGTATTTCGACGACGCGGACGGCCAGCTCGACCTTGTTGAACGGCGGCATGATGTAGGCGCCCTGGGCCAGCTCCTTCGCACAGAGCAGCGCCTCCTGCGCGATCTTCACGCCCACCAGCCGCGCCTCGTCGCCGGAGCCGGCCTTGCGCATGCGCTCGCGGGTCTCTTCGGGAATGCGCATGCCGGGGACTTCGTTGTGCAGGAACTCGGCGTTCTTGTGCGAGTAGAGCGGCAGCAGGCCCACGAGCACGGGCGTGTCGAAGGGCTTGACCAGGCGCAGGAACGTCTCGAGCGTGCGGATCTCGTAGACCGGCTGCGTCATGATGTACTCGGCTCCCGCCTTCACCTTCGCCTCGAGCCGCTGCACTTCCTTCTCGATGTCTGGCTTGCCCGGATCGGCGCCGCACCCCACGTGAATCCCCAGCGCGGGGCCGATCAGGTTGCCGGCCAGATCGCAGCCGTGGTTCAAGTGATCCATGATCCGGATCAAACCCACGGAGTCCACGTCGTAGACGGCCGTGGCATCGGGATAGTCCCCGAGCTTCGGCGGGTCGCCGGTGATCGCGAGCACGTTGCGCAGCCCGAGCGCATACGCGCCCAGCAGGTCCGACTGGATGCTGAGCAGGTTCCGGTCGCGGCAGGTGTAGTGCAGGATCGTGTCGATCCCGACCTGCGACTTGAGCAGCACGCACAGCGACTGCGCGCTCATGCGGGCCGAGGCGCGCGGGCCATCGGCGACGTTGATGACGTCGACCTCGTTCTCCTTGCAGTACTGCGCCTTCTCCAGGATCGCCCCGGGATCGGCGCCGCGCGGCGGGTCGAGCTCCACGGAGACCACGAACTGCTTGCCGAGCTTGCGGGCGAGCGGGCTCTTCTCCTCGCGCGCGATCGGCTGCGGCGCCTCCTTGGGCCGGGACGGCGGCAGCACCGTCACGACGTCGCGCGAAGGCTGTCCCATGCGCACCGAGCGCACCAGGTTCTTGATGTGGGCCGGCGTCGTGCCGCAGCAGCCGCCGACGAGGCTGACGCCGGCCGACAGGAAGCGGCGTGCGTACGAGGCCATGTACTCCGGCGTGCACAGATAGACGTAGCGGCCTTCGACGAAGGCCGGGGCGCCGGCGTTGGGCATCGCGGAGAGCTTGGCGCTGGTCGCGGCGGAGGCCATCCGCTGCATCGTCTCGAGCATCGGCTGCGGACCCTGGCTGCAGTTGGCACCGATCACCGGCACGCCCAGCGCCTCGAGGGTCTTCACCACGTCCTCGGGCTTGTCGCCGTAAAACGTCGTGCCTTCCTCGTTGAACGTCAGCGACACCACGACGGGGCGATCCGACACCGCGCGCACTGCCGCCAGCGCCGCACGCGCCTGGTCGAGCGAGGGCATGGTCTCGATCAGGAACAGGTCGACGCCACCCTCGGCCAGGCCCTCGGCCTGCTCGCGCCAGGCAGCGATGGCTTCGGCCTCGGCGATGTTGCCGAAAGGCGCGAGCGGCTTGCCGAGCGGACCCAGCGCGCCGGCCACGTAACCGCGGGGGCCGGCGGCTTCGCGCGCGAGGCGCGCGCCCTCGAAGTTGATCTTGCGCACCTGCTTCTCGAGGCCGTGCGGCCCGAGCTTGAAACGATGCGCGCCGAAGGTGTTGGTTTCGAGCAGGTCGGCCCCGGCCTCGATGTACTCTTCGTGGACGCTGCGCACCAGCGCCGGATTCGAGAGGTTGAGCTCGTCGAAGCAACGGTTCAGGTAGACACCGCGCTCATAGAGTCGCGTGCCTGTGGCGCCGTCGAATACGACGACCCGTTCGTTCAAGAGCGCGATCAGATCGCGAGCCATCGCGTCGAGATTACCTCGTGCGCAGACACGAAGGGCCGGCTCCGTGTGTCATG
>CAYTWT010000144.1:0-2320 GCA_964442185.1 uncultured Acidobacteriota bacterium
ATCGAACCCATGACCTCGTGAATGCCATTCACGTGGGCTCCGGGCTGCGCCCTTGGCCAAAGGGGCCTTTTTCAGCAGCAGGGGATCGCCCGCCAAGGCGGAGCAGGCTCTTGCATGGCTGACGAACCGCAGTAGACTTCATCATGGCCACCACCGCTGAAGACGTGCTGAAGGACGCTCTCCAGCTCTCCGAAGGCGAACGCGTGGCGGCGGAGCTTCTAGCCAGCCTCGAACCTGACATCGAGACCCGCGATGGAGAGGCATGGGTTGCCGAGGTTGAGCGTCGCGCCCAAGCCGCGGTCGGCGGTCTTCCCGGCCTGACCTGGGACGAGACCCGGACACGGGTCGAGGAGCGCATTTCCCGTCCTCGAAAGTGACCCAAGTCCGGTTTGCGCCGGAAGTCCCGGACGAGCTGGCCGAAGTGGTCGGCTGGTACGAGGGTTGGGGGGCGAATTCCTTGAAGGAATACAGGCCATTCTTCCCCTCATCGGAAACCGCCCTCGTTCCTTCCCTCGGCTTCAAGACGTAGCCGCGAACCTCGAAATCCGGCGGGCGTTGCTTGCCCGTTTTCCATACGCGCTCGTCTTCCTCGTGCAGGAAGAAGAGATTCGGGTGTTGGCGGTGGCCCATGCAAAGCGTCGACCGGGGTACTGGCTCGGCCGCGTCCGACCGTAACGGGATCATGGTGTGGAAGTTGACCGTGCTCTCCGCGGCCAGTAGCTCGTCCTTGGGCATGCTCTTGAGCAGATAGGCCGACGCACCCGCCCGCATCGCACCCTGGATCTCGCCGTCGCTGTCCCTCGGCGGTCACCCGGCCGCGGTCCGCCCTACTGGAAGAGCCGCGTGCTGCGCCGCAAGGTGGTTGGTGACGAGGGCGAGGACGAGGGCGCAGGGCGCGGCCACGGGGCCGGCGAGGAGGTCGCCTAGCCGCGAGACGACAGCGTGGGGTGGACCACGGGGCGGTTGCGCCTGCACGTGGCTCGAGGTCGGCGCTTCGGAGCCCGCCCCCGAGACGCGGGCGGGCGAAGGTCCAGGGTGCGATGGAGGGGCCAAAGGCAGGGGTTGGCCGCCCGCGACCACGCGACTTGACTGGCGGATCGTCCTTGTTTCACTTACCCTCTCTCGGTCGCCGTTGCAGTTGAGTCGATGACGGCTTTGCTGTTGGAGGGATGTGGCAGGCAGCGGAGCGACTCCGCCGAGGCGGGCGTAGGCGGCTTCGTTGCGGCAGCGGTCCGGGTGTGACCAGGCGATGTAGAACGCTGCTGCGGTGACGTGGCCGATGCCGGGCTGGACAACGAGTTGGGGTGCTGCTTGGTCCAAGAGCGTTCGGATTGCTCGGTCGCGCCAACCCGTCCGGCACGCACGCTCAGCGGTAGCGCAGAGCGGCAGATCTGGGCCGGCAAGTCATCTTCCAGCGCAGCGTCTTGCAGTCGGCGGGCGCTCGACGTTGCCGACCGATGCGACCCCAACGAAAGCGAGAGCGAGAGCGGGAGCGACAAATGCTGTAACGCAGCGAGATGGACGGGGGAGCACAATGAGATTCGGCGACGCGGATTCATCACGGTGATCGCGGCCGGGCTGTTGAACGCGTGTCGCGATGAGAAGCAGAATCCGGAGACGCACGAGGGGTGAGAAGTCGGCGACCGTGTCACGTTCGAAGGGGGACGTGTCGACCGGCGCCACTTTCCGTCTCGACATGCTTTCGACGATCGGCGGCGACCCGCCCGGCTATTGTTGTGTCGCCATTGAGGAACGATGCGTACGGCGTCAACCACCTGTACGAACTCAGAAGGAGACGGGCTGATGGCAGATCCGATCGAGGAGATCATCGGGGACTACCGGGCATTCGCCGCGCAGCAGCGAGACCGGCTGGCCATACGCGGCATCGACATCGCCCCATACGGACTTAGCCACCTTGCGTACCGGGTCCCCGAGTGGGACCAGTACGTGCATGTGCGGGGGCTCATCGAACGCCACGCGGTCGCTAATCGCGAGAACGTCTGGAACGGCCGCCCGATCTCCTTGATCGTTCCCGCCGAGCCGCTCCAAGTCCTTGACGGCAAGGTCGTCCCGCTCATCGAGCTCATCGCGCCCGTGCACCAGCGCGTCTACAAGATGGGGTTGGAGCACCTCGGCGTCGTGGTCGGCGACACTTTCGACGCGTTCGTCGGAGCCCACAAGCCCGTCCTGACGGGACAGCAATTCCAGGGCCCGAACAGCACACCCGACCCCGTCTACATCTTGTTCGAGGACTTCACCCACGTGAAGTTCTATCGGCTTTCACTGAGGGCATCCGTCGAGCTCGATGCTGGCCCGTTCG
>CAYTWT010000145.1:0-18734 GCA_964442185.1 uncultured Acidobacteriota bacterium
CGACTGCGAGAAGATCACGACGCCGGCGGCTCCGAAGCCCAGCGCCTGGGCGCCCACCAGGGCTTCGAACAGGCCGAGCAGCTTGCCGAGCAGAATCGTGCGCCGCGAGATCGGTTGCGAGAAGAGCAGCTCGGCCGCGCCTCGCTCGGGAGCCAGCGACAAGACGCCGATGAGCAGCGACGTGAGCGGCACGAGCAAAAGCACGAGCTGGACGAGCGACGCGGCCGTGCGGGCGAAGTCCTGAACGCCGTGACCGCCGGAAAGCACGTAGCCCGACGCGGCCACGGCGAGTGCGAGCACCGCGAAGACGATTGCGAAGATCTGGGTCCAACGCGAGCGGACGGCGAGCACCAGCTCCTGGCGCGCCACCAGCAGCAGTGGGTGCCGCGTCATCGGGTGCCTGCCGGTGCGCCCGCGGCGCCGAAGACGTCGGCCGGCGTCTGAAGCGTGCCGCCCTTCGCCTCCGGATCCGCATCACGCGAGGCGGTGTCCGCGTGGGCGATGAGATGCGACCCCATGGGTGTTTCGAGGCCCGGAACACGCGTGTACACGGCTCTGCTGGCGCTCACCCAGGCCTTGGTGCGGTGATCGGCGACGAAGGCGGCGGCCCCTGGCGGCAGGGCCTTGGTTCCGGCGACGTAGTGGCCGATGCAGCCGAGGTCGTCGAAGAACCTCGGCTCCTCGTTCGGCGCGACGAGCTGGGAGGCGAAGCGCGCTTCGGAGACGGCCATCCGGCACCAGCCGCACCACTCGTTCTTCGTGTCGAGGCTTGCGGGCGTCGGCGCGCCCGACGAGCAAGCCGCGGCGAGCAGGAGCACGGCGAGCACACGTTTCATGGGTGAGCCTCCGCGTCGGCCACGAGCTCCTGATAGAGCGCGTCGAGCCGGCCCTCCTCGGCCGTGAGGCCGCGAATCTCGGCGCCGGCGTTCCGCACCAGGTCCAGCACTGCGGGCCGCAGCGAAGCGCCGCCCGGAACGATCAGCTCGTCCGCCGCCCAGAGCGCCTGAGGCGCCAGGGAGCGGACGCTTTCGAGCAGTCCGGCCGGGCGGCCTGGAAGCCGCAGCCGCATCACGCCGCGCTCGGCAAGGCGGTCCTTCAGCTCCCGTTCGGTGAGCGTCGCGACCAGCCGCCCGGCCACGAGCACGGCGAAGCGATCGGCAAGCCGCTCGACGTCGCCCAGGTGGTGCGACGTGAAGAGCACCGTCTTGCCCTGGTTGCGGCGCTGGCCGATCAGGCCGTAGAACGCGCAGAGACCCTCGGGGTCGAGAGCGGCGGTCGGCTCGTCGAGCAACAGCACCGGGGCGTCGGGCAGCATCGCGACCGCGAGGCCGAGCCGCTGGACCATCCCGCCGGAGTACTGGCCGACCGCGCGGCCGCCCGAGCCGTTGAGCGCCGCGAAGCGAAGGACGTCGTCCACACGCGACGCTGCCACGCCGCGCAGCGAGCGGTAGAACTCGAGCACTTCGCGCCCGGAAAGGGCGTCGGGGAACGACACGCGCTGGGGCAGGAACGACAAGATCTCGCGGGCGGCGGGATCTCCTGCGGGCCGGCCGCCGAGCCGCACCTCGCCAGAGGTCGGCGCGACGAGGCCGGCCGCGGCCTTGAGCGACGTGGTCTTCCCGGAGCCATTCGGCCCCAGGAGCGCCACCACCTCGCCGGCGCCGATCGTGAGATCGAGGCCTTCGACGGCCGTCACGGCGCCGTAGCGCTTCGCGAACGCGTGGAACGAGATCATCGGCGTCCCCGAGCCATGACGGCCGCGCCCAGGCCGAGCACGACTATCGCCGTGACCAGGCCCCCCTGGTTGGCGGCTCGCTGCTGCGCATCCGGGCGCGGCACGTCGGGCAGGACCGGGGGACGCGAAAGCGGCGCGTGGTCCAGAACCGGGATCGCCCGCAGCACCGGGAAGCTGCGCTCGGCCGCTGCGACGGCTGCGGCCGCGATCCCCTGCGACATCAGGTCGGCCGCCGTCAGGTTGCCGCGGAAGTGGTCGAACACGCTGGTGAGCCGGTACGGCCGATCGCTGCGGCCATCGCCGTCGAGGTCCGGCTCGCCGTTCTCGGACCAGTAGTTCCCGTCGAAGCTGGTGTCGGTCCGGCGCCCCACGAGCGTCAGGGGCGTCAAGTTGGCGACGAAGCTGTTGCCTTCGAAACGGTTGTTGCCGGAGGAATCGTAGAGCACGATGGCCGCATCGGACTCGGCCACGATGTTGCGCCGGAAGAGATTGCGGTAAGAGCCTTCGAGGAAGATGCCACGGGCGTTGTCCGCTACCAGGTTGTCCTCGGCGATGACGTCGTCGCAGGACTTGAAGAGCAGCCCCACCGAGGCGAAGCCGCGGTTGTGGAGGAAGCGATTGCGGCGGAAGACGATCCGCTTGGAGTACATGAGGGCCGTGCCCGCTGCGCCGTTCTCGAACAGGTTGTCCTCGAAGACGTTGTCGTCCGAGAACATGTAGTGCAGCCCGTAGCGAAGGTCGCGGGCCACGTTGGCCCGGATCATCCCTCCCGACGAAGACTGAATGTAGAAGCCGTCGCGCACGTCCACGATCTCGTTGCGCTCGAGGCGAAAGCCGACCATGTTCCAGACGTGGATGCCGGAGCCTTTCTCGCCAGGGTCCTTGCCGGGTATGCCGCGGATCACGCAGCCCTCGACCACGGAGCCGTTCGCCTCGCGCAGGTAGACGCCGAAGAGCGCGTTCGCGATCCGGCAGTCGCGGATGGTGGCCCGAAACGCCGCGACGTGGATGCCCGACGAGTCGCGGCCGAGGTCGCCGCCCTTCCGGCCGTCGATGTCGAAGCCCTCGATCGTTACGTCGGCGGCGCGCACCCGGATCACGCTGCCATCCCCGCTGCCGACGAGCTTCGGCCGTCCGAGGCCGACGAGGCGCAGGGGCTTGTCGAGAAGCAGGTCGCCTTCCCAGGTTCCCGCTTCGACCCGGAGCGTCGCACCCGGCGCCGCGGCATCGATGCGGGCCTGGAGCGCCGAGACGTGCGCGGGGCGTCCCTCGAGCTGGCCGGGCGCGCTTGCGTGCTCCTGTGAACGGACGACGGACACGGAAAGCCACAGGGGCATGGAGACACAGAGGATCAAATGAAGGTTGGGATCTCGTGTCACGTGTTTTCTCTGTGCCGCCTCCGGGCCTCGGTGTCTTCTGTGGTCGGCCTATCCGTTTACAGTCCGGCCCTGACGCCAGGACACGTAGAGCGCCGCCAGAAGGACGACCGCCACGAGGCCGAGCGCGTACGACCCCAGCCCCGGGTAAGCGTACACCTCGAAGTTCGCGAGCTTCTTGTAGCCGAAGAGCGGGGGCGTGAAAGGCGGGACCTTCACGGACGCGGTGGGCGCCAGGTGGTGTCCATACCAGTACATCTTGTAGGCGAAGGACCACGAGGCAAAAGCGCCAAAATAGAGATACAGAACGACGACGTCCACCAGATGCGCCATCTTGCCGAGCACGGCCGTGCGGAGGAACAAGAGGCCCATGGCGCCGACGACGAACGGAATCCACTTGAACTCGCCGAACTCGTCGGTCGACAGGTCCTTCATGCCGATGTAGTGGTTGAGGACGTTGATCTCCTTCACGTCCTGGCCGCGGTTGCCGCCGTCGAGCTTGTAGGAGTAGATGTGGAGCCGCAGCCCCTCGGGATACTGCGGGGCGAACATCGTCATGTCGTAAAGCGAAAAGAGATAGCAGGGGGCGAGCAGAAGGAACGAGACGAGCAGCAGGCTCCGCGGCCCGACGCCCAGCGGGATCTCCATGAACCGGTTGCTCTTCTCGATGAAAGCATGCACTTTCGGTACTCCTTGTCAGGCAGGCGGCGGCCCCGCGGAGGCCGCCGCCCGCACTGCCGTCAGCCTCGCGGCTTGACTATCAGATAACCCTGCATCTCTTGATGGAGGGCCGAGCAGAAGTTGGTGCAGTAGTATGGAAAGACGCCCTTGCGATTGGCCGTGAACGTGAACGTCTTGGTTTCGCCGGGGTCGACGACGACGTTGACGTTGTAGTCCAGCAGGCCGAAGCCGTGGAGCTCGTCGGTCGTCTGCTCGATGTTGGTGATCGCGACCGTGACGACGTCGCCCTCGTTCACTTCGATCGACGTCGGAGTCAGCGTCGAGCGCACCGCCACGACCTTGGCCGTGACCTTGTTGCCCTGGCGCGTGACGCCGGCGTCCTTCACGTCCCAGATGGCGAGCGGGTGCTTGTTCTCTTCCTTGGGATAGACCTCGATCGGGTGCAGCTTGTCGGCTTTGACGATCTGGGCGTAGTGGGGCTCGGGCTCGGTGAATGCGTCGTAGAGGATCTTCATCTTCTCTTCGCTGATGTCCACGAGCTGCGAGGATTCAGGCTGCGACGGGCCGACAGAGAGGTGGCGGCCGTGGGAGAGCTTGTTGAGGCCCACGAGGTACTTGCCGTCGGGCGAGACCGTATCGCCCTCGGCCGAGGTGAGGTGACCGATGGAGTACGACATCGGGACCTTGTCCACGACCTCCCAGCTGCCGAGCTTCCACTTGGCGATCGCGCTGTCGACGAACAGCGACGTGTAGGCGTAGCCGTCCGGCCCGAACTGGGTGTGGAGCGGGCCCAGGCCCACGGGCACCTCGGCGTCCTTGATGGACTCGTACTTCAGGACCGGGATGCCGTCCTCGTCGCCGGTGAAGTCCTTGTTGCGGATCGCGGTCTGGATCTTCTCGAAGTTGAAGACGGTCGTGACGCCCTGGAGCTTGCCCGAACCGATGATCCACTTGCCGTCGGGCGAGACGTCGACGCCATGCGGGGACTTGCCGCAGGGCATGAAGTACACCACACCCGGCACCTTCTTCGGGTCGAGCACCTTGACGCCGCCGATCATGTCGCCCTTGCCCTCGGCGACGGCCTTCTCGGCCGCGCGCCAGTCGATGGCCGCGATGTAGTCGCGGTCCTTCTGGGTGGAGGTGACCTCGAGCTTGCCGGTGGCGCGCTCGGTGTTGTAGGAGCTCCAGAACATCCAGCCGTCGGAGGCGAGCTTGCCCGCGTCGCCCAGGTCGTAGTCGAAGGGCGGCATCAGGATCTCGAAGCCCAGCGTCATGGCACCGCTCTGCGGATCGATCTTGATGGCCGCCACGACGCCCTTGTAGTCCGTGGCGTATTTGTCGACCGGCGCCACTGTCCCCTTGGGGATCGGGATCGAGAAGCGCGAGGCGAGCATCGAGTATTCGGTGTTGGGCGTGACGAAGGCCGAGGCGTGGTTGCCCGAGACGTTGGGCACCGGGCCGAAGATCTGCTTGGTCTTGAAGTCACGCAGGTCGACGCGCGCGACGCGTCCGTTCATGTCGTTCACGAACAGCCAGCGGCCGTCGTAGTCACCCTTGGTCTCGGATAGCGACGGGTGATGAACGTCGCCCCAGGTGAGGCCGCCGAGCATCGCCTTCGACTCGTCGTCGAAGCCGTAGCCGGTAGCCGGATAGGGCGTGTAGACCGGGATCGTCGAGATGTGACGCATGGATGGAATGCCATAGACGTAGATCTGGCCCGAATGCCCGCCCGAGGCGAACAGGTAGTACTCGTCGAGGTCGCCGGGGGCCACGTAGGTCTTCTCCGCCGCGATGGCCACGTCGGAAACCGCGGTGGCGGATTTCTTCGCTCCCTTCGGCGCGGAGGGCGCGCAGCGCGCCGCCGCCAGGCCCAACACTCCGATGATCAGCAACGTCCAGACGAACTGCCGCTTGTCGCTCATGCTCGACTCCTTACTTGTGTTCAGTGCTTGCTTCGGTCTCGTGGTAGCCGCGGATCAGCGCCCCAGGGTTCGCCTTCTCCGCATCCTTTTTCTGGCGCTGGTACTCGGCGAAGGCCTCGCGTAGCTTCTCGACGGCGGTGGCCTTCTGCTCCGGCGTGAGGATGATCTGGCGCGACAGCACGACGGACATCGTCCCGGTGGGCTCGCGCAGGAAGTCGTCGATGGTGCGTCCAAAGCGTGTCTGGGTGTCCTCGACCGCGGTGGAGAGATCGGGGCCGATCTGCGCCGGGCTCTTGACTCCGAGCGACGAGATCGAGTGGCACACGAAGCAGCCGGTCTTGACGAACCAGGCCCCCGGCCCCTCCTTCATGCGACGCTCTTCTTCCTTCTCGTCGGCGGTCTGCGGATCGGTACGCGGCGTGCCGGCTACGAACTCGGCGGGGACCGGCGTCTTGCGCCAGGACAACACCAGCATCCCGAGGGCCTGGGCCTCTTTCGTCGAGAGCTGGAAGTTGGGCATCACCGTGTCCGTCACGAGGGCGCGCGGATCCTTCATGTGCGCGACGTGCCACGCGAAGCTCGTCTTCTGGCCGGAGAGCCGGCCGTACTCGTACTGCTCCGCCGCCTTGTCGCCGGCGTAGGTGAGGTCGGGGCCGATGGTCCCGCCGCGGCTGTTGATCACGTGGCACGCGCGGCAGCCCTTCTCCTGAACCAGCTTCTTCCCGAGGTTGATGAACTCGGCTCCGGGGGTCTCGCGGTCGTAGCGGTGGCAGACGTTGCAGTTGATCTGGATCAGCGCCTTCTTGTTCTCCGCGATCGAGTAGGCCTCGCCCATGGCCTCGCCGAGCAGCGGCTCCTCCCAGTGCTCCACCGGGCCGTGAGCGGGAGCCACGTCCACCGCCCATCCCTGTCCGCCGTGACAGGAGGTGCAGCCGAACTTCTCGGGAGGGTGCGTCTTCAGGATCTCCGCCGGATGCGTCTTGAAGGGCTCGTCCGCCGTCTCGAAGCCCTTCCAGGCGACGGCCTGGTGGCAGCTGACGCAGCGGTCGGCGTGGCCGAGCGAGCTGACCCAGATCTGCTGCATGCCCGAGGGCGCGAGCTTGGCCTTGTCAGCGCCGAATTTCGCCGCCACCAGCCGCTTGAACTCGTACTGGTAGTAGCGCCACTCGTGTTCGCGGTCGTTGCGCGCGAACAGGATGGTCGAGACGACCAGCAGGACGCCGATCACCGCCAGGACCGGCCGGTCGAGGCGCGCGTAGGGCGAGTCGCTGCGCTTCTCCATCAATCCTCGCTTCCTCGGCCGCGCCGCTTCGTCGAGCTTCCGCCTCGGGGGAGTAAATCCCCCTTCGGCGGAGCAGTGACGCGGCCTGCGGGTCTCATCGCTCAAATCCTCGTGGGCATCTCGGGCCACTCCTGCCAGGGCCAGTAGAAGTGCCAGTAGGGGCCGCGGCAGAACGTCCCGATCAGCGTGAAGGCGACCACGACCAGGCACAGGGCCAGGAAGACGAGGTTCTGGTTGCGCCGGCTCTTCGCGAACCAGACGCCCGCGGCGCCGGCGTCGCTCTTGTCGAGCCAGGGCCAGATGGTGAGCAGGCCGATCAGCAACCCCGGCAGCACGACACCGCCCAAGAACGCGCCGTTGACCGTGAAGCTGCCGATGTGGACGGTCGTGTCCGTGACGATCTCCTGGAGCCAGAGGAAGTACCAGGGCGCCTTGGCCGGGTTCGGCGTGATGAGCGCGTTGGCAGCCTCCTCCAGCGGCGAGCGCAGCAGTGTCGCGAGGATGCTGATGAGCGCGATCGTGCCGAGCACCGCGATGGCGGTGCGCCGCGTCAGGTCGGGCACGGCGTTCACCGTGAGGTCCGGCGCTTCGAGGGTCGTGGTGCGGATCGCGGGGGCGGTGCCACGCGCGACGCCCAGCAGCGTGTAGGTCTTGGTCTTGACCGGCGGTTCCTCGGCCGGCTCTTTCAGGATCGCCGCGCGGTCCACGCGGGCGAGGCCCCCGTCCTTCCGGACGCGCCACATGTGGTACGCGAACAGCGCGCCCAGGGCCGCGGGCAGCACGATGACGTGGAGGGCGTAGAAGCGGATCAGCGTCGGCTGCTCGATCGTCCGGCCGCCGATCAGGAGCTCGCGGATCTTGGGCCCGACGAGCGGGATCGCGGACGCGATGTTGGTTCCGACCGTCACGGCCCAATACGCGAGCTGATCCCACGGCAGCAGGTAGCCCGTGAAGGAAAGGAACAGCGTCAGCAGCAGCATCCCGACGCCCATCACCCAGTTCCACTCGCGCATCTGGCCGCGTCCGGCGCCGTTCTTGTAGGCGCCGGTCAGGAACACGCGCACCAGGTGCAGGAAGACGGAGGCGACCATCAGGTGCGCCGAGAGCCGGTGGACGGAACGGATCCAGGAGCCGAAGGTGATGACGTACTCGATGTCCTTCACACTAGCGTACGCGCGCTCCACCGAGGGGACGTACAGAAACAGAAGCGGGAAGCCGGAGAGGATCAGCAGCAGGAAGAGCGCGGCAGAGATGGTGCCGAGCCAGAAGGAGTAGCTCCAGTCGAGCGAGGGCTTGAAGACCTTGGCCGGGAACCAGTGGAGCAAGAGGTTCGACACGACTGCATCGCCGGCCTCGCGGTCCGAGCGAGGCCTGAAGCTCCACAGCTTCTGCGGATGCACGCCCGGGGCGCTCGGGGCGGGGACTTTGGGTCCGAGTGTGCTCATGCCATTTTCCTCAGGCGACCGTGAGGCGGAAGTCGTTGTCCACTTCGTGGGCCAGGTCCACGATCAGCTGGCCGTCGTCGGGCGAGACCGAGAGGTGGTACCAGGCGAGCGGCTTGGGAGCCGGCCCGGAGAGGTTCTTGCCGTCGCCCTCGTACTTCGACCCGTGGCAGGGGCAGAGGAAGCGATGAGTGAGCCGGAGCGGCGCACCGCCGATGTCCCTGGTCTCGGGCTGCGAGAGAGCCTCCGCCCGAACCGTGCAGCCGAGATGGGTGCAGACCGCGGAGACCGCGTGGTAGACGTTGCCGGTTCGAAAAACGAACAGGCGCTGGTCCGGCAGGAACTTGAGGCCGTCGGGGAACTCGGCGGGCAGGCCCAGCTTGACCGTCGTGGGGGCGTCGTACGAGACGTTGGGGATCAGGGACCGAAGCGAAGCGCCCGCCTGCGCTGCGATGCCCGCGACACCGGCTCCGATCCCCAGCTTCATCAGGAAATCCCTGCGGTCGCTGCTCATGCCTTCACCTCGGAAGCTGCGTATCTCTCCGTGATCGTGAACTTCTCCATGGTCATGGCGTCCGTGGGGCAACGCACCGCGCACAACCCGCAGCGGATGCAGCGGTCGTCGTCCTTGATCATCGCGGAGAGCGGCAGGCCGTTTGCCTCGGCTCGCTCGGCCAGCTCCTGCCTGTGCGCGTCCGGCAGCTCGAGGGACTCGAAGGGCACGATCGCCAGGCAGTACTCCGGGCAGACGTCGACGCAGCGGCTGCACAGGACGCACTTCTCCGGGTCGTAGATCGTCTGCACGTGGCAGACCAGGCAACGCGCCGCCTGGCGCCACGCCTCGCGGGGGTCGTAGCCCGTCTCCACCTCGGCGATCCCGGTGCGCCGGCCGAGGTCGAGTGTCGGCGGCGTCTCCCGGTCGAGCACCTCGAAGCCCGCGGCCATTCGGTAGCGCGCCGTCGGGATCTTCTCGATCTCCAGCGTCCGCTCCAGGCGAGCGCTGCCCTCTTTCGCGAGGAACTCGTGGATCGAGCGGGCCGCCCGCTTGCCGTTGGCCACGGCCTCGATCAGGTTGCGCGGGCCGAACGCGACGTCGCCGCCGGCGAAGATGCCTGCCGCGGAAGTCGAAAGCGTCGTGGCGTCCACGCGGATCGTCCCGCCCGGCGTCAGCGCGACGCCGTCCTCGGGTGTCAGGAAGGCGAGATCGGGCTTCTGGCCGATGGCGAGGATGCAGCCGTCGGCCTCGAGCGTGACGGTGTCGTCGTCGTCGTACTCCGGGGCGAAGCGCCCGTTCGCGTCGAAGACCGAGCGCACGCCGCGCAGCTCGACCGCCTGGAGCCGGCCGCTGCCGACGAAGCGCTTGGGGCCGCGGCGGGGGAGGAACGAGACGCCCTCGCGCTTGGCCTCTTCGAACTCCTCGTGCCCCTGTGTCGTGCGCAGCACCGGCATCTCGTCGAAGCGCTCGAGCGAGACGATCGTGACTTCGGTTGCGCCGCCGCGCAGGGCCGCGCGCGCGGAATCGAGGGCTTCCTTGGCCCGTGCGTCGGTCTCCGAGGCGAGGTCCTCGAGATCCACCGGGGCCTCGCGTCCCAGGCGCAGCGCCGTGCGGGCCGCGTCGAAGGCCACGAACCCGCCGCCGATCACCACGACGCGCCGGCCCAGGTTGAGCCGATAGCCCTGGTTGACGTTCAGCAGGTAGTCGGCGGCCTTGACGACGCCGTCGAGCTCGACGCCCTCGGCCTGCAGGTCGCGGCCCTTGGAAACGCCGACCGAGATGAAGACCGACTCGAAGCCCTGTTGCTTCAATTGGGGAAGGCCGAAGGAGGGTGTGAGCGGCGTGCCGAGCTTCAAGCTCACGCCGAGCGAGAGGATCTTGTCGATCTCGGCGCGGATCAGCGTGCGTGGCAGGCGGTACTCGGGGATGCCGAAGCGCATCATGCCGCCCGGCTCGCTCGCGGCCTCGAAGACCGTGACGTCGTAGCCGAGCAACGCCAGATCGTGGGCGCCCGCCAGGCCCGAGGGGCCCGCGCCGATCACCGCAACCTTGCGGCGCGGCCGGCCGTTTCGCGCGAGCCCCTGGATCGGCAGGTGGCCCGCGTAGCGGTTGCCCTCACTGACGAGGTCCGAGCGTAGCCGGTCCTGCGTATCGGGCCGGATCGACTCGACGCCATAGCGCTCGGTGACGTAGCGCTTCAGCGCGCGGATCGAGATCGGCGCGTCGATCGCGCCGCGGCGGCAGGCATCCTCGCAGGGTGCGGCGCAGACGCGGCCGCAGACCGATGCAAAGGGATTCGGCGCGCGGGCCACGAGGTAGGCGTCCTGTTCGCGTCCTTCGGCGATCAGCTGGACGTAACGGCCGGCGTCGGTCGATACCGGGCAGCCAGCCTGGCACTTGACCTGCGCCTTCCAGTGATCCAGATCGGGGAAGCGGATGGAGATGGGCATCGGTTCTCGCCAAGCCCGAGGCTCTCGCAGGCATCAAGTTCGAACTATGACCGCCGTCATAAAGTCGCCGAATCCCGCATAATTTGCTTCTCCCCGCAGGCGTCGACAGGGTCGCTCGCTGGACGCCGCGCCGGGCTCGAGCCCGGCGCATGATCGCCGTCATACCGCCCGCCTGACGCCTGCGGCAGCATCGCTCGCGGGGATTCCCCACCGTTTCGAAAGGAGCCTTCATGACCGCTGTCGCCACGTTGCTCGCGAGTCTCGATGTCCGGAGCCTGGGCGGCGGGTGCGCCGAAGCCGTCTTCGCGGCTTTCGACAAGCTCCAGCCGGGCGAAGCGCTGGTCGTGGTCTCCGCTCACGCGCCGAAGAAGCTGCTCGGTCGGCTCCAGGGCGAGCGCCCCGGACTCTTCGAATGGTCGCCTCTCGAGGCGGGGCCGAACGTCTGGCGCACGCGGCTCGACCGGCGCGACGCGACGCCCGGCGCAAAGCGCGGCGTGAACGAGGCGCTCTCGTGGGACCACGACCGGCTCGATCAGCTCGATCGCCGGGTTTTCGAGGCGCGCAAGGCGGGTGACTACGCTGCCGCCAGCAGCGCCTTCACCGAGTTCGAGCTCGGCCTCAGACGCCACATCCGCTTCGAGGAGGAGATCCTGTTTCCGGAGTTCGAGGAGCGCACGGGACTGCCACCCCAGGGCGGCCCGACGGGTGTGATGCGCGCCGAGCATCGTGAGATCGAGGCGATCCTCGAAGGCCTGCGTGAGGCAGTGGCGGCGCCCGGGGCGGCGGCGGACACGCTCCACGACGACTTGATCCGCGTCCTCGGCTGGCACAACGAGAAAGAGGAGGGCATTTTGTACCCCGGCGCCGACAAGCTCATGAGCGACGACGAGAAAGACGCCCTGGTCCGCCGCATCCAGTCGAGCTGAATGCGTTCGGGCTGTGCCGGCCTGGTCGTGCCCCTGGCCGCTCTCTTCTGCAGCGGCTCCCCGCTCGCCGCCGAAACTGCGCCAGCACCGCCCTACTCGCTGCCCTGGCTGCTGCGCAGTGCCAGCGCGGCCAACGTCGTTCGGCTGGACGAGACGCTGGCTCTTTTCGACGGGCCCGACGGCACGTCGAGCAGGACGTATGTGACGAGCCTTCTGGCCACCAGGAAGCTCGGCCGTTTCGTGCCGATCTTTCGCGAGAGCTGGGTGCACAACTCCCCCGGCGTCGGGCCCGCCGGCAGCGGCTTCTCGAACCCGCTCGTGGGTGTCTCGTACGTGAAGCCGTTCGCCGGCGTGTGGCGAACGAGCGCCAGCTTCTCCACGGCGCTCCCCGTCGGCAGCGGCGGCGGCGACAATCCAGATCCGGCCGCCCAGGCGGCGATGGGCGCCGCGATCAACGCGCGCTCGGGCATGGACAACGCGCTTTTTGCAGTCAACTACTGGACGCTGATCGTGGGCGCCGGCGCCGCGCGAGTGACCCCGGCTCTCACGCTCCAGGCCGAGGCCACGCTGCTTCAGCTCACGCGCGTCCGCGGCCCGGAGTCGCAGGACGCCTCCCGGACCAACTTCACGGCCGGAGTGCACCTCGGCCATTTCTTCTCGCCTCGGGTATCGCTGGCCGGGGAGCTGCGCGTGCAGCGCTGGATGAGCGATGCAGCTCCCGTCAGGAAGGACAAGACCGCCCGCGAGCAGGCCACCCTCGCGATCGGACCGCGCCTCCATTTCAAGCTCGGTCCAACGCGCTGGATCCGCCCGGGGCTCTCCTACTCCCGAGCGCTGGACAAGCCGATGTCATCGAAGGGGTATGACATCGTCCAGCTCGATGTGCCCGTGAGCTTCTGACCGAGTGCGCGGAAGCGGGTTTGGATCCTCGCCTACGAGCAGTACACCCAGAGGCCCCGATCACCGGCTTCGCCGGGAGCCGGGATGCCCGAGAGCGAGAGGCCGGCCAGCCGGGACGCCCCCTCGAAACCAAGCAGGCCCCAGGCCACGCTCCAGCAGCAGGCGAGCAACGCGCGCATCAGTCGGCGCACCAGTTGCGGTCCTGGATCAGTGGACTCCGCTCATCAGCCGGCGTATCGGCTTGATGAGCACGGTCAGCACCAGCGCCGCCGCCAGCGTGACCCCCGCAACCGTCCCGAAGAGAGTCGGAAGCGGCAGCGTGCTGAAGAAGCCGGCAGCCCAGCCCGCGAGCTTGTTCCCGAAGGCGTTGGACAGGAACCAGACACCCATCATGAGCCCGAGGATCCGGACCGGCGCCAGCTTCGTGACGACGCTCAGGCCCACCGGGCTCAGGCACAACTCGCCCAGCTCGGACACGAAGTAGGCGGCCACCAGCCACCACGGGCTCACGCGGACGCCGGCCCCGCTCTGCGCGAGCCCAGCCGCCGGCACCAGCACGAGAAACGCGAGCCCCATGAAGAACAGGCCGATCGCGAACTTGGCGGGGCTCGAGGGTTCGCGCGAGCCGAGACGGATCCACAGCCACGCGAAGACCGGCGCCAGGAGGATCACGAAGATCGGCTGCACCGACTGGAACCATGACGAGGGAAACGAGAAGCCGAGCACCGACAAACGCGTGTAGCGGTCGGCGAACAACGCCAGCGTCGAACCGGCCTGCTCGTAGGCTCCCCAGAACAGCGTCGCGAACAGGAAGAAGACGGTCACCGCCGCCATCCGCTTCCACTCCTCCCCCGTGAAGCTTCCGGAGGGAGTCGACACGGAAGCCGGCGTCTCCCGCGGCCGCGCAGCAAGCCGGTCGAGCGCCGGCTGGAGGCGCTTCTTGCCGAGGACGTACTGGACGAGGCCCGCCGCCATTCCGAATCCGGCCGCGGCGAAGCCCAGGTGCCAATTCACCTTCTGGGCCAGCCAGCCGGCCACGAGCGGTCCGATGAACGCGCCGAGGTTGATGCCCATGTAGAAGATCGAGAAGCCGGCGTCGCGCCGCGTGTCGCCGGGCTCGTAGAGCGAGCCGACCAGCGTGCTCGCGTTGGCCTTCAGCAGGCCCGTGCCGAGCACGATGAGGCTGAGGCCAGCGTAGAAGAAAGGCAGAGCCTGGAAGGCCAGCGAGAAGTGACCGGCCGTGATGAGAATGCCGCCGACCAGAACGCTCCGGTACTGGCCCAGCAAGCGGTCCGCGACCAGGCCTCCGAAGATTGCGGCGCCCCACACGCTTCCGGTGTAGGTCCCGTAGATCGACGCCGCAGTGGCCTCGCTGAAACCGAGGCCGCCGCTGCCGGGCGCCGCCACCATGTAGTACAGGAGGAACGCGCGCATCCCGTAGTAGCTGAAGCGCTCCCACATCTCCGTGAAGAAGAGCGTGGAGAGGCCTTTGGGATGGCCTCCGATGCCGCCGCGATCGAGCTGATCCGCGCTCATGCCGCCTCCCCTTCCAAAGCGACGGCAAGACTAAACGATGTCCGCGCAGAATGCGCGACGTCCTTAAGCACGACCCGCTGAAAGAGTGTGAACGTCAGACGTCGTGTCTGGCCGGCGCCAGGGCGCCGAGCGCAACGGCCAGTTGCGCGGCAAGGGCGGCGTTCGCGACGAGCAGCGCGCGGTTGGCGCGCAGGCTCCTGCCGCCGGTGCGCAGGCGCAGTTCCTCGAGCAGGAACGGCGTGACGTCGCGGCCCGCGATGCCACGCCCCGCCGCCGTCGCGAGCGCGGCGGCGATCGCAGCTTCGTGCATTTCGGCGGGAAGCTCTTCGGCAGTCGGAATCGGGTTCGCGACGACGACGCCCGCGCCCGTGGCGAGATCCAGGTGCGCGGCGACGGCCGAGGCGAGCTGGGCGGGTGTGTCGAAGCGCGCGTCCACGGCGATCCCGCTGCGCCTGCGATAGAACGCCGGAAACTCGTCGGTTGCGAAGCCCAGGACCGGCACGCCGAGGCTCTCGAGGGCCTCGCGCGTGCACGGCAGGTCGAGCACGGACTTCGCCCCCGAGCAGACCACGGCGACCGGGTGCCGCGAGAGCGCGAGCAAGTCCGCCGACACGTCGTACGCGCCGCCACGGTGGACACCGCCGATGCCTCCGGTGGCGAACACGCGGATCCTCGCGGCATGCGCCGCGATCAGCGTCGCCCCGACGGTGGTCGAGCCGGCCAGGCCCGACGCCAGGCGGGCGCCCAGGTTCGAGGGGCCGAGCTTCGCGACGCCCTTCGTTCCCGCGAGGCGGGTCAGCTCCTCGTCGCGCAGGCCGACGCGCAGCGCGCCGTCCAGCACGCCGACCGTGGCAGGCAGCGCGCCGTGCAGTCGCACCTCCTGCTCGAGGACAAGGGCCAGCTCGAGGCCGTCCGGGTGGGGGAAGCCGTGGGTGACGAGGGTCGTCTCCAGGGCGACCACCGGGCGTCCCTCGGCGAGCGCGGCCCGGACTTCGGGGGCGATGACGAGCGCGCCGCTCAAGCGAACCACTCGCGAAGGCGGCCCTCGGCCGCCTCGGGCGTCGCGGCCAGCAGGCCGTCGGCGCCCCAGGCTTCGATCGCGAAGCTCGCGGTCACGACGCCCCGCGCCAGGGCCTGCTCGCCCGTCTGGCCGCGCAGCCACCCCGCCCACACGCCCGCGGCAAACGCGTCGCCGGCGCCTGTGGGATCGACGACCTTGCTGGCGCGGGGCGCCCAGTCGCGCAGGCCGCTCTCGTCGAGCAACACGCCGCCCTTCGCACCGCGCTTGAAGGCCACCCGTTTCAAGCGCCCGCGCTTCAGGCTGGGCAGGAGATCGCGCCGGTCACCCTCTCCCAGCTCCAACTCGTCCTCGCTGAGGAACAGCGCGTCGACGCCGGCGAAGACGGGCGCTACCGCGGCCAACGTGCTGGGCGTCACGAGCGCATATGGGTCGAGGGAGAGCTGCACGCCCGGCCACGCCGACAGCGCCCCCGCGAACCGCGCCTGGGTCTCGAGCGGCATCGGAGCCAGGTGAAAGGCGCGCGCCGCTCGAAACGCTTCGGGCACGTCTGCCGGCTCGGGAGAGACGTCGGCGTGGGTCGGGCCCTCGAGGCGGTGCAGCACGCGCCGGCGGGCGCCCTCGTAGAGCAGCCACGTCCGCAGCCCCTCGCGACCGAGGGGCCGCACGCCCGCCAGATCGACCCCGCGCGCGCGGAGCGAGTCGAGCGCGCTCCTCGGGTACTCGTCGCCGGCCACGGACACGACGCCGACGCGCAGGCCCCAGAGGGCGGCCCCCAGCGCCAAGTACAGGCACGCGCCGCCGGGCTGTGCGATGCGAGTCTGCCCGTCGGGGAAGACCACGTCGTCCACCAGGAGGTTGCCGACGACGACGATATCGGGACTCACCGCCCGGGCAGCGCGTCGAAGGCCCGGCGCAGGGCCTGGACGCGAGCCGGGTCGATGGGGTTGGACCACAGCCCTCCCTGCTTCAGCGCCGAGCCCACGATGAAGGCATCGGCATCGGCGTAGCCAGCGACGTTCTCCGGCGTCACGCCCGAGCCCACCAGCACCGAGATGCTCACGGCTCCAGCGACCGCTCGCAGCTCCGCGGCATCCGCAGCCTGGCCTGTCGCGGCGCCGGTCACGATCACCCCGTCGGCGAGGAAGAACTCGGCCGCACGCGCGGTCTCGACGATGTCGACGTCGGCCGTCACGGCGTGGGACGAGTGCTTCTTCTTCACATCGGCAAAGACGCGGATGCCCTCGGCTCCGATGCTGCGCCGATAGCGCAGCAGCTCGCCGGCGTCCGACGCCATCGGGCCCTCGTCCGCCACGTGGGCGAATACGAAACCCTCGACGCGCACGAACCCCGCGTCCGCGCAGAGCGCGACCGCGAGCGCTGCGTGGTTCGCGCCGGCGAGGATCTGCACGCCCAGGGGCAGGCCGGCGGCGCGCCGGACCTCGCGCCCGACGACGGCCATCGCGGCCACGACCTCGGGGCCGACCGCTCTCGCCAGGTAGGGCCGGTCGTGCATGTTCTCGATCGCGACGGCATGGAACCCGGCGTCGCGGTAGACGCAGGCCTCGGCCACGGCCGCCTCGACGATCGCCTCGAGCGGCAGGCTCGCCCGGGGCGTCCCGGGCAGGGCGCCGACGTGGATCATGCCAACGAGGGCGCGGTCGCCGCCGAAGAGGGCGCGCGTGACTCGGTGGCTGTCCATGACAACCCCATCTTACAAGCTGGCTGTGCGCCCCTGCACGCCTTCGTTTGAGCTCCAGTCGCCCGGATCCAGGTAGCGCCGGACAAGAGGCCGCGGGTCGGCGAGAGACATCATGCCGATTGGCCACGACCTGGCGCCATGCCTTCGTGATGGTGCGGATCTCTTCATCGATTTCCCGAGCCGTGGCCGCACCCTGATCGGCCGCTACATCAAGTTCGAAGAAGTGCAGGAACGGATCGTCGAGGGGTTGCGCCTGGCTGGCCTGCCGCTGGACTGACGGGCCCTTTCGAGCAGAACGTGGATCAGGCGACGGACCGCTTGAGCAGGGCCAGTGCGGCAGGTATGATTCGGGTATGAGAGTTAATACCAAATCGAGCATCACCTTGCCTCCCGAAGAGTTGCGGATGGTGTTAGCCCTGCAGGCTAAGCTCAAGGCCAAGAGCAAAGTCGATGTGGTACGGCAGGGCCTGCGGCTTCTCCGCGACGCTACCGAGCGGGAGGCGCTGCGGCAGGCCTACCGTCAGGCGTCGCGGGCGACGCGCGCATCGCTCGCGCGCGAGCTTCGCGAGCTCGATCACCTTGCCGCCGAAGGCCTCTCGGAGCGGTGAGGGCTCGCCGCGGCGTCCTCTACCTGGCCGATCTCAACCCCCGCGTGGGCACGGAGCCGGGCAAGGTGCGGCCGGTTCTGGTGATCCAGACCGACCTTCTCAACGACGCCGGCCATCCCTCGACCTGGGTCCTGCCTTGCACGACCCGGCTGACAGGTGGAAATCTGCTGCGCGTGGCGCTGCCGCGCGGCATTGCCGGCAACCGAGAGGAGTGCGAAGTGATGGTCGATCAGAGCCGCGCGATCGACAACGGGCGGCTCGTGCGGGCGCTGAAGCCCCTGCCCCGGGGCATCCTCTCGGAGGTCGTGGACAAGGTGCGGGCACTGGGCGAACTCTAGCGCCCGACTACAGGTTGACCGCGTACACCCGTATCGGCGTCCCGCCCTTGAACCGGTCGGGCTTGCTCTCCAGCTTCAGAACGCCGCGCGGGCGCACAATGCCGCAGCCGACGCAACAGGCCCACGGGCTACTCGTAGTGAGTCCACAGACGGAGAATCTTGACGACCCGCTTCCGTTCGAGGAGTTGATAAACCAGGCGATGCTGGATATTGATGCGGCGTGAGTATGCGCCCTTCAGGTCACCCAGGAGCTTTTCGAAGGGAGGCGGCACCTCGAACGGGTCGCGAGCGAGGAGAGCCAGGAGCTTCTCGGCCCGTGGGCGGAGGCCCGAGCGAGCCAGCTTCCGCGAGTCCTTCTGTGCTTGACGCGTGTAGAGGATCCGCCAGCCTTGGTTCACCAGCCAGGCTCGGTGGAGCACCTCTTGACCGGGGTTTTCAGGCCCTTGCGAATGGATGCCCGCATGCCCGGAAGGGAAAGGAGGTACAGCGTCTCCTGAATCGCCCGCCAGTCGCGCTCTGACACTAGAACCGCGTTGTTCCGCCGGCCGGTGATCTGGATGGCCTCGCCGGACTCCGTGGCTTCGTCCAGCAGGCCGTAGAGCCGGGCGCGAGCCTTGCTTGCGCTGATGGTCGTCATGTCCAGGACCTCAGGCCTATCGTACGGCTTCTCGTACGCCTGTTCAAGCGGCCTTCGCGCTCGGGCAAGCCATCCGCGCCTGATCGCCCGAAGCGCGAACCGCTCTACAGGTCGACCGAGTAGACCCGGATCGGACTCCCCTCGGCTACAGGCTCGGCGAGCTTCTGGCCGAGTTCATGGTGGTGG
>CAYTWT010000146.1:0-7829 GCA_964442185.1 uncultured Acidobacteriota bacterium
AAGACGGCAGCCGCGTCGCGGACCAGCTCCACGATCTTGGGCAAGCCGCGGCACAGGTCCGTATAGCGGTTCGTGTCGAGGGCGAGCCTCAACGCCAAAGTCGGCGGTCGATGCGATGTTGAGCGGCGATCGCGCGGTCGAACTCGGCGTCTTCCACCCAGCTGCCCGCGACGTCCGACAAGTCGCGTTGGGGGGTCGCCGGGCCCACACCCGCACCCCGCGCGAGGGCATCGAGCGCGACGGCGTTCAGGCTCCTGCGCTCCGCACGCGCGCGGCGGCGCAGCGTGGTGTCCACCGTCCTGGGCACTCTGCGCACCGTGTACTGCATGCAGGCATCGTACATCCTGAGTGCCTGCACGCAGAACTCGACGAAGGCAAAGCCGCCGTGCCCGGGCACGTATTCCACGACGAGGTCCAGATCGCTGTCCCTGCGCGCGTCGCCCCGAGAGGTCTCGCGCTGTCGTGGGACAGTAAGGACCTTGCCCGGCACGAGGTCGTGGCACTATGCAGCCACATGCTCAGGATAAGCGTCGGCGGTCAGGTGGTCCAGCTGAAGACGCTCGTCCTCGGTGAAGAGACGGGCAAGCGCTTTCCGTGCTGCGGTGTGAACGCGCCGCTGAAAGCGGTCGCGGCAGGACAGCAGGTGGAGTGTCCGCGCTGTGCTTTCCCATGGGTGGCAACCCGGATCGAGAAAGGCTTCGACTGGGCGCCAGATCACTCGATGATGGGCACAGGATCGCCGCCCGGATGGCCGCGCAGGCGGACGCCGTCGACGCGCAAGCCCAGGGTGGCCAAGAGGAAGCCTGCTCGCCGGCGCTGAGCTCACGCTATGACGCACGCGGACCTTGCCTGGCAGTGGGTCGTGGCAGCATGATGGTAGCGACATCCAGAGCGGGCCACGCGAGTGGCCCCGGCAACCTGGGCGGACAACCCAAGGTGCCTGTCCCGAAAGGGAGATGTGGCCCCAGTAGCAGGGGCAACGAAGTGTCCGGCGCGGTGGTCCCGCGCTTCCGGGTGTCTTGCTTGGAAGGGGACGCCTGTGACGTCATCCCAACTGCCGGAGTCGATCACGTTCCTGCTCGGTCCGCCGGCGAGACCGGACGAGCGCGCGAACTTCGACCGCTATGAAGCCGAGTTGGCCCGGCCAGCAGCGGAGCGCGACAAGAAGTTCTGCGCGTTCTACGAGAAGCTCATGCAGAGTTATCTCTCGGACCTGGCCGCGGGGCATGGCGGAGACGGTTCGCCCTCGCCGATCGAGCAGCTCTTCGAGATCGTGCTCAAGGTGCCGATCCGGATCCGATGGCATTCCGTCGGCTTCGGGCTCTTGCGGGGACAGCACCATCACAACCTGCATTTTCCGTGGAGCGATCTGCTGACGCCGAGCGGGCCGCTGCCGGCGCTGTCGGACGAAGACGTGCAGGCTCTCGCGGCAGCGATCGGCTACTCGCTGAAGCTCGACTGGGTGATCGCGGAGAGGGCCTGGCGCGATCGCGCGCCACGGTCGCGAGTGCGGCGGGCGCGCGCAAGGTTGGGAGCCAGGTGATGCGCGCGAACCAGGCCGTTGATGTCGCACTGCTCGAGCGAAGGCCGGCTCCGGCACAGCCCCCGCGCGCGCGGCCAAAGCGCTCGCAAGGTTCCGTCGTCCCGGTGTTGGCCGGGCAGCCGAGCGCCAGCTGGAAGCCGCCCCGCATGCGGCCCGCCATGGTCGGTGGCTACGATCCGGGAGGCGGCACGCCCGTGGGCGGCCTTTGTGCGCTCGGCCGCGTTGCGCGCTGGACGTTCGTGGCGCGGGGCGGTGGCGGGACGGGGTCGCTGGCCAGGGCGCGGCTGTTTCCGTTCAGTCCCGCGGGCGATCAAGCGGCAGGGAACGCAGCCAAGCGGCTTTGTGACAGGAGCTGCCCCGGCGCAGTCGCGTTCACGCTCCGCGTAGTGGTGACAGGAGGTTGGGATCGCCCCGAGGAGGTCGTCGAGGCCTGGAGGCTGGAGGGTGAGCCCGCACCCCGCAACAAGCGGGGCCGCTCACCACGTTGAGAGAGGCCGAGATGAAGGTGACAATTGGCGAGCGGCGAGAGGGTCTCGTACCCGGCTGGTGGTGCGAGGCCATTGGCAAGAACGGGTTTCAGGCTCAGCGAGCGCTCGGGATTCGCTGCGGCAAGCGGGCATCACGCTGAAGTGAGGAGGGAAGATGTCCACGAAGCCAGAACCCGAAGCAACGGAGTCGCAGGCGGTGGGCCGTCACGGGATTCGCGGCTACGGCAGCGCGCTCTTGAGTCGGCTGCTGGGCTCGGGTAGCGCGCGCATCAGTGCGCTCGCCCAGGCAGTTCGGCGAACCGGCCTGGGCGAAGACGTTTTCGTGCCGGTCGCGGGAAACGACGAGATCGCCGACCTGACGATCGCCTTCAACGACATGGTCTCAAAGCTGCGCGAGAACCGGCAGCGGCTCGAGGAGGCCCGCGACCAGTTGGCCCAGACCAACGAGGGGATGCGCGCCGCGAACCGCACGCTCGAGACTCTGGTGGTCCTGGATGTTCTGACCGGTCTTTACAACAACCGCCACTTCCAGGACACGATCGACAGGGAGATCCGGCGTTGCGACCGGGAGCACGGGGTGCTCAGCCTGCTGCTCATCGACCTCGACCATTTCAAGCAGTACAACGAGCGGTTCGGTCACGGCGAGGGCGACTCGGTGCTGCGGCGAGTGGGGAGCCAGATCGCCGCTCAGATCCGGCCGACGGACGTAGCCTTTCGTTGCGGCGGCGAGGAGATGGCGGTGCTGCTGCCCGCGTGCGGCAAGCAGCAGGCGACCGAAGTGGCCGAGAAGATCCGGACGGCCGTCAGCACCAGTACAGCACCCAGCGGCCGCGTCGAGGCCAGGAATACGGTATCGATTGGCGTTGCCACTTATCCTGAGGATGCGCGAGACGATAACGGGCTAGTTGAGACGGGCAGGGCCGCTGCGGGGATCGCGTTTCGGGCAGGCGGGGATCGCGTCAGCGTGGCCGGGCGAGCGGAAACGGAGTAATCGCACTCGCGATCGAACCTCCTGGGGCAAGCGCCACCGATAGGCTTTGCCTGGCTACTCGGGAATGCCTCTTGCTTTGGGAAGTAGCCCGGGAAGTAGACTGGAGCTGATGGCGCCAACGCCGACACCGGTGTTCCGGCTCGTCCACTTGGACAACCTGGCAGTCGTCCTCAGGCGCCAAGGGCTGCACGCCCCCAACTTCACGCCGAACGATGGCGAGGTCTATCGAGCGATCCATCGACAGGATGTCCAGGGAAAGCGGAAGGAGGTCGCGATCCCGTGCGGCCCTGGGGGAACGGCCCATGACTACGTGCCCTTCTACTTCGGGTACCGGTCGCCCATGTTGTTTCAGCTCAAGACCGGGCAGGTCGCCGGCTACAACGACGGCCAGGATCCGCTGATCTACCTCACGACCAAGGCCCAAATCGTCAGCGATCGCGGCGGTCGCTTCGTTTTTTCCGACGGGCATGGACTCGCGAAATTCACCGACTGGTTCGAGGACCTTGCGAAGCTTGAAAACGTTGACTGGGAGATGGTCTACCAGCAGTATTGGGCCGACTCGGCGGATGACATGGATCGCCAGCGACGCAAGCAGGCGGAGTTCCTCGTCTACCGCTTCTGTCCGTGGGACTGGATCGAGGAGATCGGGGTCCTGAACGAGGCTGCTGTAGACCGCGTGAAGGGTGTGTTCGGGAAGTTACCGGCAACCCTGTCGAGACCGGTCCTCGTTCGCCCCGGCTGGTATTGCCCTTAGGCAGGAGCGTCATGATCCAAGAGGGCCACGGGAACCTCCTCCAGGCGGACGCGGAGGCGCTGGTCAACACGGTCAACACCGTCGGATACATGGGGAGGGGCATCGCCCTGCAGTTCAAGCAGGCGTTCCCTGCCAACTTCGCGGCCTACGCTCACGCCGTGAAGAAGGGCGAGGTCCAGCCCGGGCGGATTCATGTATTCCGAACTGGCCTGCTGACCAATCCACGCTTCATCTTCAACTTCCCGACCAAACGCCACTGGCGCGGTCGATCGCGGCTCGAGGATATCGATTCGGGGCTTGCGGCCTTGGTGGAGCAGATCCGCAAACTCGAAGTCCGCTCGATCGCGGTTCCACCGCTCGGATGCGGCAACGGTGGTCTCGACTGGCGGGAGGTGCGTCCTCGAATCGTGGCCAGCTTCGAGAAGATGCCGGATGTTCTCCTTCTGCTCTTCGCCCCGCGAGGTGCGCCGGCGGCCGACGAGATGCCGATCCGCACGAAGCGACCGGCGATGACCGCCTCGCGAGCGCTGCTCGTGAAGCTCATGGAGCAGTACGCAAGCCTTGCGTACCGCTTGACGCTGCTCGAGATCCAGAAGCTCGCGTACCTCCTGCAAGAGGCGGGGGAGCCCCTCAAACTCAGCCATGAACCAGGGCACTACGGCCCATTCGCGACGAATCTCAACAAGGCGCTCGAACGCATGGAAGGGCATCTCATCCGCGGCTACGGCGACAGCCAGAAGCCAGACGCCGAGATCGCTCTGCTCAAGGGGGCCGTCGCGGAGGCCGATGCTTTCCTAGGCACGCAGATCGCTTCGAAGGAGCGCCTGGAGCGCGTCCGCGAACTGATCGAAGGCTTCGAAACACCCTACGGCATGGAACTCCTCTCGACGGTCCACTGGGTGGCCAAGCGGGACCGCACGGTCAGGAGCGCCGCCGATGCCGCGCGATCTGTTGGGCGCTGGAACGATCGCAAGCGCAAGATGTTTCCCGAGGCCCGCGTTCGCGTTGCCTGGAGGCAGCTGGGGGATCTGGGATGGATTCAGCCGACGCCCGTCCTGCCGGAGGCGCTCACCAGGCAGATCCGCGAGAGCGCCACCAAGCACGGCGTGGAGGCTGTTCGCGTGTTCGGCTCGCGCGCTCGTGGGGACGCCGGTCCCGAGAGCGACCTCGACCTGTTGATCCGCCTCAAGGCCGGCCATGGCTACGACGACTTCTTCGCCTTCTGCGAAGAGGTGGAGGCTGCGTTCGGTCGACGCGTGGACGTCCTCACCGAGAGCGGCCTCAGTCCTTACATGCGGGACCGCGTCTTGAGCGAGGCCGTTCCGCTTTGAAGGACGATCAGGTCTACCTCCATCACATCCTCGACTCGATCGAGCGAATCCTCGCATACACATCCGAGGGCCAGAAAGCCTTCGACGCGGACACGAAGACGCAGGATGCCGTGGTGTGCAATCTCTCGATCATCGGCGAAGCCGTGAAGCGGATCTCGGAGCCGATGCGTGACGCCAACCCCACGGTCCCCTGGAAACAGATGGCGGTTATGCGCGATCGCGTGGTGCATGACTACGTCGGAGTGGCGCTCGATATCGTCTGGGACGTGATCGAGAATCACCTTCCCAGTCTTCGGCCAACTATCCGGGCGCTCATCAAGGACACGAGCTAGGCCGAGGGCTTCCTGTTCGAATGATCTGTTCCCCGCTCGACACGCCGAAAGGCCTCGGGCGGGGTTGGCGGAGGTGAGCTGATGCCCAAGGCGAAGAAGAGTGGCCGCACGACGCAGGCGGCGGGCGACGCGCGGCTGCGGAGGGACGTGGTCGAAGTGCTGGAGGGCGGCCACGCGCACGTGGGATGGGAGAAGGCGTTCGCAAGCATCCCGGGCGCGCTGCGGGCCGCGCCGCCCGGGCCCGGCCTCCACACGCTCTGGGAGCTGCTCGAGCACATGCGCCTCGCGCAGGAAGACATCCTGCGCTACACGCTGGATCCGAGTTGGGTCTCGCCCAAATGGCCCCAGGGCTATTGGCCGAAGGCGGCGCCAACCGAGGCCCGGTGGAAGGCGTCGCTCAAGGCCTTCGGTAGCGACTTGGCCGAGGTCGTCGCGCTGGTCGAGGACACGTCGCGCGATCTGACAGCTCTCATCCCGCACGGGGAGGGGCGCAGCTACCTGCGCCAAGTGCTGCTGGTGGCAGATCACAACGCGCACCATCTGGGCCAGGTGGTCAGCGCTCGGCGCCTGCTCGGGAACTGGAAGTAGCGCCTCTCGAGCTCGCCAAAAGCACTATTGACAGTGTAACGTTTCACTGTTACAATACGTTCTGCAGTGGCACCCGATCCTGGGGACGCGCCCTATAACCTGCGGCAACTCGCTGTCGAAGCGGGGGTGACGCCACGCACGATCCACTTCTACATCCAGCAGGGCGTGCTCCCCTCGGCTGGCTCGCTGGGCTCCCAGGCCCGCTACAGCGCCGGCCATCTGGCACGGCTCCGCCTCATCCGGCGGCTCCAGAAGGAGCACCTGCCCCTGGCGGAGATCGCCGGGAGGATCAGGTCGCTGACCGATCCGCAGGTCGAGCGCCTCGTCGGCGAAGCGAGGCGGGCTCCGGCCTCGGCCTCCTCCGGCTCGGCCCTCAACTACGTCCGCAGCGTCCTCAGCAGCGCGAGCGCGCGGCAGGACGAGGGGATGGCCCTGGCGGTGGACCGCTCGCAGTGGGAGCGCATCGCCCTCGTGCCCGAGATCGAGCTGCACGTGCGCCGCCCGCTCTCGCGCGCCCGCAACCGGCAGCTCGAGCGTCTGCTGGAGAGCGCCCGCCAGATCTTGCAGAAAGAGGATTGATGATGGACGTCCAGACCGATCGTGAGCGGATCCGCGTGACGGGGAAGAGCCGCCGCTACCTGCTGCTCAGGCTCCGCGCGCCGGAGTCGGTCCAGGTGTCGAAGCGGGCTTCGGTCAACGTGGCGATCGTCCTCGACCGCTCGGGGTCGATGGACGGCGCCAAGCTCCAGCTCGCCAAGCAGGCGACGCGCAAGGCGCTCGGCCTTCTCGGCCGGCAGGACCGCTTCTCGCTCGTCGTCTATGACGAACAGATCGACGTCCTCGTCGAGTCCACACCCGCGTCGCCCGAGAGCCTCGATCTCGCGTTGCGCAAGCTCGACGCGATCGAGGCTCGCGGCAGCACCGACCTGGGCACCGGCTGGCTGCGGGGCTGCGAGCAGGTGGCGGCACATCTCGCCGACGAGGCGGTGGGGAAGTGCCTGCTGCTCACCGACGGCCTCGCCAACGTCGGCATGACGAACCACGACGAGCTCGCCCGGCACGCCGAGCAGCTCCGCGCCCGGCACGTCGTCACTTCCACCTTTGGCATCGGGGCCGACTTCGACGAGCGCCTGCTCGCGGCCATGGCCAGTGCCGGCGGCGGGCATTTCTATTACATCCAGACGGCGGCGCAGATCTCCGACTTCCTGATGAGCGAGCTGGGCGAGACCCTGGAGATCGTCGCGCGTGACGTGCGGCTGGAGCTCAGCCCGTCCGAGCCGGTCTCGCTCCGACTGCTGAGCGAGTTCCGCTCCGAGCCGCAGGGGACTGGCCTGACGTGCTTCCTCCCCGACATGATCGCCCGCCAGGAGTTGAGCCTGGTCGTGGAGGCCCGTTTCCCGCAGGGGCGCGAGGGCGACCAGATCCGCATCGAGTGTTCGGTTCACGACCGCGAGCAGAAGCTCGAAGGCGCGCCGATCACCAAGACTTGGACCTTCGCCGATGACGCCGCCAACGACCGCCAGCCCCGCAACCTCGTGGTCGATCGCGCGGTCGCGCGGCTCTACGCCGCGATCGCGCAGCGGGACGCGGTCGAGGCCAACCGCCGCGGCGACTACACCGCGGCCCGAAGCATCCTGGAGGAGATCGCGCAGCGCATCGAGGGCTACGCGGGGGACGACCCGGAGCTTCGCCAGATCGCCCGGGGCCCGCGGGAGCTGGTGGACGAGTTCGCGCACGCGATGGACTCAGCCGCGCTCAAGCGCCGGCATTTCGCGTCCTATGCGGCGCGCAGCTCCCGGGAG
>CAYTWT010000147.1:0-9064 GCA_964442185.1 uncultured Acidobacteriota bacterium
GCTTCTTCTTTCGCGGGCGCGACGATACCGCACATCCCCCTGAACGCACGACGCGGCTTCGCCGCGGATGATGATGGAGTGGTCAGTCGGTCGACCGCACGTCAGTATTCCGCGGTTCTCGACCGCCGTTCACACAGCTCACCAGATCATGCCCTGGCCGATCACCACTCACTGCGCTCGAGGATCCTTGTCGCCGCGCCGGCGACAACCGGATCGGGGCGCGTGTCCACGAGCTCGTCGACCCGGTTGATGGCTTCGGTGACGGCTTCAGCATCGTGCCGCGCGACGTACTCGTCGATGGGCTCTCTGAGGACCAGCCGCTTGTCTTCGTCCAGCGTATCGCGCCGAGTGAATCGGGCGCGATACGGCTGTGGAAACGCTCCGCTTCGCGCATCGGACGCTTCAGAATGCGATCCTCTCTCGCGGGTCTCGGCTCGGCCGAGGCTCCAGCGTCTAATCCTGTCGCTTCGAAGGCCACGCCTCTATCCCAATCCGCCCGCGCCGAACCTGACGGAGATCAGGGACTGAAGCAAGCCAGCAGACTGGCATTCCCAACGGGGCTGCCGGTCACTGGGGATAGCTGCACGAAGACTGGAAAACGAAAGGATGAATCAGTGGGGATCGGGATTCTTGACGCGGCTGGCGATGGCCGGGGACAGGCGAAGGAAATCCTTGGGGTTCCATGTGTAGATAGCCTCGGCCTTGGCCTTGAGCGCGCAGTGGCCGAGGACCGCGTCGTAGATCGCGCCGCTGGCGAGACCGCCCGCCGCGGACGCTTCCGCCATCTGAAAGTACTCCTGCTCGTCGAGAGCGACCAGCGTCAGCCGCTCCCGGATGTCGCCGAGGAAGAGTAGCGCTTCGTCGCCGCTGACGCGGCGCTTGCCCGGCATGCCGGTCAAGGTGGCGTAGACCTCGGCGAGGCTGTGCGCGCCGCAGCAGGCGTGTTTCTTCCCGAAGCGCAGGAAGAGATCGATGCTGGGCGGATGATGCTCATGATCCGCGTAAAACGTGGCGACGAGCACCGAGGTATCGAGAAACGCCTTCACTGGCGCTCGCCGGCGTTCTGGCGGTGGCGTTGCGCCCGGATGCTGCGGAGTGTTTCCCCTGTTTCGTCGGCGCTGAGCGGCTTGCCGGTGCGGAACACCCAGACGCCGCGCTCCTTTTGCAGTGGTGTGGCGCCGCGCCTGGGCCGCAAGGTCACTTCGTCACCCTTGACCGTGAGGTCGAGAGTGTCGCCGGGGGAAAGCTGCATCTCGTCCCGGAGGGCCTTGGGCAGGACGACGCGGCCCACTCGATCGAGGGTGACCTTGGAGTTCATATTGCCATCATATAGTGGCTCAGCCCATTTGGGAAATGTCATTACTTTATCCCAATTGTTTCTGAATGCGCTGCTCCACGCTGGGCACGCGAAGGTCGCGGCGGCCTTGCTCGGCGCGGTGGAGCCGGCCCTGGCTCGCTAGTCTTCGGCAGGCGCGCGGCGCAGGGCCTTGCGCGCGGCGGCCTTGCGCTTACCCCGCAGGCGCGCCTCGCGCGAGCCGCCGCTGGGGCGCGTAGGGCGCCTGTGCCGCGGCTCGATCAGGGCGCGCCCAATCAGCTCGCGCAGTTTCGCCCGCGCATCCGCGAGGTTCCGCGACTGGTCGCGGGTCCGCTGGCTCGTCACAAGCAGCAGGCCTTTGGAATCACGCCGCCCGGCGCTCAGCCGCTCGAGCCTCTGGCGCGCCCCGGGCGAGAGGCCCTCGACCAGGGCCAGATTCACGCGCAACTCGACCTTCGAGGCGACCTTGTTCACGTTCTGCCCGCCCGGACCGGAAGAACGCACCGCTCGCCAGCGCAGCGCCGCCTCGGGGACGACGACGCCGGCCGCGACTCTGAGGGGCTCGGGCACCGCAGGTCGCTCAGCAGCCGGGCGTCACGGTTTCGAGTAGGCTCGCAGCGCCGCGGCCAGGACGCCGACCGAAGCCTGGAGATCGGCCGTGTTCAGGACGTAGGCGATGCGCACCTCGTCGAGGCCCAGCCCGGGTGTCGCGTAAAAGCCCGGCGCCGGTGCGACCATCACGGTCGCGCCCTGATGCTGGAACTCGGCGAGCAGGAAGCGCGCGAAATCCTCGCTGTCGCGGATCGGGAGGCGCGCGACGAAGTAGAAAGCGCCCTCGGGCTTGCGCAGGAACACGCCCGGAATTGCCGAGAGTCCTTCGAACAGAAGGTCGCGCCGCTTCTGGTATTCGGAAATGACGCCAGAGGTGTAGTCCGGGCCGAGTTCCGTGAGGCCGACGGCAATCGCCTGCGCCAGCCCCGGGGGCGAGAGTCGTGCCTGCGCCATGCGCAGGCAGGCGCCGTAAACCTCGCGGTTGCGCGTCGCGAGGGCTCCCAGCCGGATGCCGCAGGCGCTGTAGCGCTTCGACAAGCTGTCGACCAGGATCACTTCCTGCTCGAAGCCGAGGAGCTCGAGAGCACTCGTGGCCTTGCCCCCGTCGTAGACGAACTCGCGATACACCTCGTCGCAGATGAGGAACAGGCCGCGCTCGCGGCAGAACGCGGCCACGGCCAGGAGCTCCTCGCGCGAATAGACCGTGCCGGTCGGGTTGCTTGGGTTGCACAGCAGCACAGCCCGGGTGCGCGGCGTCACGGCGTGGTCCCACGCCTCTCGCGGCGGGAGATGGAAGCCGTCCTCGGCTCGCGCGGTGAGCGGCACCAGCCGCAACCCGGCCATCGTCGCGAAAGCCTGGTAGTTCGTGTAGAACGGCTCGACCACGAGCACCTCGTCGCCTTCGCCGCCGACGGCGAGCAGCGCGAACAAGAGCGCCTCGCTGCCGCCGGTCGTGGCGAGCAGTTCGTCCGGGCCAAGAGCGATGCCGAGGCGGCGGTAGTACTCGCCGAGTGCCTCCAGGAATTCGGGCGTGCCGCCCGAAGGCGAGTAGGCGAGCACGTTGTCCTTGATCTGCGCCAGCTTCGAGCGCAGCGCGAGGGGCGTCTCGATGTCGGGCTGGCCGATGTTCAGGTGGTAGACGCGAACGCCGCGCTGCTTCGCCGCATCCGCCAGCGGCATCAGCCTGCGGATCGGCGAGGCGGGCATGAGCCGGGCGCGCGCCGAGAGCTGGGGAGTCATGGCTCGATTCTACGGCACTCCCGGCTTCATTCGGCGATGTAACCCAGCGCCTTGAATTGCTCAAGCAGGTCGGCGTCGGCTAGGCCTTCGCGTGACACGGGCAGCGCCTCGCGCCCGCCGTAGCTCGCAATGCGCGCGGGCCTGCGCCGGTCAGGCTGCGCGAGAAGCTCCGTGGGCAGGCTGCCGGGCATGTCCTCGGCGACCGGCAGGTCGAGCATGTCCAGCCAGAGCGGCACCAGGTCGGCGACCGAGATCGGCCGTCCTTCGACGCCGCGCCGGAAGCCGGGGCCGCCGGCGATGTAGACGCCCTCCTTCTCGTGGAAAGCCTGCGACCGCTGCTGCCCGTCTCGCTGCCTGAGATAGCTCCGAAAGCCATGGTCGCTGACGATCATGAACACCGTGCCCGCGGGCGCCGCGGCCTGATAGCGGCCGAGCACTTCGTCGAGGTACACGTAGTAGCTGTCGATGACGCTCCCGTAGTAACGGCGATCGTCTGCGGACACCGGCGTCACGGACTCCTCGGGCGCGCGCGCGAACCAGAAGGCGTGCTGCGCGTGGTCGGAGCCGCGCAGATACAGGAAGAACAGGTCGGGGGAGAGTGCGCCCAGCAGGCGCAGGCCCGCCTCCGCCAGCGTCGAGTCCCGAAGATAGGCCCGCAGGAAGCGGGTCTCGACCAGCTCCAGGCGCGCGCGCAGCGGGTCGTCGGGGCCGAGTTCCTTGCGCCACTCCGTGTCGACCGGCAACGACGTGAAGCGCTTGCTCTCCGAGCGGTAGTGAGTGCGCCGCTCCCGGAAGATGTCTTCAAACGGGCCCTGGAGAGCGGCGGGGAAGAAGGACCGCGGTCGCTCCTCGCCGGTCACGCTCTTCCATGGAGTCGAGCGGTCGGAGAGCATGAAGCCGGCCACGGGGTCCACGGGCCAGGTCACGAACCAGCCCGCGACACCGACGGTGGCTGCCTGGCGCTCGCTCGCGATCTCCCAGATCCGCTTCGCCCGGACCTGCGTCGAGTTGACGAGCCGCTTGTCCGCGTCGACAAAGTCCCAGATCTGGTGATCCCGGGGCCTGCGGCCCGAGGCGATGCTAGTCCACACGACGGGCGAGAGCATCGGCCTGATCGAGAGCAGCGTCCCGCGTACACCGCCGCGGACGAGTGCCGCGATGTGCGGGAGGCGACCCGCCTGGAGCAGCGGGTCGAGGATCCTGAAGCTGAGTCCATCGAGGCCGAGGACGATCAGCTTCGGCTTGCGCACTTCCTCGCTGATCTCCAGCGTCTCGATCGCGAGGTCGGTCTGGTCGAAGCTGAGTCGCAGCCAGTCCGCGGCGCCCAACTCGTCGCTGCTGAAGCGAAGCTCACGGCGGAAAGCGCCTCCGCCCGTTGACAGGGTCGCCTGGGTGAGCGGGCGCGGCGCCCCGTGTACGATTCCGGCGATCCGGACCACGACGGGTCCCGCCCCCGCCGAGCCTTCGAGGCGAAGCTGTAGCACGCTTTGGCGGTGCCGCAGCAACAGGCATTCGGCGGCGCCATCGACGTGAACCCGGGTCACGGCCGGCGCGCCCTCGGTGCGGACATGGCCGGTCCAGACGCCGCGCACGGGCCGATCGCCCTCGCGGCAGCCGGGAAGCGCGAGCAGCAGCAGGCAAGGCGCTACGACGCCCGGGACGCGTCTCACGCCGCGGACCTTAGCGGCGCCCGCGACCGGCGTCAAACGACGACTACAACGACGACTACAACGCCCTCAGCGCGTCGACGGGGGCGAGCTTCGAGGCGCGCAGGGCCGGGTAGACGCCGGCCGTCAGCCCGATCACCACTGCGAAGCCGGCCGCCATCATCAGCCCCACCGGCGACACCGCGAGGCCGTCGTCGAAGGCCTGACCCGCGAGCAGCGTGATGCCGAGCCCCAGCAGGCTCCCGAGCAGGCCGCCCACCAGGCTGAGCGAGACCGACTCGATCAGGAACTGGCCGAAGATCGCGCCGTCGGTCGCGCCGATCGACTTGCGCAGGCCGATCTCGTAGACGCGCTCGGAGATCGAGATCTGCATCACCGAGAAGATCCCGATCCCGCCCACCAGCAGCGAGATGCCGGCGATCGAGGCCAGCACCACGGTCCAGTTGCTGATCAGCTTGTCGACTTCGCGCCGGATCCGCAGGATCTCCTCGCCGATGTTCTGGACCTTGAAGTCCGAGATGCCCCGATGGCTGCGGCGCAGCAGCGCCTCGGCTTCCTTTTGGCCGTTCTTCAGCTGCTCGAGATCCCCGACGCGGAACACGTACGCCATCACGGCGTCGTTGCCGAAGAAGTGCTTCTGCATGGTAGTGAGCGGGAGGTAGAGCTTGCTGTTGTCCTTCTCCATGTCGTCGTCGTTGACCTGGTTGTTGCCCAGGCTGCGGAGCACCCCGACGACGCGAAAGCGGACGCCCCGCATCACCACCTCGCGGCCCAGCGCCTCTTCCGCCCCGAACACGTCCTGCTTGAGCTTGTGGCCGAGCACGCACACCGATGCCAACGCCTCGACATCGTGATCGACGAGGTAGCGGCCGAACTCGACGCTGCGGTTCCGGATCGCTCCGTAAGCGGGTGTCACGCCCTCGACATTGACGGTCAGGTTGCGACCGTTGAGCAGCGCCGTCTCGCGGGAGAAGAGCACGGGAGCCGCGTCTTGGATGATCTGCTGGCCCGCTTCGATGAAGCGCATGTCGGCCGTGCGCAAGCCGCGGGAGTAGCCGAGCTTCTTCTTCTCGAGGCGATCCTGCGGCGCCTCGGCTGAGACGAACATGACGCCGTCGAAGCCGAGGTCCGAGAGCCCCTTCTGGACGGCCAGCGCCGCGCCGCCAATCACCGAGACCATCACCACCAGCGACGTCGTGCCGAGGATGATCCCGACCAGCGTCAGGATCGAGCGCAGCTTGTGGCTGCGGATCTCGCCCGCCGAGGTGCGGAGCGACTCCCAGAGGTTCATCTACTCGTACCGCAGCGCCTGGATCGGGTTGAGGCGGGCGGCCTTGATGGCGGGGTAGAAGCCGAAGAAGATCCCGACCACGACCGCGAAGCCCATGCCGAGCGCTGCGTTTTGCGGCGTCAGCACGACGGGCTGCTGGATCAGGCTGCTGATGGCGCGCGTGAAGCCCGCCCCGAGCGCGACGCCAAGCGCGCCGCCGAAGAGCGTCACGACCACGCTCTCGATCAGGAACTGCGCCATGATGTTGAGGCCCGTCGCGCCGAGCGCCTTGCGCGTGCCAACCTCGCGCACGCGCTCGTTGAAGGACGCCAGCAGGATGTTCATGATCACGATCCCGCCCACCAGCAGCGAGATCGTGCCGCAGACCAGGAACGTGACGTCGTAGATCTTGCCGTTCTGCTCCATCCGCTTCAGCTGCGCGGCGCGGTTGAAGACTTCGAAGTCCAGCGTGCCGCCGTGGCTCCGGCGCAGGATCGCGGTCACTTCGTCCATGGCCGCGTCCATGTCCTTGAGCTCGCGGACCAGCACGTTCATGAAGGCGATCTTCTGGCCGCTGCGATCGCCCTGCATGCGGTTCAGCATCGAGGTGATCGGAATGAAGATGAACTCGTTCATCCACTCGAGGTCGTTGTCGTTCGCGGAGTTCCAGTAGAACTCCTTCTTCTCCATCACGCCCACGACGAGGTAGCTCGAGCCGTCGATCGAGATCGTCTGGCCCAGGGCCGGGCGCGCCCCGAACATCTGCGCACGGCGCTTGCTGCCGAGCACGACGACCTTGGCGCTGGTGGCGAGGTCCTGGTCCGTCAGGAAGCGGCCCTCGGCCGGATGGAAGTTGTACATCGGCTCGTAGCCCCAGGTGGCCCCCGAGACCGCGAGTGTCTTCTCGAACCCGCCGGGGGCCTTCACCAGCGTGGTGCGCTGCATCGTCGGCTCGACCACCTCGAGCAGCTTCGCCTCGCGCTCGAGCGCGAGCGAGTCCTCGTAGCTGAGGCCCTTCGAGGCCTTGTCTGCCGCGGACTCCTTCGCTTCGGTGAGCTCCTTGTTGTCGATGCGCATCTTGCGGATCCCGCCGGTCAGGTCGTAGACCGTGGTCATCTGGCGCTTGCCGCCCTCGATCAGGCCGAAAGTGGCCACGACCGAAGCGACGCCGAGCACGATGCCGATCACCTGCAGCAGGCTCCGGGAGCGGTGGGTATTGATGTCGACGATGCCGTCGACGAGGGATTCCCAGAGCGAGGCCAGATAGGCTGGCGCGTTCCACGAGGCGCGCATGGCTAGTTGAAGCTGTCGGCTTCGATCCGGCCGTCGACGATGCGGACCACGCGCTGGCACTGCGCGGCGATCGCGGGATCGTGGGTCACGATCACGATCGTCTCGCCCCGTGCGTTCATCTCCCGGAAGATGTCGAGGATCTCGGCGCCAGTCTTGGAGTCGAGGTTGCCGGTGGGCTCGTCCGCGAGGATCAAGGATGGGTTCATGACGATGGCCCGCGCGATCGCCGCACGCTGGCGTTGTCCGCCCGACAGCTCCGACGGCTTGTGCTTCACGCGCTCGCCCAGGCCCACGCGGTCGAGGGCGGCTTGGGCGCGTTCGCGTCGCTCGTCGCCGCCCAGGCCGGCATACAGCATCGGCAGCTCGACGTTCCGGATCAGCGACGCCTTCGGCAACAGGTTGAAGCTCTGGAAGACGAAGCCGATCTTGCGGTTCCTGACGCCGGCGAGCGCAAAGGACGACATCGCGGACACGTCCTGGCCGCCCAGCCGGTACGACCCGCCGGTGGGCGCGTCCAGGCACCCAATGATGTGCATCAGCGTCGACTTGCCCGATCCCGACGGGCCGATGATCGCGACCATCTGCCCCTTCTGGATTTGGAGCTCGACGCCGGCGAGCGCCGTCACGGCCAGTTCGCCCGAGTCGTACGTTTTGGTCACGCCCGAAAGAGCGATCAGCGAGGCCGCCTCGCCCACGGCACGTGTCGTGGTCAGCGAAGGCGTCGCCGGTTCCGCGGCGCCACAGGCGAGCGCGCTACTCACGGTCCTTCTTCTCGCGGGAGCGCGTCGGGTCTTCGACCGCGATCTCCTCGCCGGCCTTGAGCCCCATCATGATCTGGACCTTGTCGAAGCTCGCGAGGCCCGTCTCGATCTCACGCACCTCGAACTCTTCCTTCCACGCGTCCTTCTCGTCTGCCTTGGCGTGGCCGTTCTTCTCGCCGGCGGCGAAGACCGAGGCCAGGAAGCCCCTGGACTCGACGGCCTCCCTCGCCTCCGCCTTCTTGATGTACAGGATCTCCGTATCGTCCTTGCGGAACACGGCCTCGACCGGAACCGTGAGCACCTTCTCGCGCCGCTCGCCGAGCACGTCGATGTTCGCCGTCATGCCGGTGCGCAGCTCGGCCCCCTGCCGGTCGACACCAATCTCCACGTCGAAGACCTTGACCTTCTCTTCGAGGCGGGCGGCGGGGGCGATGCGCTTGATAGCGCCCGTGAACTTCAGCTTCGGGTAGGCGTCGAGCGTGAGCTTCACCGGCTGCTCGAGATGCACCTTGCCGATGTCGACCTCGTTGATGCCGGCCTTGATGATCATCGTGCCCACGTCGGCGACGGTCATCAGCACCGTGCCGGCGTTGAAGGACGACACGCCCGACGTGACGGTGTCGCCGAGCTCGACACTGCGCCGGATCACGACGCCGTCCATCGGCGAGCTGACGTTGAGGCGCTGCATGCTGCCCGTGGCGGCCAGGGCTATCGGCACGCCGCTCTCCTGGACGATCCGGTACTTCTCCGCGGCCGAGTCGTAGCTCGCCTGCGACGTCTTGTAGCGGGTTTCACTCTCGAGGCCCGACTGCGGCGAGAGCAGGCCCTGGGCGAGCAGGCCCAGGTTTCTCTCGTGGGTCGCCTTCGCCTCCTCGAGCCCGATTGCGGCTTCGTGAACGGCGTTCTTCACCTGTGAGAGATCGCGGGCCTGATTGACGTCGGGTTCGACGCGCGCCAGCACCTCGCC
>CAYTWT010000148.1:0-3384 GCA_964442185.1 uncultured Acidobacteriota bacterium
TCAGGCGAGATGCGAAGACCGAGGAATTCGCCATTGGTCTCATGGAGGACCGTTCCTATCGGGTACTCCAGACGTTGCTTCGCACCCACCCGTCGAACGATCGCGAAACGACTTCCGTCTCTCGACCAGGCGGCGTTCACGATTCCCTCCGCCACGTCTCGGGCTCCGCCTCCCGAGAGCGGCGCCCGCGCCAGGGTTCCATCGCTGCGCAGGAATGCCACTTCACCGGCCGCCACGCCGACGACTTCCCCTTCGAGACCGAGCGCCTGCTCCATGAGGAAATCGAGTCGCATCGAGTAGAGCTTCGATGTTGCCCCGTTCCATCGCGCCGAGTAGACGATGGAAGCGCCATCCGGAGAGAAGAACGCGCGGGTCACGTTGCCCTTCCCGTAGCTGAGTTGCTGGTAGCTGGGCTGCGGGCTCTCGTTCGCGCGCTTGCCGAGCACGAAGGCGGTCGCGCCGGCGGCGGCGATCGAGACCAGCCAGGCAGCGGCCCAGAGCGCACGCCGGCCGCGCAAGCCGGACGGCTGCAGCGTCCTCGCGGTCGTCGTCGCGCCGGACTTGTCCGACAGGGACTCGAGGTCGAAAGCCAGGTCACGCGCCGAGGCGAAGCGCTCCTGCGGGTTCTTCTCGAGGCAATGGCCGACGATGCGCTCGAGCGCGGGCGGCAACGCCGGGTTCGACTCGGTGAACTCCGGAGGGTCTTCGCGCAGGATCGCGGCCATCGTCTCCGCGGACGTTTCCTTCTTGAAGGCGCGCTTTCCGGTGAGCATCTCGTAGAGGATCGTGCCGAAGGAGAAGATGTCCGCGCGGTGATCCACGGCGGCCCCGCGCACCTGCTCCGGTGACATGTAGCCGACCGTCCCCAGCACGACGCCGGCGTCGGTCTGTCGTGTCTGCGTGGGCGACTGGCTCTTGTCGCCGGCCTCGACCTGCGTCAGCTTGGCGAGGCCGAAGTCCAGGATCTTGACGTGGCCTTCGTTCGTGACGAAGACGTTCTCCGGCTTCAGGTCGCGATGAACGATGCCCTTCTCGTGGGCCGCGGCCAGACCGCGCGCGATCTGCGCCCCGATCTCGATCGTCTTGCGCAGCGGCAGCGCACCGCCCGCCATGCGATCGCGCAGCGTCTCGCCCTCGAGCAGTTCCGAGACGACGTACGGCGCACCGTCGTGATGGCCCGTGTCGTAAACCGCCAGGATGTTGGGGTGGTTCAGCGCTCCGACGGCCTTGGCCTCGTGTTCGAATCGCCGCAGCCGGTCTGGATCCTGCGAGAAGCTCGCCGGCAGGACCTTGACCGCCACCTCGCGCGCGAGGCGTTCGTCCTGCGCTCGGTACACCTCGCCCATCCCGCCCGCACCCAGCGGGGCGAGAACCTCGTAGGGTCCCAACCGGGTTCCGAGCGCTAGCGGCATCAAGCCCCCGAGGGCGCAACGACGTGGAGCGGTCCCCGAAAGCGGGCGAAGTGCGCCAGGTTCCACGTGAGCAGCGTGTCCACCTTCGCCTTGCGCGCGCAGGCGGCGATCAAGGCGTCATAGGTCTGCCCTCCGGCGCCGCCATTGAGTGTGCAGTCCCGCAGCGCTCGCCACTGCTCCGCTGCTGTTAGAGTCACGACGGCAGCCTTGGACCAGTTGGCTTCCAATAGTGCGAGTGCGTCAGCGCCCGAAAGCCGGTACGGAGGCGGCAGTCTCGTCAGCACGGCGTAGACCTCGACCACGCAGGGGCTCGCGAGAACGAGCTTCTCGCTGCGCCGGCGCCGCTCTTCGATCGCGGCCCGTGTCGGCTCGTGGTGCTCATGCCAGCCGCAGACCGCCGCGACCATGCAACTCGTGTCGAGAAGGTACGAGCTCACCGGGACGACCGACCCGACCTGTCGCGGTCGCTACGCACGCCCTCAGTCGCCGCGGCGACGTCGGCTACCGTGAGCGACCGCGTTCGTCCTGCGGCGACCGCGACCGTAAGGCTTCCCCTGCGCTCCAGCTTGATGACCAGGGGCGCCGGCTCGATCTCGATGTGGCCGCCGACCACTCGAAGCTCGATCTCAGAGCCCGGTCGCAGGCGGACCGCTTCGCGCATCGGCTTGGGGACCACGATTCGTCCCACGGCGTCGATGGTAGATTTCATTGGTAGATCCTACTTTCCTGTCTCGCGATAGGTTGCGAGCATTTCCGTAAGACCCCCTTTCAAACCGTGCATGCCGATTTCCGGCACACGGCTTGCCAGCGGCCTTTTACATGGGGGCATTACGCAGCCTCCGGATACTGGACGGTCCCGCGCAGGCGGTGCAGCCCCAGGCGATGGAAGAAGTCGCGGTCCCATTGCTGTACGTCACCTGGCCGCAGGTTGCGCCCCTTGCGCTTCACGAGGAAGTTGTGGAGGCGCTTCCAGACGTAGGTGTCGATCCGGTTGAATTTATCGTCCGCGTTTCCGGTGCGGAAGTAGTTGCCCCAGCCGCGGAGCACGGGATTCAGGTCGTCGATCAAGATGCGCACGTCTCTGATCCCGAACCGGTTCCGTCCGGTCATCTGCTTCACGCGCTGCCTCACCCGCTTCATGCTGCGAGGAGACGGCCAGCGCTGGAGGTAGTAGACCCTGCGGCCTTGCTGCTCCCAGATCCGTCCGCTCATCCGCTTCCGCAGGTGGCAGCCGAGGAAGTCGAAACCCCCTTTGCCCCTCGAGAGATCGACCCGCCTCGTCTTGTCCGGGTGCAGTTCCAGCCCGAGCCGAGTGAGGACCACACGGACCCTGCCCTCGGCCTCCTCGCACGCCTTCGCCGTAGAGCACACCACGACGAAGTCGTCGGCATAGCGCACCAGTGCGCCCAAGTGGGCACACCGTTTCGTCCACACCTGATCGAGGACGTGCAGGTAGATGTTCGACAGCAGCGGAGAGATCACGCCGCCCTGCGGAGTCCCGCTGAGCATCTTGGTCTCCCGCCCGTCTTCCATCACCCCTGCTTCGAGCCACTCCCAGATCAAGCTCAGCACTCGGCGGTCGCTCACGCGCAGCTTCACCCGGTTCATCAGGGTCTCGCGATCGATGCTCCCAAAGAAGTCCCGGATGTCGGCGTCGAAGCCATGGTTGCCCTTGCCTCCGGTGCCGCGCAGGCGGAGCACTTCCAGCGCCTGCGTCGCCGAGCGACCGGGCCGGAAGCCGTACGAGCAGTCCTTGAAGCCGACCTCGAAGATCGGCTCCAGCACCAGCTTCGTCGCCGTCTGCACCACACGATCCCGTACCGTCGGGATACCCAGCGGTCGTCGTCCTCCATCTGCCTTCGGAATCCAGTGCCGCCGCACCGCACGCGGTCGGTACTTCCCTGCGCGGAGCGTCTTCGAGAGCTCGTCGAGAAACGACTCCTCGCCTAACGCTCGGATGCTGTCGATCGTC
>CAYTWT010000149.1:0-71623 GCA_964442185.1 uncultured Acidobacteriota bacterium
GAGATGGTGATGCCTGGGGACAACACGCAGATGACGGTGGAGCTGATCATGCCGATCGCGATGGAGAAGGGGCTGCGCTTCGCGATCCGCGAGGGCGGCCGCACCGTCGGCGCCGGCACCGTCTCGGAAATCATCGAGTAATGGACACGCCCACCGCCAATTCGGTGGCTTTCCGCAGCGGAGGCTTTCCTGCGTCCGCCGAGCCGCGACTCAGTCGCGGCGAGGTGCTCGACAAAGCGAAAGCCGGAACGAGGACGCAAAACTCATGATGTTGAACGAGAAGATTCGGATCCGCCTGAAGGCCTACGATTATCGGATCCTGGACCAGTCGACCACCGAGATCGTCGAGACGGCCAAGCGCACGGGCGCACGCGTCGCGGGCCCGATTCCGCTGCCGACCATCAAGAATCGCTGGACCGTGAACCGCTCGCCGCACGTGGACAAGAAGAGCCGTGAGCAGTTCGAGATTCGCACCCACAAGCGCCTGCTCGACATCTTCGAGCCGACGCCGCAGACGGTCGATGCGCTGATGAAGCTCGATCTGCCTGCCGGCGTCGACGTGGAGATCAAGGCCTTCGGCAAAGAGCACTCGAAGTAGCCGCTAGGCGCCCAAGAGACAAGAAAGAACGAACATGGCGGTAAGCGGAATCATCGCGAAAAAGGTTGGTATGACGCAGGTCTACGCCGAGGACGGGCGGGCGATCCCCGCCACCGTCCTCGAGGCCGGGCCGTGCGTCGTGGTGCAGCGCAAGCTGAAGCTCGCGAACGGGAACCGGAAGGACGGCTACTCGGCCGTGCAGCTCGGCCTGGTCGACAACCGCAAGGCGAAGCGCGTCACGAAGGCGATGCAGGGCCACTTCAAGAAGGCCGACCTGCCGCCTTGCCCCGTGCTGCGCGAGTTCCGCGTCGACGAGGGGGCAGAGGTGAAGGTGGGCGACAAGGTCTCGGTGGCAATCTTCGCCGCGGGCGAGAAGGTGACCGTGACCGCGACGAGCAAGGGCAAAGGGTTCCAGGGGGTCGTGAAGCGCCACCACTTCCGCGGCGGCGACGCGACCCACGGCTCGATGTTCCACCGCGCCCCCGGCTCGATCGGCGCCTCCGCGTTCCCGTCCCGCGTCCTCAAGGGCATGCGCGGCGCAGGCCACATGGGTTCGGACCGCGTCACGGTCAAGAACCTCGAGGTGGTGCGCGTGGACGCCGAGAAGAACCTGCTGGTCGTCCGCGGCTGCGTTCCCGGCGCGAGCGGCGGCTACGTCGTCATCAACAAGAGGAAGTAGTGATGGCGGAAAAAAAGGCCCCCGTGGCCAAGAAGCCGGCAGCGCGCAGGAAGGTGAAGCCCGAAGGGGCGAGCGTCGAGATCGTGAACGCCCAGAACGAGAAGGTGGGCGATCGCCTGGTCTCCCCCGAGGTCTTCGGCGCGAAGATCAACACCCACCTCCTGTACGAGGCAGTGAAGCAGTACCGCGCCGGTGGCCGAGCGGGCACGCACAAGACCAAGACCCGCGCCATGGTTTCCGGCACCGGCAAGAAGCCGTGGAAGCAGAAGGGCACCGGCCGCGCCCGCGTCGGCGAGGCCCGCAACCCCCTCTGGCGCCACGGCGGCACGACTTTCGGCCCGATGCCACGAGACTACTCCTACAGCATGCCGAAGAAGGCGCGTGCCGCGGCGCTGCGCGCGGCGCTTAGCCAGTGCCTGAAGGACGGCGGCCTCAAGGTGATCGAGGGCTTCGGCTTCCAAGCGCCCAAGACCAGAGAGTTGGTCGCGCTGCTCGCGCGGCTCGGCGTCACGGGCAAGGCGGTAGTCGTGGACTCGCAGCCCAGTGACGCGCTTGTGCTCTCGGGCCGCAACGTACCAAACGTCAAGGTCGTCGACGAGTCGCACCTGACCGTGTACGACGTGCTCGATTGCAGGACCCTGGTCGTCTCCGAGGACGCCCTCGGCCGGCTGGAAGAGAGGCTCGCGCGATGAAGAACCTGTACGAGGTGATCCGCCGCCCGCTGATCACCGAGAAGTCCACGGCCGTGCGCGAGACGCAGCGCGCCGTTTGCTTCGAAGTGCACTGCGACGCCACCAAGCCCGAGATCAAGAAGGCGGTCGAGGCGCTATTCAGCGTGAAGGTCAAGGACGTGCGCGTGGCGCGCGTCCACGGCAAGGTGAAGCGTCAGGGTCGCTACGCCGGTCAGCGCCCCGACTGGAAGAAGGCCTACGTCGTCCTCAAAGAGGGCGAGAAGATGATCGAGTTCTTCGACCAGGCCTAAGAGAAGAAAATGGCACTGAGGCAATTCAATCCCACCTCGCCGGGCCGGCGCTTCATGACGGCGCTGACCTTCGACGAGATAACCAAGTCGACACCCGAGAAGTCGCTGACCGAGGCCAAGCGCCGGACCGGCGGGCGCAACAACAAGGGGCACCAGACCATCTGGTTCCGGGGCGGCGGCCACAAGCGCCGTTACCGCATCGTGGACTTCCGCCGCGACAAGCCCGGCGTGAGCGCCACCGTGGCGGCCATCGAATACGATCCGAACCGGTCGGCGCGGCTCGCCTTGCTCCACTACGCGGATGGCGAGAAGCGCTACATCCTCTGGCCCGAGGGCATGAAGGTCGGCCAAGCGGTTGCGACCGGCGAGGGCGCCGACATCCTCCCGGGTAACTGCCTGTCGCTGAAGTCGATCCCGCTCGGCACCATGATCCACAACATCGAATTGCGCAAGGGCAAGGGCGGGCAGATGGTGCGCAGCGCCGGCGGAGCCGCGCAACTCGTGGCGCGCGAGGGCGACTACGCGCAGGTCAAGCTGCCCTCGGGTGAGATCCGCAATGTCCACGTGGACTGCCTCGCCACGATCGGGCAGATCGGGAACCTCGAGCACAAGAACGTCTCGTACGGGAAGGCGGGTCGCAAGCGCTGGCTCGGCCGCCGTCCCCACAATCGCGGTGTCTCGATGAACCCGGTCGACCACCCACACGGCGGAGGCGAGGGTAAGACCTCGGGCGGCCGTCACCCGGTCACGCCGTGGGGCAAGCCCACGAAGGGCGCGAAGACGCGCAACAACAAACGGACCGAGTCGTCCATCGTCAAGAGGCGCAAGTAAGCCATGCCACGCTCGCTGAAGAAGGGCCCGTTCGTCGACGACCACCTGATGAAGAAGATCGAGGCGATGAACGCGCAGAACGAGCGCAAGGTCGTGAAGACCTGGTCGCGCCGCTCGACGATCACGCCCGAGATGGTCGGCCACACGCTGGCCGTCTACAACGGCCGGAAGTTCGTGCCGGTCTACATCACCGAGAACATGGTCGGCCACAAGCTCGGCGAGTTCTCGCCCACGCGCCAGTTCAAGGGCCACTCCTCCAAGGTCGAGAAGGTAGCCAAGGTCGCAGGCGCGGCACCCGCCGGCGGGGCCGGGGCCGGCGCCGGCGCCGGGGCCGGGCAGAAGCAGGGGTGATCGCGATGCTCGAAGTCCGCGCGAAGAGCAAGTACATCCGGACGTCGCAGCAGAAGGCCGGGCTGGTGCTCGACCTGATCCGCGGCAAGCAGGCCTCGGAGGCCCTCGCCATCCTGCGCTTCACGAAGAAGTCCGTGGCGCGGGACATCGAGAAGGCGCTGCGTTCGGCCATCGCCAATGCGGTCCACGTGGCCGACAAGAACCAGAAGCGGCGCCTCGACGAGGAAGACCTCTACGTAAAGGCCTGCTACGCCGACCGCGGCCCCGCCATGAAGCGGGTTCGGCCGGCGCCCATGGGGCGGGCCTACCAGGTCATCAAGCGCTCCGCGCACCTCACTGTTGAGCTCGCCGAAAGGGAGAAGTAGGAATGGGTCAGAAAGTCCATCCCATCGGGTTCCGCCTCGGGTACATCAAGACCTGGCGAAGCCGCTGGTATGCCGAGAAGGAGTACGCGAACCTGCTCCACGAGGACGTCGCCCTCAAGAAAGACCTGAAGAAGCGCTTCGCCCACGCCGGCGTCGCCAAGGTCGAAATCGAGCGTGCCGCGAACAAGCTCAAGATCAGCATCTACACTTCGCGCCCCGGCATCATCATCGGCCGGAAAGGCCAGGAGGTCGACAAGCTCAAGCTGGAGATCCAGAAGAAGACCGGCAAGGAAGTCTTCATCAACATCCAGGAGATCCTGAAGCCCGAGCTCGACGCCCAACTGGTGGCCGAGTCGGTCGCGCTCCAGCTCGAGAAGCGGATTGCCTTTCGCCGTGCCATGCGCAAGGCCGTCGACGCCGCGCTCCGCTTCGGCGCGCGTGGCATCAAAGTCCGCGTTTCGGGCCGGCTGAACGGCGCCGAGATCGCGCGCTCCGAGTGGTACCTGCATGGCCAGCTGCCGCTGCACACGCTGCGCGCCGACATCGACTATGGCTTCCACGAGGCCGGCACTACGTTCGGTCGGATCGGCGTGAAGTGCTGGATCTACAAGGGCGAGACCGAGGTCTTCAAGCCGGGCAAGGCGCTCAACTAGCCATGCAAGGCGGAGCGAGGACGCAAACATGTTGATGCCCAAGAAGGTCAAATACCGGAAGATGCAGAAGGGCCGGATGCCGGGCAAGGCCTGGACCGGCAGCGCCGTCGCCTTTGGCGACTACGGCCTGAAGGCGCTCGAGTGCGGCCACCTCACCGACCGCCAGATCGAGGCCAGCCGCATTGCCATCACTCGCTTCATCAAGCGGAACGGCCGTATCTGGATCCGAGTCTTCCCGGACAAGCCGATCACGAAGAAGCCCCAGGAAACGCGCATGGGCAAGGGCAAGGGCGCCCTCGACCACTGGGTGATGGTGATCAAGCCCGGGCGCATCCTCTTCGAGATGGAAGGCGTGCCCGAGTCCGAGGCCCGCGAGGCGCTGCGGCTCGCGTCCCATAAGCTCGGGATCAAGACGAAGTTCGTGAAGCGCTTCGAGGCGGAGATGGCGCAGTGAAGCCGGAGAAGGTCCGTGAGATGAGCGAAGCCGAGATCGAGGCCGAGGAGAAGAAGCTGCAGGAGCAGCTCTTCAAGCTGCGCCTGCAGAAGTCTCTCGGGCAGCTCGACAATGCCCTCAAGATCCGGGAGACGCGTCGCGACATCGCCCGGGTGAAGACGATCCTCGTCGAGAAGACACGCGCCAAAGAGGCGCGGTCCTAAGAGGTGGCGGACATGGAAAAGAAGGAACCGGCGGCACGCCGCAGCCACAAGGTCGGCGTGGTGGTCTCCGCGAAGATGGAGAAGACAGTGGTCGTGGCCGTGGAGCGCCTGGTGCGCCACGACATGTACCGCAAGACGATCAAGCGGACCTCGACCTTCATGGCCCACGACGAGAAGGGTGCCAGGAAGGGCGACCGGGTTCGCATCGTGGAGAGCCGGCCGCTTTCGAAGCGCAAGCGCTGGGTGGTCGATGAGATCGTGGCGAAGGTCAGGGTCCACGAAGACGACACCCTGCCGGCGGTCCAGGTCTAGGCGCAGTAGCGGGGAGACACTGCAATGATCCAGATGCGCACGCTGCTCGAAGTCGCCGACAACTCCGGCGCCCGGCGAATCTCCTGCATCCTCCCGATCGGGGGCTCGACCGGTCGCTACGCTGGCCTTGGCGACATCATCACGGCAAACGTGAAGGAGTCGGCGCCCGACGCGCCCGAGACCGTCAGGAAGGGCAAGGTCGTGAAGGCCGTCATCGTCCGCTGCCGCAAGGAGCAAAGGCGCAAGGACGGCTCCTACATCCGCTTCGACCAGAACGCGGCGGTGCTGATTACGGACGCTGGCGAGCCCGTAGGCACGCGCGTCTTCGGCCCGGTGGCCCGCGAGCTACGCGACAAGAAGTTCATGAAGATCGTGTCCCTGGCCCCGGAGGTGCTCTAAGCCATGGCGATGCCGCAGCAGCGCAATCGGATCAGGCTCCGCAGGAACGACACCGTCGTGGTGATCGCCGGCAAGGATGCGGGCAAGCGGGGCAAGATCCTGCAGGTGATTCGCGAGAAGAACCGCGTAGTCGTGCAGGGTGTGAACTTCATCAAGCGGCACACCCGGCCCAACCCGCAGCGGAACATCAAGGGCGGGATCGCGGAGCGCGAGGCGTCGCTCCACGTCTCGAACGTGATGCTGGTCGATCCCGAGTCCGACAAGAGGACGAGGATCAAGAGCAAGGTTCTTGAAGATGGCCAGCGAGTGCGCGCCGCGAAGAGCGGCGCACTGCTCGACAAGTGAGGCAGGAAGGCAAGATGGCGGCTCGTATCAAGGAGACGTATTACAAGCAGATCGTTCCGCGGCTGATGAAGGAGCGGAACTACTCGTCCATCATGGCGGTCCCCCGCCTGACCAAGATCGTGGTCAACATGGGCGTCGGCGAGGCCACCCAGAACATCAAGGTGCTCGACGCGGCCATGGAGGAGCTTGGCAAGATCACCGGCCAGCGGCCCGCCATGCGGCGTGCGCGCAAGTCGGTGGCGGCCTTCAAGCTCCGCCAGGGCATGCCCATCGCCGCCACGGTGACGCTGCGTGGCGACCGGATGTACGAATTCTGCGACCGGCTCTTCAACGTGGCGCTGCCTCGCGTCCGCGACTTTCGCGGCTTGCCGAGTAGCGCCTTCGACGGCCGCGGCAACTACACCCTGGGCCTCAAGGACCAGATCCTGTTCCCCGAGATCGACTATTCCAGAGTCGAGAAGCTGCGGGGCATGAACGTGACGTTCGTGACGACGGCCAGGACCGACGAGGAGTCGAAGCTCTTGCTCCAGTCCCTCGGCCTGCCGTTCCGGAACCAGTAGAGGAGGGGGAGGAAGTGGCGAAGACGTCGCTTATTGCCAAGTCCCAGCGGAAGCCGAAGTTCGCGGTCCGCGGGTACACCCGCTGCCGCCAGTGTGGCCGGCCCCGCGCGTACCTCCGGAAATTCGAGATGTGCCGCATCTGCTTCCGCAAGCTGGCCCTCGCCGGGGAGATCCCCGGCGTCATCAAGGCCAGCTGGTAGGCGAGGCCAAGAGGAAATCGAACCATGAACATGACCGATCCCATTGCGGACATGATCACCCGCATCCGGAACGGCGTCCGGGCGAAGTTGCAGAAGGTGGACGTGCCATCTTCGAAGCTGAAGTCGGAGATCGCCCGCGTTCTCAAGGACGAGGGCTACATCAACAACTACAAGGTGACCCAGGACGAGAGGCAGGGCGTCCTGCGGGTCTACCTGAAGTACGGCCCTGGCATGGAGCGGGTCATCACCGACCTGCAGCGTGTCAGCCGTCCCGGCTGTCGCATCTACTGCGGCAAGGGTGAGATCCCCCGCGTGTACGGCGGCCTGGGCGTCAACGTGCTCTCCACCTCGCGCGGGCTCATGACCGGCAAGAGCGCGGCCCGCGAAGGCGTGGGCGGCGAGATTCTCTTCAACGTCTGGTAAAGGAGAGTGCATGTCTCGCGTCGGTAGAAAACCCATCGCCATCCCCAAGGACGTGAAAGTGACCGTCTCGAAGACGGCCCTCTCTGTGCAGGGCCCGAAGGGCCGCCTCGAGACGCCGGTGCCCCCGGGCATCAGCTTCGCGATCGAGGGCGCGGAGCTCGTCTGCGCCCGCACGAGCGACGAGCGCCAGCAGCGCGCCTTCCATGGGCTGGCGCGCGCACTCGCCCAGAACGCCGTCAAGGGCGTCACCGAGGGCTTCACCAAGGAGCTCGACATCGTCGGCGTCGGCTACAAGGCGGCGGTTGAAGGGCAGAAGGTCGTCTTCGCCCTCGGCTACTCCCACCCTGTCGAGTTCAAGGTCCCCGAGGGGATCAAGATCGCGGTCGACAAGCAGACCCACGTCGTGGTCTCGGGCATCGACCGGCAGCAGGTGGGCCAGGTCGCGGCCGAGATCCACGCGCTGCGCAAGCCCGATCCTTACAAGCAGAAAGGGATCCGCTACGTGGGCGAGGTCCTGAAGAAGAAGGCCGGCAAGGCCGGCGCCACGGGCACCGGGGCGAAGTAAATGAAGATCAAGACCAAGCAAGACATCCGGACCCGCATCCGGACCCGCATCCGCAAGAAGCTGTCGGGGACGACGAAGCGGCCGCGCCTCGCCGTGTTCCGCAGCCAGACCCACATCTACGCGCAGCTGATCGACGACGAGGCGGGTAAGACGCTGTGCGCGGCGTCGTCCCTGGACAAGACTCTGAAGGCCCAGATGAAGCGCGGTGGCAACGTGGCAGCGGCCAAGGCCGTGGGCTCGCTGATCGCCACGCGTGCCATGGAGAAGGGCGTCCTTGCGGTTGTGTTCGACCGCGGGGGTTTCCAGTATCACGGCCGCGTGAAGGCGTTGGCCGACGCCGCCCGCGAGGGCGGCCTCAAGTTCTAGAGAAGGAACCGATGAAACATGTGAGCGAGAAGATCGATATCTCCAGCCTGGAGCTCAAGGACCAGGTGGTCGCGATCAACCGCGTTACCAAGGTCGTGAAGGGCGGCAAGAACCTGTCTTTCAGCGCCTTGGTCGTGATCGGTGACGGCCACGGCCACGTGGGCTATGGCATGGGGAAAGCCCGCGAGGTCTCATCGGCCATCAAGAAGGGCGTCGAGGCGGCGAAGAAGAACGTGTTCCGCGTGCCGATCACCGAGAAGGGCTCGACGGTGCCCCACACGGTTACCGGCTACTACGGCGCTGGCAGCGTGCTGCTGAAGCCGGCCTCCGAGGGCACGGGCGTCATCGCGGGTGGCCCGGTGCGCGCTGTGATCACGGCCGCGGGCATCCAGAACATCCTGACCAAGAGCCTCGGCTCGACGACGGCCCACAACGTGGTGAAGGCGACCGTCGACGCGCTACTGCGGTTGAAGCAGCCTGAGCGCGTAGCGCGGTTGCGCGGCAAGTCCGTCGCCGAGGTGCTCGGCACCGAGGACGAGAAGGCCCCGTTGGCGCCGGCGCAGGCGTAGGAGAAGCGATGGTCACCAAGGCAAAGAAGGCCAGCAAGGCCGCCGGCACGATCAAGGTCAAGATGATCGGCAGCGTGATCGGCTGCCCCGAGAAGCAGCGCGCGACCGTGCGCGGCCTGGGCCTGCGTCGCATGCACCAGGTCGTGGAACGGATCGACACGCCTGAGGTCCGCGGGATGGTGAAGAAGGTCCCGCACCTCGTGGCGATCGTGAACTAGAGGTGCAACTTGGCTCTCAATAATCTGAAGCCCGCGAAGGGCGCGACCGGCAGCCGTAAGCGTGTGGGCCGTGGCCCCGGCAGCGGCATGGGCAAGACCTCGACCCGCGGCGAGAAGGGCCACAAGAGCCGCAGCGGCTATCGCCACCGGATCGGCTTCGAAGGCGGCCAGATGCCGCTACACCGCCGTATCCCGAAGCGGGGTTTCTCGAACGCGCGCTTCAAGAAGGAGTTCGCCTACGTCAACCTGGGCACGCTCGAGGTCTTCGAGGCTGGCACCATCGTGACCCCGGAGGTGCTGCTCGAGAAGGGCATGATCAAGAAGCTGATGGACGGCGTCAAGGTGCTGGCCAAGGGCAGTCTCACCAAGACCCTCACAGTACAGGCGCACCGCTTCAGCGCGCAGGCACAGGAGAAGATCGTCTCCCTCGGCGGCAAGGCCGAGGTTCTGGTGAAGAGCTAGGGCAAATGCTGCAGAGCCTCAGGAACATCTGGGAGATCCCGGACCTCCGGAAGCGGGTGCTGTTCACCCTCGGCTTGCTCGGGGTCTACCGCCTCGGCGCACACGTCCCGACGCCCGGCATCAACTCGAAGGCGCTGATCGACTTCTTCGAGCAGAACCGCGGCAACTGGATGGGCCTCGTCGACATGTTCTCGGGGGGCAACCTCGGGAAGGTCACGGTCTTCGCCCTCGGGATCATGCCGTACATCTCGGCCTCGATCATCCTGCAGCTGCTCACGGTGGTGTGGCCGTACCTCGAAAAGCTCTCGAAGGAAGGCGAGCTCGGCCGGCGCAAGATCACACAGTACACCCGCTACGGCACGGTGCTGCTGTCGATCATCCAGTCCCTGGGCATCGCCGCCTACCTCGAGCGAATGACGCTGCAGGACAAGTTCCACATCGTCGACCACCCCGGGATCGCCTTCAAGCTGATGTGCGTGCTCACGCTGACGACTGGCACTGCCTTCATCATGTGGCTGGGCGAACAGATCACCGACCGCGGCATCGGCAACGGCATGAGCCTGATCATCTTTGCCGGCATCGTGGTGGGCTTCCCGGGCGGCCTCATCGACACTGCCCAGAAGGTCGCGCGCCAGGAGCTGTCGCTGGTCGCCGCACTCGTGCTGGTGGCGATGATGGTGCTCGTGATCGGGATCATCGTCTTCGTGGAACGCGGCCAGCGGCGCATCACCGTGCAGTACGCGAAGCGCGTCGTGGGCCGGCGCATGTATGGCGGGCAGTCGACACACCTGCCGCTGCGCGTCAATACCAGCGGCGTGATCCCGGTGATCTTCGCCTCCTCGATCATCGCCTTCCCGCAGACGATCGCCTCCTTCTTCCAGGCCAACAACCCCTGGATGCAGGCGGTTTCGGAGCAGCTGCGCTGGTCGATGCCGCTCTACAATCTGCTCTACGTCGCCTTCATCATCTTCTTCTGCTACTTCTACACGGCCATCGTGTTCAATCCCGACGACGTCGCAGAGAACATGCGGAAGTACGGCGGCTTCATCCCGGGGATCCGTCCGGGCAAGAAGACGGCGGAGCACCTCGACCACATCCTCGGGCGCATCACCTTCGGTGGGGCCGTCTACCTCGCGATCGTGGCGCTCTTGCCCGAGTTCCTGATCGCGGGTTTCCGCGTCGACCCGATCCCGGTGATCGGTATCCCGCTCGACAATTTCCTCACGCAGTACAACCTTGACTGGGTCACACGTGGCCTGGGACTCAATTTCTACTTCGGCGGAACGTCGCTCCTCATCGTCGTCGGCGTCGCGATGGACACGGTGGCCCAGATCGAGGCCCAGCTGGTCATGCGGCATTACGACGGCTTCGGGGGCAAGGGCGGCCGGAGGATTCGTGGGCGGAGGTAGCGCGCTTGCGACGCCAGCCAGCCCGACACGGATCATCTTCCTCGGCTCTCCGGGAGCGGGGAAGGGCACACAGGCCGCGCGTCTCGCTGCGGAGCGCCAGCTCCCGCGCATCTCGACGGGGGATATGCTGAGGCAGGCGATCAGCGAAGGCACGCCGCTGGGTAGGCTGGCGGCGCCGATCATGGAGCAGGGGCAGCTGGTACCCGACGAGCTGCTCATCGCCATGATCCGCGAGCGCGTTTCCAGCGAGGACTGCGCGAACGGCTACATCCTCGACGGTTTCCCGCGCACGCTGCCCCAGGCGTTCGGGCTAGAGGACATCGCCGGGAGCGAGGCCGAGGACCGCTTCTTCGTGTTCGACGTCGAGGTTCCGCCTGAGGAGCTGATGCGCCGGCTTTCGGGCCGCCGCTGGTGTCCGAAGTGCCAATCGACCTACCACGTCAACTCCAACCCGCCGACGCGGCCGGGCCTGTGCGACTGGTGCTCGACGCCCCTGGTGCAGCGCGAGGACGACAAGGAAGCGGTCGTGGCGCGCCGGCTCCAGGAGTACGACGAGCGCACCAAGCCGCTCATCGATCACTACAAGAACCACGCCCGCTTTCACCGCGTCGACGGCCACCGGCCGGCCGACGCCGTGTTCGCGGAACTCGTCAAGGTCCTGGGGGCGGGCTCGTGAGCGTCCAGAAGTCCTGGGCCGAACTCCAGAAGATGCACCGCGCCTGCACCATCGTGGTCGATACACTCGGGGTGCTGGCCGCGGCCGCGCAGCCCGGGGTCACGACGAAGGAGCTCGACAGGATCGCTCACGACGAGATCCTCAAGGCGGGCGCCAAGTCGGCCTTCCTCGGCTATCGCGGGTATCCCGCAACGCTGTGCATCTCGGTCAACGAGGAGGTGGTCCATGGCATCCCCGGCTCGCGCAAACTGCGAGACGCTGACATCGTTGGCCTCGACCTCGGCTGCATCGTCGACGGCTTCTACGGCGACGCGGCGCGGACCGTGCCGGTCGGCAAGGCGAGCCCCGAGGCCGCGCGCCTGCTGAAGGTCACGGAAGAATCGCTCCGTGCCGGCATCGCGCAGTGCTGGCCTGGTAAGCGCGTGGGCGACATCGGTCACGCCGTCCAGCAACATGCCGAAGAGAACGGCTATTCCGTGGTGCGCGAGTTCGTGGGTCATGGCATCGGCACGAACCTCCACGAGGAGCCGCAGGTCCCGAACTACGGGCCGCCCGGTCGCCGCGAGCGGCTGGTCGCGGGCATGTGTCTCGCGATCGAACCGATGGTCAATGTCGGGGGGCCCGAGGTGCGGGTCCTCGCCGACGACTGGACGGCTGTCACGGTGGACGGCAGCCTTTCGGCGCACTTTGAGCTATCGGTCGCGATCACCGAAGCTGGCCCGTGGATCCTGTCGGACCCGTATCCGTTCGCGCCAGCCCAGGAGAGCCATGCCTGATGCGCCACGGGGGCTCGAGGTGAACGGCCGTGTGGCGGAGGCGCTGCCGGGCGCGCTCTACCGCGTCGAGCTGGAGAACGAGAGCCGCGCGCTGGTGACAGCCCATCTCTCGGGGAAAGCCACTGCGCTCACGCGCGTCCGTCCCGGGGACGCAGTCGTGGTGGAACTAACGCCGTACGACATGACGCGTGGGCGAATCGTCCGGCGTAGGTCATGAGGTAAGGAACGTGAAGGTAAGGTCGTCGGTCAAGAAGATCTGCGTGAAGTGCAAGGTGGTGCGGCGCCGGGGTGTGGTGCGGATCATCTGTGCGAACCAGAAGCACAAGCAGAGACAGGGGTAGAGCATGGCACGCATCGCAGGCGTCGACCTTCCGCGTCAGAAGCGAATCGAGATCGCCCTCACGTACATCTACGGGATCGGGGTCGCGCGTAGCAATTCGATCCTGAAGCAGGCCGGCATCGACGCCTCCGTCCGAGTCAAGGACCTCTCGGAGGAGGAGGTGTCCAAGATCGCGAAGACGATCGAGGCCGAGGGCGGCATCGAGGGCGACCTCCGCAAGGAAACCGCCATGAACATCAAGCGGCTCATGGAAGTGGGCGCTTATCGCGGCCTGCGCCACCGCCGCAGCCTGCCGGTCCGGGGCCAGCGGACCCACACGAATGCCCGCACGCGGAAGGGACCGCGCCGCGGCCTGGTCCGGGCCAAGCCCGCCACACCGAAGGCGTAGGAGACGAGCATGACGACGACAGACAAAACCGACAAGACGGAGAAGGTCGAGAAGGTCGCTTCGCCGAAGAAGAGCAAGAAGGAGAAGAAGCACGTGGTGCACGGCATCGTGCACATCCACGCCTCCTTCAACAACACGCATGTGACCATCACGGATCTCGAGGGTAACGTGGTGGCGTGGTCCTCTTCCGGCACGCTGGGCTTCAAGGGTTCGCGCAAGGGCACGCCCTTCGCCGCGCAGCAGGCGGCCACCACCTGCGCGGCCGTCGCGAAGGACTCGGGGCTGCGCTCGGTGGACATTCGGGTCAAGGGTCCGGGGAGCGGCCGCGAATCGGCGATCCGCGCCCTGCAGGCGGTTGGGATCGAGATCAAGTCGATCCGCGACGTCACGCCGATTCCGCACAACGGTTGCCGGCCGCCCAAGCGGCGTCGGGTCTAAGGGAGCATTACTGTGGCGAGATACATCGGTTCGGTCTGCCGCCTCTGCCGCCGCGAGGGCATGAAGCTGTTTCTCAAGGGAGACCGCTGCTTCACGGAGAAGTGCGCGATCGAAAAGCGCAACTACGCCCCCGGCCAGCATGGCAAGGGCGGACGCGTGAAGACCAAGGTCCAGGGCTACGGCCTGCAGTTGCGTGAGAAACAGAAGGTCAAGAGGCTCTACGGCATGCTCGAAGGGCAGTTTGCGCTCACCTTCGAGCGCGCCACCCAGGAGAAGGGCGTCTCCGGCGAGCTCCTGCTGCAGAAGCTGGAGCGGCGCCTCGCTAATGTCGTCTACCGGCTGGGCTTCGGCGCATCCCAGGCTCAGGCGCGCCAGCTCGTGCGCCACGGCCACGTCCGTATCAACGACAAGCGCGTGAACATCCCGTCGTACCAGGTCAAGGTGGGGGACAGGGTCTCGCTCGCGTCCTCGGCCTCGAAGAATGCCCTGGTGGCCGCCTCGGTGGAATCCGTCAAGGGACGGGGCGTGCCGAAGTGGTTGGAACTCGACTCCGCCGCGATGAAGGGGAAGATCCTGTCGCTGCCCGCACGCGACGACGTGAACTTCCCGATCCAGGAACAGCTGATCGTCGAGCTGTACTCGAAGTAAGAGAAGAGAGGACTCAAAGAAGATGCTTTGGAAAGGGTTCCAGAAGCCGAAGCGGCTCGAGGTCGATCGGGACAGCCTGACCGACCACTACGGGCGCTTCTATGCCCAACCGTTCGAACGGGGCTTCGCCACCACCGTTGGTAACTCGCTGCGCCGCGTGCTGCTCTCGTCGATCGAGGGCGCCGCGATCACGGCCGTCCGCGTCGAGGGTGTTCTCCACGAGTTCTCCCCGATCCCCGGGGCGATGGAAGACACTACCGACCTGATCCTCAACTTGAAGCGCATCCCGCTCAAGATGCACGTCGATCACGCGAAGACGCTCACGCTCAGGACCTCGCAGGCTGGCGAAGTGCGGGCCAAGGACATCACGTCCGATCCCGACATCGAGATCCTCGATCCAGAGGCCTACGTGGCGACACTCGGCAACAACTCGACGCTATCGATCGAGATGCGCGTGAAGCCCGGGCGCGGCTACATCTCGGCCGACAAGAACTTCGACGAGGACCTTTCGATCGGCTGGATCCCCGTGGATTCGGTCCACTCGCCGATCAAGAAGGTCAACTATTTCGTCGAGAACGCCCGCGTCGGCCAGGCGACCGACTACGAGAAGCTCACGATGGAGGTGTGGTCGAACGGCGCCGTCTCGCCGCGCGACGCGGTCGGCCTCGCCTCGAAGCTGATGAAGGACCACCTCACGATCTTCATCAACATCGAAGAGGACGAGGCGGCCGAGGAGACGGCGGTCGAGGTGGATCCGGCGAATCGCGAGATCTGGGGGGAGAAGCTGGGGAAGAGCGTCGACGAGATGGAGCTTTCGGTCCGCTCCTACAACTGCCTCAAGAACGCGAACATCAAGACCATCGGTGAGCTTGTCCAGAAGACCGAAGGCGAGATGCTCAAGACCAAGAACTTCGGCCGTAAGTCCCTGAACGAGATCAAGGAAATCCTCACCAACATGGGGCTCTCGCTCGGCATGAAGCTCGACAACTACCCGCAGGCGCAGAACCAGTAATGCAGCGCGACGCCGGATTCGTTTCCCGCGCCTAAGCGACAGGGGGAGCGGGGGGTGCTCAAGGGCACGTTACCCCCCGCCACTTGAGGACTATGAGACACAGAGTCGGGTATCGAAAACTCGGGCGCACCACGCCGCATCGGAAGGCGCTGCTCCGGAACCTCGCGGCAGCACTGTTCGATCACGAGCGCATCCAGACCACACTCGCGAAGGCCAAGGAACTTCGGCCGTACGCTGAGAAGCTGATCAGCCTCGCAAAGCGCGAGGAGGGCCGGCTTCACGCGCGTCGCCTGGTACTGCGCGACATCAGGGACGAGACCATCGTCAAGAAGCTGTTCGACAGCCTTGGCGCGCGGTTCGCCACGCGCCCGGGCGGCTACACGCGGATCCTGCGCCTCGGTACCCGCCGCGGGGACAACGCCGAGATGGCCATAGTCGAATTGCTGGGTTCCGAGTACAAGCCCGAGACCCCTGGCGACAAGGTCAAGAAAAAGGAAGCTGCGACGGCGACGGCCAAGGGCAAGGACGCCGCCGCGGCCGAAGCCAAGCCGAAGCCCAAGGCGCCGAAGAAGGGTAAAACCGAGAAGGCCGCCCAGTAGCCTGGGGCGCTGCGCTACTAAGGGATCGGCGAGGGCGCTGGTGCTGGAGCGGGCGGCGGCGCCAGCGGCGCGACTGGGGCCGGCGTGCTCGGAGCCGGCGTCGTCATCATCGTCGCCGGTGCGGCCGGCACCGCCTCTGGCGGCGTCGGGGCCACGCTGGCCTGGGCGCCTTCGGCCCTGTAGGTCACCGTCGCCGTGAGGTAGAGGCGCTCCGCTGTGGTGCGGCGGAAGCTCCAAGAGCCGACAGTGACTTCGGCCGCGGGCTTGAGCAGCGGCGGCCCGTCGACCGTGAGGACGGAAGCGTTGCCCGCGGCATTCACCGCAAACTTGACGTCGACCGCTCCGTACTCCCCGGCCAGACGCGCGAACGGGGGGGGCGAGGGCCGCCGACCCGTGACGAGATCGGGCACGCCGATCGAGAGCGACACACCGTCGACGGCCGAGACGCCCGGCATGGGCGGTGGCCGGGGTGGCGCCACAGGCGGCGGCGGGGTCGTGAGCACCTCCGTTGGAGGCTGCGCTGCCCTCGCACTGCTCCCCTTCGCCGGGGCTCCTGAGGGCGTGCCGGCCTTGTCAGACGCGGTCGCTGCCTCGGCCGGCGGCGCTGGCGTCGGGCTCGGCACCACGGTGGCGGGAGCGCTCGCTGGTGGCGGCCCAATCGCCGGCGCAACGGTCGCGGGGGCCACCGGGACAGGCGTCGTGGAGGCCGGCCGAGTCTCCGAGGCCGCCGGCGTAGCTGTCGGCGCGGGAGTGACTGCCGTGGCCGTCGCCGCAGTTTCCGGACTCGGTGAAGGCTCTGTAGTGGCCGTCTTATGCAGCCCCGAGAGCCGCAGCGCGACCTTCTGTGGCCGGTCGCCCTGGGCCGGCTGGAACTCGGCTTCGAGCCGGAAGCTGTACACCATCGGCTCGTCGCTCGGAGCGAAGCGCCACGTCTTCAGCGCCTGGAGCACCGCGTCGGCCCACACGCCTTCGCCCGCGGTCACGAGCGTGTCAGCGATGCGCCCGTCGGGATCGAGGGTGATCTCCGTCGTGACCTTGCTACCGCCCTTCGCGTTCGGGTACGGGGGTGAAGCACCCTGGCGCAACTCAGGGATGCCTTCCTGGCGCGAGACCTCGGGCAGCCGCAGCGTGAACGTGATGGGCACCGTGAGCAGTACGCTCACCGGTTTCCCATCGAGCTTCGTGATCTCGTACTCCCACTTCTTGACCGCGAGGACGGCCGGCTCGTCGAAGGGAGGCACGCTGCGGATCACTTTGGCCTCGGCCACGCGGCCCTGAGCGTCGATGATCAGTTCCAGGATCACGATCCCATGCAGGCCCTGGGCCTGCGCCTCGGGAGGATAGTCCGGCAGCACGGTGCGGGTGCGCTTGGGCGGCGGCACGTCCTGGCCGGCGATTTTGGGGGCGTCCTGGCCGAGCGAGCTGCTTGCCGCGAGCGAGAAGCAAAAGAGCAAGGGGAGGGCACGGAAGCGGCAGATTGCCATGTCCCTATTCTCCGCTATTCCTCCGCCTTGTGGTGCTCGCCGTGCTCCGCCCTGGCCGCCGCCACGACCTTGTCCTGGAGGTGCCCCGGCACCTCGTCGTAGTGCGACATCTCCATGTGATACGAACCCCGCGCGCCCGTCATCGAGGTGAGGTCCGCGTCGTACGACAACATCTCCGACATGGGCACCTCGGCCCTGATTACCTGCAAGGAGCCCTTCGGTTCCATGCCTTGCGGCCGCCCGCGCCGGCTGGAAAGATCCCCCATCACCGCTCCCGCGTACTCCTCGGGCACGGCGATCTCGACGCTCATCACCGGCTCGAGCAGCGTCGGGCGGCTCTTCGCCACCGCGTCTTTGTAGGCGAGCGAGCCCGCGATCTTGAAGGCCATCTCCGAGGAGTCCACGTCGTGATACTGCCCGTCGTAGAGCTCGACCTGAAAATCCACCATCGGATAACCAGCGATCAGGCCCCGCAGGCGCGCCTCCTGGATGCCTTTCTCGACCGCCGGGATGTAGTTCCTCGGAATCGAGCCGCCGAAGATGTCGTCCACGAACTGGAAGTCCGAGCCGCGCGGCAGGGGCTTCACCCGGATCTTGCAGTCGGCGAACTGGCCGTGGCCGCCGGTCTGCTTCTTGTGGCGCCCATGGCCCTCGGCTGTGGCCTTGATCGTGTCACGGTAGGGGATCTTCGGCTTCTTGAGGTTGACCTCGACCTTGAAGCGCTTCTTGAGTTTCGCGACCACGACCTCGATGTGGAGCTGGCCCACTCCGGAGAGCAGCATCTCGTGCGTCTGGGCGTCGCGCGAGAGCCGCACCACCGGGTCTTCCTCCATCACGCGATGCAGTGCGATCGAGATCTTGTCGTCGTCGCCGCGGGTCTTCGGCTCGATCGCGAACGTCGTTGCAGCCTCCGGGAAGACGATTGGCGGATAGACGACGGGATGAGCCTTGTCGCTCAGCGTGTCGCTGGTCTGCGTTTCCTTCAGCTTGGCGACGGCGCCGATGTCGCCGGCCTGGATCTCGGGCACTACCGTGGGTGTCTTGCCCTGGAGCAACTCGAGGTGGCCGACGCGCTCGGGGACGTCGCGCGATGCGTTGTGGATCGTGCTGTCGGACTTGAACGTGCCCGAGTACACGCGGAACAGGCTGAGGCGGCCCGCGTGGGGGTCGGCGAGCGTCTTGAAGACGAACGCGGACATCGACTCCCCCGGGGCGGGCTTCCGGGAGGTCTCGGTCTTGCGCGCCGGGTCGATGCCCGCGACGTCGCCGCGATCGGCCGGCGAGGGCAGCAGGTCCACGATGTCGTCGAGTAGCGGCTGCAAGCCCACGTTGCGTTGCGACGAAACCGGGGAAACCGGGAACAGCTTGCCAGCCATGACTGCGGCGCGCAGGCCGCTCACCAGGTCGTCGTGGGGAAGCGTGCCCTTCTCCAGGAACACCTCGAGCAGCGACTCGCTGGTCTCGGCCACCATCTCGACCAGTTTTGCGAGCGCTTCGTTCGCGGCGGTCTTGATCTCGTTCGGCACGTCCACCTGCTGGAACTTCCCGCTCTGGTCGTCCTGATAGACGTCGGCGCGATAGGCCAGCAGGTCGGCGATGCCCACGAAGCCCTTCTCCTCGCCGAGCGGGATCGCCACTGGCACGACCCCTCGGCCGAAGCTGCGTTCGAGCGAGCCGAGCGTTCGCTCGAAAGAGGCGCGATCCCGGTCCATGCGGTTCACGACCAGGATCCGCGGCAGGCCGTATTCCTCGGCGTAGCGCCAGACCTTTTCGGTCTGCACCTCGACGCCCGCCACCGCGTCCACGACGACGAGCGCGGCGTCGGCCACCCGCAGTGCAGCGCGTGCCTCGGAGAGGAAGTTCGCGTAGCCTGGGGCATCGAGCAGGTTGATCTTGGTCTTCCTCCACTCGCCGAAGGCTAGTGCAGTCTGCAGGCTGATCTTCCGCTCGATCTCGTCGGGATCGAAGTCGGTCACCGTGGTCCCGTCGTCGACGCGCCCCAGCCGGTTGACGGCGCCCATGTCGAAGAGCAGGGCGGAGACGAGTGAGGTCTTGCCCGAGCCGCCATGTCCGACCACGGCCACGTTGCGAATGCCAGGCGCTTCGTAGACCTTCATGAACCCCCCTCTGACCTCCATCCCGATGGCGTCACGGATCATAGATCGCGGGCGCTCCGAGCGGCAAGCGGGGCGCGGCCCGCGCGCGGGGGTCTATAATTGGGAGATGGCGTGGGCTCGGCTGAGACCGCTCGTGGCCCTGGACGTGGCCGCCGTGTCCGGCGCGAGCCTCGTACGGAGTCTCTCGGGGCCTCGGATCGCCAGTGTGGCACGGATCGAGCTGCTTCCGGGCGCCCTCGTCCCTTCGCCCACCGACAACAATCTGGTGGAACCCGAGGCCGTACGCACGGCGGTCACGCGGCTTCTCGCTGCGCTCGGCGAGGCGCGCGGAGCGGCGACGCTGGTGCTTCCGGACGGTGTCGCGCGTGGCCTCGTCTTCGAGGCGGCCCACGGCGTCTCTCCGCTCGAGCAGGCGCGCTTCAAGCTCGGACCCGGCCTGCCGTATCCGGCGGCGGAGGCAATCGTCGACATCCGACCCCTGGGCGGACCACGGTTTCTCGGCGTTGCCATCCGCCGCAGCGTGGTCGAGGCTTACGAGGCGCTCGCCGAGTCCACGGGCCTCTCGGTTGCACGTGTGGACATTGCTTCGATGGCCGCACTGGATACTTTGCTGCGGTTGCGTCCCGAGGGCGATTCCACGGTCGACGTGATCCTCGGCGACGCGGCGGTGAGCCTCGCCGCGCATCGCGACGGTTCGTTGCGGGTCTTCCGCAGCCGGCGCCGGGAGCGCGGGACGGAGGAAGCCGACTGGCTCCGCGAGGAGGTGGGGCGGACGGCCACACTGGCCGGAGACGGCATAGGACCGCGCGTGCGGATCGTCGGGCCTGGGGCGCCGGCCCTGGCCCGCGCGCTCGCGGCCCGGGGCACTCGCGCGGAGCTCGGCTGGCGCGCCGAAGCTGCAGGCCTGCCGGTGGAAGCGGCCGAGCTGCCGTGGCTTGGGGTCGCGCTGCCGTGATGGATTTTCGGACACGCCGAGAGTCGCGCCGGACGCTCGCGGAGGTGATCCTGGTGGGGCTGGCCGGCCTGGCGCTGGCGGCTGCAGCCTGGGGCGCCTGGGGGGCTCGGGGCGAGCTCGGCAGTTTGCGCGCGGCATTGACCGACGTGCAGGGCGAGGTGGGCTCGGCGCGGGTGCACCTGCGTTCGCTGGGGGTGCTTCGAGTCGGCGAGAGCGAGCGCCTCGCCTCACGGCTCGAGCTGACGATGGAGGCGCCGCCCGAGCGCATCCTGGCCGAGATCACGGCGCTCTTGCCGGAGCAGGTGCGGCTTCGCGCCTTGAACTTCGGGTACGGGGACGTCGTGGCCGTGGACCTCGAGGTCGAGGCACGCACGGCCGCTGCCTGGGACGAGTTCCTCGATCGACTCTCCCGCTCGCCGCATTTCGCCTCGCTGCGCCCGGGCGCGGAACAGCGCGACGGAGAGATCCGAGCAGGCGTGCGCATGACCTGGCGCGGGGAGGGATCGTGAGCCCGCGTCTGGCCGCGCTGTTGCTCCTGCTCGCTGCGCTCGGGCTGCGGCTCTTCGTGGCCGTGCCCGCGCAGCGGGAGGCCGCGGTCCTGGGGGAAGCGTATCGGCACGCGCGTCACGAGCGGCGCGAGGTGGCCCAGCAACTGGCCTTGGCCAAGAAACGTGACGCTCGCCGCCAGAGGGCCCTTGCCTCGATGCTCGCCGCTACGCCTGGCGATGCGGACCCGGTCACGCGCCTGCGCCGGGATGCGGTAGCTTCGGTTCGCGAAGCCGGCGTCTCGGGCGTCCGTCTGGCCGTCGCACCGGCGCGAGCGCCCATTGGAGCGACCCTACAGCTGTCGGCGCGCGGCTCGCTCGCCCTTGCCTCGCGGCTCTCGGCCGATCTCACGACGAAGCGCGGTCTCGTGCTCGAGCGGGTGCGCTTCATGCCACGTGATTCCGAGGTCGTCATCGAGATCGACGGCGCACGGCTGCTGGGCGGATCGTGAGCAGGCGGGTGGCGCTCCTCGCGGCCGCGGGCCTCGGTCTCACGGCTATCACGCTGGCCCTCGGCAGCGGCCCGCGCACTTCGCCGCCGGTTGTGCCGAGCTCGCCACGCAGCACTCCGACGCCGGGCGCCGCAGGGACGGCTTCGCTCCCGGTTCCGGAGCTCGCGCGGAGTCCCTTCGAGTATGCCGGCGGGCGCGAAACGACGCCTGCCCCAGTCGTTCTGAGGGAGCGGGACTTGGAGCTATCGAACGCGGAGTCACCCCTGCCATTGCCGGAGTCGGTGCGACTGGTGGGGTTCGTTGAGCGCGCTGGGAAGTTCCGCGCGGCGCTCGTCATCCGCGGGGAGATGGCGCTCCTGGAGGTTGGGGAGAGTGCCGAGGGCTTCGTGCTCTTGGCCGCCGACGAAGAGACCGGCGTGCGGCTGCGCGGTCCCGATGGGGTCGAGATAGCTCTCGACCCCGAACCCTAGTCCAGCCGTCTTAGCGCCGACCGAAGGTCACGCTGAGCACCGCCTCGAGCAGGCCTCGCGCGACCAGCAAGCCCACACCGATTCCCGTTGCTGCCGCCACCGTCTCGAACAGGACCGCCACGACCTCACCTCCGCTAGCCTCCACCAGCGAAGCTCGTGCCATCCCCGATTCTCTTTGTTATCAATATTTTAGCGACGCAGGCCGCGTGTCAATACAGACGCGACGTGGGTCGCTGGACGCACCCGCGGTCCAAGTGGTGTGGCGTGCTGGTGATTCTCAACATCCCGCATGGTTCCGTTTGTTGACGGGTTCGAAGTGGGGTGCTAGATTGCCCAAAAGTCCAAGCTAGCCTGGGGGTTAGCCAGTAGATGGCGAAGAAGGAAAAGTTCGGCAAGTTCGTCCTGCTGGACGAGGTCGAAAGCTCGGGACTTGGCTCCGAGTACCGCGCCGCGAAGCTGGGAAGCACGGGTTTCGAAAAGATTGTCGCCCTGCTTCGGCTCGGACCCGAGCTGTCGAAGAACGCCAACTTCGCGAAGAACCTGATGGACCAGGCGAAGCTGGCTGCGCAGCTCCAGAACCCCAACATTTCGAGGATCTACGGGATCGGCAAGGTCGACGCGGCGTACTACATTTCGTACGAGTTCGTCGAGGGCAAGAGCCTGAAGGGCATCCTCGCCCGCTGCCGGCTCGACGGCTTCCCGTTCTCGGTCGACCACACTCTGCTCATCGCCAGCAAGATCTGCTCCGCGCTCGAGTACGCGCACGGCCGCAAGACGGAAGCGGGCGTTCGCTACTACCATGGCCTAGTGAACCCCGGAAGTGTGTTCGTGTCGTACGAAGGCGAGGTGCGGCTCCGCGGCTTCGGCTACTGGCCGAGCAAGTTGCGTGAGGCGGCCGGGCTGCGCGACGACGAGACGCTGTACCTCGCTCCCGAGCAAGCCAGCGGTGGCATGGGCGACACGCGCTCGGACATCTTCGCCGTCGGCGCGATCCTCTTCGAGACCCTCACGGGCCAGCCGCTCTTCCAGGGCGGCCGCCTGGCTGCGAGCGCCGAGCGCCTCGCCGGCGCCAAGCTGCAGAGCTCGACGGGCGACGACGACTCGCTGCCCAAGCCGATCGCCGAGATCTTGGGCCGTTCGCTCGCCGCCGATCCTGCTGGCCGCTACGCCGAGACCGCGGAGATGCGCAAGGCCATCGACACGCTGCTCTTCTCCGGCGATTTCACGCCCACGACCTTTAACCTCGCGTTCTTCATGCACTCCCTGTTCCGCGAGGACATCGACAAGGAGTCGAAGCTGCTCAAGGAGGAGAAGGAAGCGAGCTACTTCGAATTCCTTACCGACGACACGACCAAGCTGATCAGCAAGGCGACCGCGCAGACAGTTTCGGTGCCCACGCCGGCGTCCGGCGCGCCGAGCACGACGGCCAAGGCCGAGACTCACCCGCCGATGCACACGCCGGTCCCTGTCTCGGCGCCAGCCCACGAGCCGGCGCCCGCGCCGTCCGCCTCGGCGAAGGAGGCTGCCGCCGGCTTCACGTTCCACAAGGACGAGCCCAACAAGAGCAGCGCGCCGATGCTCGCTGGCGGAGTGCTCGTGGCGCTTCTGCTCGCGGGGGCAGGCTGGGTCCTGTTCGGCTCGGGTGCGGGCGGGCCCGCGAACACCGGGCCGCCCGCCACGACGATTTCGGCCGAAGCCATCGCTGCACAACAGAAGGTGAAGGAGCTCGAAGACAAGCTGAGGGCTTTCGAGGAACAAAAGGCCGCGGCCGAAGCCCTGGCCGCCGAGGAAGCCAAAAAACAGCTCGAAGCCCAGGCGAAGGCCCTGGGCACCACTGCCGACCCCGCAGCCATCGCCAAGGCGCAGGAGGCCGCGGCCAAGAAGGCGCGCCTGGAGCAGGAAAGGAAGCAGCAGGAAGAGAAGAAGAAGCTCGAAGCGGCCAAGGCCGCCGAGGAAGCGCGCCTCGCCGACGAGCAGCGCAAGGCAGAGGCGGCGCGCGCAGTTGCGGCTGCGGCTGTGGCTGCGGCGACGACGACGCTGCCGCCCACCACGACCGTGCCGCCAACGACGCAGGCCGCCGTGAAACCCGGCGCGCTCGTCAATCTCGCTGACACAGGCGTGACCCCGCCGGTGCCGGACAAGACCCCGCCCCTTGCCTATCCGCCGATCGCGCTACGCCAACGCATCGAGGGCGCCGTCGAGTTGTCAGTGCTGGTTGATGACCGGGGCGTCGTGGCCGAGGTGCAGGTCGTTACGAGCGCAGGCGGCCGGGCGGGTCTCGACGAGGCCGCGGTGGAAAACGCCAAGAAGCGGAAGTACCGGCCTGCGACCAAGGACGGCGTGCCCGTCAAGGTCTGGATGCCGCTGCGCGTGCAGTTCAGGCTGCCGTCGTAGCTCAAACGCGTCGTGCCGGCCCTCGACGGGGCGCTCCTGAGAGCCGCGTCCTCGGGGCCACTCGTACGGAGTTTGCTCCAACGGCGCTTTGCGCGTCGCTGCGCAGGCGTCAGCCTAATCCGCGCTCATGTCTTCCACCGGAACTGGGAGATCTCCGCCTGCTCTAGGCCGTGGCCGAGCAAAACTGCCAAGGTGCGACCGGAGACCACGAGGACCCGATCCGGTGTGACGGCCATGTCGTTGACACCCGGCGTGCCTGTCACTCGAAGGCGCCAGAAGGTGGGCAGATGCCGCCCTCCGCTCTTCTCCCGGAAGAACTCGCTCTCTTCCACGCGCGCTGGTTCAAGACTGAACCCCGAGGGGTTCGGCAGACGCTCGAGCGATTGACGCAGCGCGTCGGTGACGAGCAGATCGGGATGTGCCTCGATCAGGTCGTCACCGAGCCACCAGTCGAGCCGGTAGGGCCCTTGTCTCCCGGGACCGGTCGAGTGACCCGTTTGTTCGGGGCGCACGGCGAGGAAAGGCATGGCGCTCCAGAGTATAGGTCGATCGCAGCTGGGCCAGGGTGACCTCGACGAGCGTGTGCGCGGATTCCCAACGGACGTCGCTGCCGAGGACACGAAGTTCAGGTGCGTTAGAGCGCGACCCGTTGAAATGAAAACGGGGGCCGGCTTCGGCCCCCCCTTTGAACGTCTGAACTGATGGAAGCGGCTTAGTACATTCCGCCGCCGCCCATGCCACCGCCGTGTCCGCCGCCCGCCGGCTCCGACTTCTCCTCGGGGATCTCGGAGACGAGAGCCTCGGTGGTGAGAAGCAGGGACGCGATGGACGCCGCGTTTTGCAGCGCGGAGCGGACGACCTTGGTCGGGTCGATGACGCCGGCGTCGACCAGGTTCTCGTACTCCTCGGTCAGGGCATTGAAGCCTTCCTCGGTCTTCATGTCTCGGACCTTGGCCACGACCACGGCGCCCTCGAGGCCAGCGTTGGCCGCGATCTGGCGCAGGGGCTCCTCGAGGCAGCGGCGGACCAGCATCACGCCGACCTTGACGTCGCCTTCCTCCTTGATGGCGTCGACCGCCTTTACGCAGCGCAGCAGCGCGACGCCGCCGCCGGGTACGATGCCCTCCTCAACGGCCGCCTTGGTCGCGTGCATGGCGTCCTCGACGCGGGCCTTCTTCTCCTTCATCTCGGTCTCGGTGGCCGCACCGACCTTGATCACGGCCACGCCGCCGACCAGCTTCGCGAGCCGCTCCTGCAGCTTCTCACGGTCGTAGTCGGAGGTCGTCTCCTCGACCTGGGTGCGGATCTGCTTGACCCGGCCCTCGATGTCCTTCGACTTGCCGGCGCCCTCGATGAGCGTCGTGTTGTCCTTGTCGATGGTGATCTTCTTGGCCTTGCCGAGGTCCTCGAGCTTGATGTTCTCGAGCTTGATGCCGAGATCCTCGGTGATCGCCTTGCCGCCCGTCAGGATCGCGACGTCCTCGAGCATGGCCTTGCGGCGGTCACCGTAGCCCGGGGCCTTGACGGCCGCGACCTGCAGCGTGCCGCGCAGCTTGTTGACGACCAGCGTCGCGAGCGCCTCGCCCTCGACTTCCTCGGCGATGATGAGCAGCGGCTTGCTCAGCTTGGCGACTTGCTCGAGGACGGGGAGCAGGTCCTTCATGTTGGAGATCTTCTTCTCGTGGATCAGCACGAGGGCGTTCTCGAGGACGACCTCCATCCGCTCGGGGTCGGTCACGAAGTAGGGCGAGAGGTAGCCGCGGTCGAACTGCATCCCCTCGACCACCTCGAGCGACGTCTCCATGGACTTGGCTTCCTCGACGGTGATGACGCCATCCTTGCCGACCTTTTCCATGGCCTCGGCGATGATGTTGCCGATCGTCTCGTCGTTGTTCGCCGAGATCGTGCCCACCTGCGCGATCATCTTGCCCTTGACGTCCTTGCTGAGCTTCTTGAGCTCGGCGCTCACGACGAGCACGGCCTTTTCGATGCCGCGCTTCAGTTCCATCGGGTTGGCGCCCGCCGTGACGTTCTTGCTGCCCTCGCGATACAGCGCCTGGGCCAGGATTGTCGCCGTGGTGGTTCCGTCACCGGCGATGTCGCTCGTCTTCGACGCGACCTCGCGCACCATCTGCGCGCCCATGTTCTCGAGCGGGTCCTTGAGGTCGATCTCCTTCGCCACCGTGACGCCGTCCTTGGTGATGAGGGGCGACCCGAACTTCTTGTCGAGGACGACGTTACGGCCCTTGGGACCGAGCGTCACCTTGACGCAATCCGCGAGGCGGTTGACGCCGCGCAGGATCGCCTGCCGCGACTCGTCGCCGTACGTGATCTGCTTCGCCATGTTTACTGATCTCCCTTAGTTTGTGTTCTCTTCTCGACTCAACCGATCACCGCGAGGACTTCGTCCTCACGCAGGATCAGATACTCCTCGCCGTCGACCTTGATCTCGCTGCCGGAGTACTTGCCGAAGAGGATCTTGTCCCCGGCCTTGACGTCGAGTGCTAGCTTGGTGCCGTTCTCGAGAACCTTCCCGTTGCCAACGGCAACGACCTTGCCCTCCTGCGGCTTCTCCTTGGCGGAATCGGGGATGATGATGCCCCCCTTGACGGTTTCCTTTTCCTCGATACGCTGGACCAGCAGGCGGTCGTGAAGTGGACGGATCTTCATGCGTGTTACCTCTCCTTAGAAAGAGTTAAGTTCGGGTGAGGGAGTTGGCACTCACCCTTGACGACTGCCAATAGTACGCCCCGGGCTGGCACTCTGTCAAGCCGAGTGCTAAAGTTTGTACTCTTCGACCTTCTTGCCCAGCGTATTGCGGTGGATCTTGAGATCCTTGGCGGCCTTGGAGACGTTCCCACGATGCCGCTGCAACATACGGGTAATAAAACGCTTCTCGAACTCGCGCCGGGCGTCGGAGAAGAGAATCCCCCTGTCGATCATCTCACCGATCAAGGCATCGAGCTGCTGCCTCACTTGGGCCTCCCGTCGAGTTCTGCGCCTGTGATCAGGGCATAGGCCTCACGGTATTTCGCCCGCGTGCCCGCCACCACGTCCTCCGGTAGCGCAGGGCCTGGGGGCGTCTTTTCCCAGTGGAGTGTCTCGAGGTAGTCGCGCACGTACTGCTTGTCGAAGCTCGGCTGGCTGCGGCCCGGTTCGTAGCCGGCCTTTGGCCAGAAGCGCGAGGAGTCAGGCGTCAGAGCCTCGTCGATCCAGATCAGCCGGCCGTCCTTCACGCCGAACTCGAGTTTGGTGTCGGCCAGCAAAATCCCGCGAGATTCGGCGTGAGCGCGAGCCCGGCCATAGATCGCGAGCGTGACGTCGCGAACCTCGCGCGCGCGCGCCGCTCCGATCGTTTCTTCGACTTGCTCGAAAGAAATGTTTTCGTCGTGACCTTGCTCGGCCTTGGTCGAAGGCGTGAAGATCGGCGGCTCCAACCGATCGGACTCGCGCAGCCCTGCCGGCAGCGGAATCCCGCACACCGAGCCCGTCTTCTTGTAGTCCTTCCAGCCGGAGCCCGTGATGAAGCCGCGCACTACGCACTCGATCGGCAGCGGATCGGTCTTGGCGACCAGCATCGAGCGGCCCTCCAGCTGATCGCGGTAATCCCGCAGCGGCTCCGGGTAGGCGTCGACGTCGCTCGTCACGACATGGTTGGGGATCACGTCGGCGAGCAGGCGGAACCAGAACAGAGATAGTTGCGTCAACACCCGGCCCTTGTCCGGGATCGGCGTCGGGAGCACCACGTCGAAGGCCGAGAGCCGATCCGTCGTGACGATCAGCAAGAGGTCGCCGAGGTCGTAGACGTCGCGAACCTTGCCGCGCCGCCACAGCGGCACGACCGGGATCTTGGTTTCCAGGATCGAGCGGTAGTCGTTGGCCACAGGCATTCGGCGATGCGCTCTCTTCGAAGGGTTCGATTTTGCGAAGCCGGGAGTCTACCGGAAGCGGATTTCCCGGCGCAAGGCGAAGAGGCTGCGAAGCGAGTGCCAGATCAACTCTGGCGCGGAGCGGCTGCGGGAGCCCGAAGGGCGCGGGGGGCCGCTTGCTAAATACCCCCCGAGCTTCCTAGAAGACGCGCACGTCTCCGTGGCTCGCGGAAAGCTTTACCAGGCCGCCGCCCTCACCGAGCCGGCCGACGAGGCGCTCGTCGCTCGACTCCGACGTCGTGAGGCCAGGCAGCGTGACGTCGAGCGAGCCGGAGTCGGTCGTTGCTTGCAGTTCGAAGCGGCTGCCCGGCGGGACTTGCAGTTGCACGTCGCCATACGTCGCGCTGGCCGACAGCGAGCCCACCAGCGGCCCATCAGGCACGAGCCGCACGCTGCCGCGTTGCGCCTCGGCCTCGACCGGCCCGCGGAAGCCATCCAGCAGGACGTCGTCGCCCTCGGCCTTGACGCGCGCGCCGGCGGCGATGCGGCTTGCGCGGACCGAGCCGTGCTCGACGCTGGCGGTGACGGCGCCGCCCACTTGCTCGATGTCCACGTCGTCGTAGCTGGTCTCGGCCGTGGCCGCGCCCTTGATGTCGGAGAGATTCGCCGCCCCGTGTTCGACCTTGACCCGCGCGTCCGCACCGACGTCCGTGAGCTCCACGTCGTCGTAGCTCGTCTCGACATCGGCGCCGCCCTGGATCCGGCTCGCCGTCACCGCCGTGTGCTCCCCACGCAGGTGGAGATCGCCGCGCACGTCTTCGACCGAGACATCCCCGTACTGCGTTTCCAGGCTGAGCCGGCCAGTGCGGGCCGTCGCGACGTTGCCGTGGGCCTGGTTGATCCGCACCGCCGAACCGGCATCTGCGAGCGTCACGTCCCCGTGGCGGGCGCTGATCTCGAGCTCACCCGCGACCCTGTCGATGCTGGCGTCGCCGTGGCTCACGCTCACCTTCGCAGGCCCGGCAACGTCGCGCAGCTTCACGTCGTCGTAGGAGCCTTCGATCGTGGCGGAAGCGACCTCGGCCACGTCCACAGCGCCGTGTTCGTTCTTGACCTCGACCTCGGTCCCCGGAGGCACCCGCAGGCTGAGATGGGTCTCGAAGCCGATCGAATCGAAGCGGAAGGGCCCGATCGGCTCGATGTCTCGCTCCAGCTCAGCCCGATTCGTGGTCACGTGCAGGACGCCAGCCGTGAGTTCCGTGCGCACGACCAGGCGATCTGCGAATTCGCGGGCTTTCGCCTCGTCCGGCATGAAGACCACCTTGCGCAGCTTGACCTCGACGGCCCCGGGCGCCCCGGGTCGCACATCGACTGTGCCGAAGGCGTTCTCGACCGCAGCCCGCGTGCCGGACGGAACCTCGCGCGTCTCGCTCGCTTCGTAGCTGAAGGCTGGCCCCTGGAAGCGTCCGCCCAGCACCACCCAGCCGAACGGGCCCGCGTCGATGCGCTCGCGAATCCGGTAGGCCGTCTCGATCCCGCCCCCCGCGGCGAGGATGCCGACCAGCAGAACGACCTTGCCCGGTCTCACCTCAAGCCCTCCGTGCCGAGAACGTCTTGTAGAGCTCGGCCGCGCCCCAGATCACAAGCACGAGCGGCCAGCTTAGACGCGCGCTCCGCAGCAGGTCGACGTAGCCGAGGCTCGCAAGCGTCGCGAGGATGCCGAGGCCGAGCAGGCCCGCGCCCAGTGCTATGCCCTCGGGCTTGAAGTGACGGGCCGCCATCGTCATTCCTTGTGGCGCTTGGCGAGCGAGCTCTTGAGCATGAAGCCGCCGGCGACGATCAAGAGCAGCGGCCAGTACCGCGCCACCGAAGCCAGGTTGAGCCAGCCCAGGTTGTTGAGGAGCAGGAGCACGCCCAGGCCAATCAGCGTGACTCCCCAGCCGGGACCCTCGACCCCATCCTCCTCGAACAGCCCCTGCTGCCGTGCGTTCGACAACGCCGCGGAACGAAACGCGTCGACGATGCCGTAGAAGTAGGCCAGCGGCAGGAAGAAGGCCCAGGGCAGCGGGTTTTCGTGGTTGACCATTACAGTGATCGACCCGAAGAAGACCATGAAGATCACGAGTGCTTTCGAGATCTGGCCGTTTGCGATCTGCCCGAGGCCGGGGAACAGGAAGCCCAGGCCGGCGGCGATGAAGGGATTGCGCCCGGCGCCGCCGCCTCCCGCGGGCGCCGGCGCTACGGACGGAAGCGGGGGCGGCGTCTGGTTTTCGGGACTGGGGATCGTGCTGCTCATGACCTTGCTCCTTGCTCTGCGGGCTCTCTTGAGCGCCTTTCCTGGCGCTCGTAGGGTTGAACGATGGGTGTCTGGTCTGAGTTCGAAATTGTCTTGGAATCACTCGATTCGGCAGGTTCAGGGCTGGGCTGGGCCCGGCGTCTTTCGAGCAGCCGGCGGTAGTCTTCGACGCGTTCCTGGACCCGGTCGAGCCGCCCTTCGAGGGCGGTGCCGACCACGATCTTCAGCAGGCGCAGGTCTTCGACCAGGCGATCCTTGCGCTCGGCCAGGTGAACCGCAGTGCTTACTGTCCGCGCCCACAGCCGGCTCAGTCGGCCCTCGGTTCCAAGCGCCCCCGAAGCGCCGAGCAGTCCGAGCGTCAGCGCGATCGCAAGCACGGCGGCCACCAGCTGCAAGCCCAGCGGCAGTTGTTGAACCCGTGGTCGCACTTTCCTCGGCGACACGGCCGCAGCCGGGGCCGCAAGGGCAGCCGCGGCTGCCCTTGCGGCGAGGCCGGGTGGGGTTGCGAACGGGTGATCGCGGACCCGGTGCAAGACGTCCACTACTTCGCCGAACACCTCGCGAAGCGCCCGACAGGTTGGGCAGGAATCGAGATGCGCTTCGAGACCCCGGCGCGGGGCTTCTGCAAGCGTGCCGTCGTAGTGGTCGGAGAACAGCTCCTCCGCCTGTGCGCACAGGAGCGCGCTCACGCGCGACCCTTCTGGGCGTTGCGCCGCGCCAGTAGCCGCTTCGCGAGCTCCAGTCGCGCGCGGTTGACGCGGCTCTTCACGGTGCCGAGCGGGATGCGGAGGGTGTTCGCCACTTCCTCATAGGGTAGTCCCTGAAGATCGCAAAGGATGAGCGGCTCCCGAAGCTCGACGGGCAGGGCGCGGATGCCCTTTTGCACCATCTGGACGCGCTCGGCGCGTTCCAGCGCCAGCACAGGGCTCTCCTCTCCGGAGCCGATCGTCTCCAGCAACTCCGGATCGTCGGTCCGGCGCAGGCGCTCCTCACGGCGCCGGCGGTAGTGGTCGATCGCGTGGTTGCGCGCCACCGTCATCAGCCAACTGCCGAAAGCGCCTTCGCTCGAGCGGTAACGATCGAGGCTCTGGTAGACGCGCACGAAGACCTCCTGCGTCAGGTCCTCGGCCTCGTCGGCGCGCCCCGCGAAGCGATAGGCCATGCCGAACACGCGGCGCGTGTGGTGGTTTACGAGTTCGGTCCACGCCGCCTGGTCGCCGCGGCGGCAACGGCCGAGGAGATCGTCGTCGCCTTCGCTCAACGCTCGAGCTCACTCCTCTGCCGTCCGCTTCCCGCCTCAAGAAACGGCGCCAGGCGGGCTGCGGTTCAGCTTTCTTGGCTGCGCAATGTAGAGGTTTGACGCTGAAGCGGACATTGTAGTAAAGTCCACGCGCGCTATCAAGTATATGATGAGAAAGACTTTGCACGGAGTCGAGAGCTCTGGATGAGAAGCTCTCGGGGTGGGCGAGTGGTGCTCGGCGGCCTGCTCGCGGTCGTCCTCCTGGCCCTGTTCTTTCGCGGCGTCGAATGGCATTCGCTTGGCGCCGCTCTGGGTTCGGCCCGCCCCGGGTATCTGGCCGGCGTGCTCGTCAGCACGCTCGTCACCTACGCCGCGCGTAGCTGGCGTTGGGGCGACCTGCTGGCGCCTCTCGTCAAGGTCCGCTTTGGCCAGCTGTTCTCGGCCACGATGGTGGGCTTCATGACCGGCCTGTTCATACCCCGCGCGGGCGAGGTCGTCAGGCCCTACTTGATCGCTCGGCGCCACGGCATCCGTACCTCGGCCGCCTTCGCGTCGATCATCCTCGAACGGCTCCTCGACCTGATCACGGTCCTGAGCCTGTTCGGCCTCTACCTCTATGCGCTGCCACTGCCCGAAGCCCAGACGCGCGGCACGCTGCTCGGCGTGCTGAAAGCGGCCGGCGCCTTCGCCGGCCTCGCTGCGCTTGGCGTGCTCGCGCTGCTCGTCGCGTTTCACCTCAGGGCGGAGCGGGCCATGGGCATCATCGACCGCGCCCTCGCCTGGCTTCCCGGCCGGTTTGCCCGGCCGCTCTCCCAGGGGCTGCGCTCCTTCGGCGCGGGCCTGGTGGTGCTGCAAGCACCGCCCGCCCACCTGCTCAGGATCTTCGGCCAATCGTTCGTGGTGTGGTTCTCGATCGCGCTGGGCATCTGGTTCAACAACCGGGCCTTCGGCATCGAGCTGCCTTTCCACAGCGCGTTCCTGATCATCGGCTTCCTCACGGTGGGCGTCGCCGTGCCGACACCAGGCATGGTCGGTGGTTTTCACGAGTCGTACCTGCTGGCGCTCACGCAGTCCTACGCCGTCGACAAGCACACGGCTGCCGCCGCGGGCATCGCGCTGCACGCCCTGAGCAACCTGCCCGTGCTGGTGCTGGGGTTGCTCTGGCTGGGCAGCGAGGGGCTCACGCTGGGCAAGGTGTCTGAGATGACAGCCGACGAGCCAGGCAGCGCCCGAAGCGGAAGCGACGCTGTCGCCGTGCCAGGACTTGCTCCCGGCGAGGTGGAGGTCGATGACGGCAAAGGAGGTCGCGGGATGCCGCGGTTCGATCGATGAAGTGTCCCTTCTGCCAGCACCTCGAGGACAAGGTCGTCGACTCGCGCGAGAGCAAGGAAGGCGACGTGATCCGGCGCCGGCGCGAGTGCCTCTCGTGCAGCAAGCGCTTCACGTCCTACGAGCGCATCGACCAGATCCCTCACCTGGTGGTGAAGAAGGACGGGCGCCGTGAGCGCTTCGACCGCGAGAAAGTGATGGCGGGCTTGCTGCGAGCCTGTGAGAAGCGGCCGGTGCCCGTGAAGAGCCTCGAGATGATCACCGACCGTGTCGAGGCCATGGTACAGGAGACGCCGGACCACGAGGTGCCGAGCCAGCAGATCGGCGAGTATCTGATGGAGCGTCTGCGGGAACTGGACAAAGTGGCCTTCGTCCGCTTCGCCTCGGTCTATCGCGAGTTCAAGGATGTCGATCAGTTCATGGCGACACTCAAGGGGTTGCTGGGGAGCTAGCGCCCTATGGCTTCTTCTGCTCGAGCCTGAAGAGCAGCCCGGTCTCGCCCAGCCGGATGATGTCGCCGGTCTTCAGGACGTGGCGCGAGATCTTCTGCTCGTTGACGAACGTGCCGTTCGTGCTCTTGAGGTCGTGCAGGACGAAGTGGCCGTCTTCGAGGCGCAGGCGCGAGTGCTGGCTCGAGACCGACACGTCGTCGAGCACGATGTCGTTGGTGTGCGCGCGGCCCAGTGTCGTGGTCGTCTGACGATTCAGCACGTACAACTGACCAGAGCCGGGCCCGCCCTGGACAACGAGCACCGGTCGTTCCGTGAGCATGATCGTTCTCCCGAGATACTCCTGGCTCGCGTCGGGCCTCGCCATCAGCGTCGGCGAACAGCCCTCGTCCTCGGGTGCAGGCGCCTCGCTCGCCGTGTTCGCGGGAGTGTCGCGGGCCTCGCGCGACGGCCTCGCCGTGGCCAAAGACCGCGCCGGCTGCGGCCGGCGCGAGGCGAAGGCGATCAACCCCAGGATCGCCGCCAGCGTCACGCCGCCGACGAGCGCCAGGCCCAGCGCGGTCCGGCCTCGGGCCGCGGCCGGCGCCGGAGTGGCGAGCGGCGCGGGCTTCGAGGCCAGCGTGCTTGGTGCGGCGATCGGCTTGGGCGCCGGGAGCGCCGCGACACGCGTCGCCAGGTCCTTCGCATCCGCCGAGCCGATCGGCGCGTATTCGCCCGACGTCAGCTTCGCGATGCGCCGTAGCACGCGCTCCTCGACCTTGCCGATGCCGACCGTGAAGATCGGGATGTCGCCGTCGCGTGCATCGCCGAGGCCATCGTCGAGGTTGAGCGCGCTGTTCTCGTCGCGGCCGTCGGTGACCAGCACAACTGCCTTCCGCGTCGGGGGAGCGTTGCGCAGGTAGCGGCTCGACTCATAGAGCGCATCGTAGAGCGCCGTGTAGCGGCCCGAAGCCCGCACCTGGGCGAGCGCCGCCCGCAGCTTCTCGGCCCGCGCTGTTCTTTCCACCACGATCCGCGACTGGTCGTCGAAAGTGAGCAGGGCGACCTCGCTGCCCGCTGGGAGTGAGGCGAGGAACAGCTGCGCCAGATCACGCGTGCGCAGGAGGTCAGCGGCGGCGATGCTCCCGGAGGTGTCGAGCGCCAAGACGACGATCGCAGGCGGCGGAACTTGGGCCGCGACCGGGACACTTGGAATCCCGAAGATCAGTGCTCGTGTGAGCCACACCGCTCGCCGCATCTTGTTGCAATCTAACGACGTACTGTCTCACGCCCGGCGGGCCTGGGTCAACCGGCCTTCTTGGAGTGTGGCTGCCAAGCTACAATGGCTCGGTCGCCCAAAATGCCCTCCCGCACCCCGTTTCGCAACAATGCGCGGCTTGTCCTGGCCTCCACGGCTGGCGTTCTTGGGACGCTCGTGCTCGTCGAGGTGCTGCTGCGCAAGAGCCGCGACTTCTCGCCCGACTTTCTCGCTTCGGTCCTCCTCTACGGGCTGACCGTGCTCAACCTGACGCTCCTGCTCGTGCTTCTGTTCGTCCTCGGGCGGAACCTGGTGCGGGTGCTGCTCGAGCAGCGGCGCGGCGTACTGGGCGCGCGCTTCCGGTTGCGCCTCGTGCTCGTGTTTCTGCTCATGGCGATTGCCCCGTCGCTGCTGCTGATCGTCGTGGGCACCGACCTCATCCAGCAGACAGTGGACCGCTGGTTCAGCGTCGATGCAGAGCGCATCCTGTCCTCCTCGCAGGCGCTCGGCACCGCGCTGCGCGAGACCGTCAAGGACGGCGCTCGCGTGCATGCGAGAGTCCTGGCTCGCGAGCTCGAAACGCGGAGGCTGCTGGAGCCCGCGGGCCAGCTGGGCCTGCGCCGCACAGTCGAGGTGCGAGCCCGCGAACTGCACATGGACATGGTGAGCGTCTTCTCGCGCGGGGGCGAACTCCTGACGGTCGCCGATCCGCGCCTGCCGGCGGCGCCCTATGACAGCGTCTCCAGCGAAGCGCTGGCGGAGGCCGCGCGCGGGGGTCGCGAGGCGGAAGCCGAAGTACCGTACGGTTCGGGGGAGTTGCTCAGGGTCGCGGTGCCGGTCAAAGGCGCCGCGGCGAGCGTCGCCGGGGTCGTCGTCGTGTCGAGCGTCCTGCCTGGAGAAGTGGCAGCGGAGGCGCGTGAGGTCCAGGATCGCTATCTAAAGTTCCGGAAGACCCAGACCTTCCGCGACCCCATCATCGCGTTCTACTTGTCGCTCTACCTCTTCCCGGCGCTGCTCATCCTGTTCGGCGCCGTCTGGCTTTCGCTCTATCTCGCGCGTCGCATCACGGCTCCCCTTCGGCTCGTGGCGGAAGGCGCCGAGCGCATCGCGGCGGGCGAGCGCGGCGTGCGCGTGGATTTTCCGACAGGCAACGACGAGTTCACCGCACTGATCGCGTCCTTCAATCGCATGTCGGAACGCGTGGCGCGCAGCGAAGAGGAGGTAGAGCTGTCGCGCTCGGGCCTCACACGCAAGAACCAGGAGCTCGAGGAACGCCGTCGGCTGATGGAGACGGTGCTCGAGACGGTCGGGACGGGCATCGTCGTCGTGGATGCCGAAGGCACGCTCACGGCGCAGAACGCGGCCGCCTGCCGCCTGCTCGACCTGGAGGCCTCGGTCGTGGGTCGGCGCGTAGACGAGGTGCTGACCGGGTCTGGCCGCGAGGAGATCCTGTCGCTCGTCCAGAGGCTGCTATCGGGCCGCGTGGGACGCCAGGAGCGCGAGGTGCAGGTCCCGGCCACCGGACGGGATCGCAATCTCGCCGTCACCGTGGTCCCGCTTCCCGGCCCCGCCGGCGCTCCGCCGGGTGTGGTGCTGGTTCTCGACGACCTGACGCCGCTGATGCGTGCGCAGAAGGTCGCCGCCTGGGGCGAGGTGGCGCGCAAGCTCGCGCACGAAATCAAGAACCCGCTGACGCCGATTCAGCTCTCGGCCCAGCGCATTCGCAAGGCGCATCTCAAGGCGGCGCCGGATTTCGAGAAGGTGCTGCTCGAGTGCACCGGCGCGATCGTGCAGGAGGTCGACGCCCTCAAGAACCTGGTAGACGAGTTCGCGCAGTTCGCGCGGCTGCCCGCAGTGAACCTGAAGCCGACCTCGCTCGGCCAAGTGGTTGACCAGGCGTTGTCGCTCTACGATGGGCTGTTCGGCGCGGTCAGCATCGAGAGACGACTAGCCCCGGACCTGCCGCCTGTGCGCCTCGACACCGACCAAATGAAGCGGGTGCTGATCAACCTCGTCGACAACGCCATCGAGGCCACGGGCAGGAGGGGCGTCGTGATCGTCTCGGCCGAATACGACCGCGGCCAGGGGCGCGTGCGGCTCATAGTGGCCGACGACGGCCCAGGAATCCCGCCCGAGGACAAGGACAAACTGTTCGTGCCGCACTTCTCGACCAAGAAGCGGGGCAGCGGCCTCGGCCTCGCGATCGTGAGCCGCATCGTGCAAGAGCATCAAGGCGCGATCCGCGTCGAGGACCGGGAGCCGCGGGGGACTCGGTTCGTGGTGGAGCTGCCGGCGTGAAGATCAGGAGAGCGTCAAGCGATGCGTGAATCGATTCTGGTCGTCGATGATGAAGCAGGGGTCCGCTCATCGCTCGCGGGGATTCTCGGGGACGAGGGCTACGTGGTGGAGACGCTCGAGAGCGGGGAGGCGTGCCTTCAGACCCTGGAAGCGCGTCGCTACGACTTGATTCTGCTCGACGTCTGGCTTCCGAAGCTGGACGGCCTCGAGACGCTGGCGCGGATCCGCGCCCTGGACGCCGAGGTCCCGGTGGTCATGATCTCCGGCCACGGCAACATCGAGACCGCGGTCCGGGCCGTAAGGCTCGGAGCCCAGGACTTCGTCGAGAAACCGCTGGCACTCGAGAAGACGCTGCTGGTCGTGCGCAATGCCTTGCGCCAGCGGCGCCTCGAGACCGAGAACCGTGCCCTCAAGCAGCAGGTCGAGCAGCGCTTCACGATGGTCGGCGAGAGTGCCGCCATCCACGCATTGCGCGCCGAGATCGCGCAAGCTGCGCCCAGCAACGGCCGGGTCCTGATCTTTGGCGAGAATGGCACGGGCAAGGAGCTGGTCGCGCGCAACATCCACCTGCTGAGCCTGCGCGCGCAAGGTCCGTTCGTCGAAGTGAACTGCGCCGCGATCCCCGAAGAGTTGATCGAGAGCGAGTTGTTCGGACACACCAAGGGCGCGTTCACGGGCGCGCTCGCAGCGCGCAAGGGCAAGTTCGAGTTGGCCGATGGCGGCACGCTGTTCCTCGACGAAGTCGGCGACATGAGCCTCAAGACGCAGGCCAGGGTCTTGCGGGCTCTCCAGGAGCAGCGCATCGAGCCCGTCGGCGGCACGGCCTCGGTGCAGGTCGACGTGCGCGTCATCGCCGCCACCAACAAGCGCCTCGAGGACGAGATCCGCAAGGGCGCCTTTCGCGAAGACCTGTACTTCCGCCTGAACGTGATCCCCTTCCACGTCCCGCCGCTGCGCGAAAGGGCCGAGGACATCCCGCTGCTGGCGCGGCACTTCGCCCTCGAGCTCTCTCAGGAGTACGGGCGGCGCGCGAAACAGATCACGCCTGAGGCCATGGGTGTCCTGGCTGGGCTGCCCTGGTCCGGCAACGTGCGCGAGTTGCGCAACATCATCGAGCGGCTCGTGATCATGACAGCCGGCGACAGGATCGAGGCGCGCCATATCCCGACACCGCTCTTGGGCGTGAGCGGAAGCGCCCTCGAGGTCGGACCAGCGGCTCTCGCGACGGGGGCCTTCGCCTCGCTGGCGGAGGCCCGCGATGACTTCGAGAAGCGCTACATCTGGAGGAAGTACCAGGAATGCAGCGGGAACATGAGCCGCACCGCGGATGCGCTGTCGGTGGAGCGCTCGAACCTGTACCGGAAGATGAAGGGCTACGGCCTGATTCCGGCATTCAAGAGCAAGCCGCCCGCGTGAGCGCCGATCCGCGCCAGCGCTTCACCGAGGCCGCGGACCTGTACCACAAGTACCGGCCCTCGTATCCGGCGCCACTCGTGGGTTGGATCCTGGCGCAGGCGGAACTCGGGCGCGCGGCTTGCGTCGCCGACGTCGGCTGTGGCACCGGCATCTCGACGCGGCTGTTCGCGGAGCTTGGGCTCGATGTCATCGGCGTGGATCCCAACGAGGCCATGCTCGAGCGCGCCCGCGCCGCCGGCGGCTCGGCCCGCTATCTCCGCGGCGAGGCGGCGGCTACCGGTCTTCCCGGCGCGAGCGTCGATCTCGTGATCGTGGCCCAGGCCTTTCATTGGTTCGGCATAGCTGCGGCGCTCCACGAGTTCCGTCGGATCCTGCGGCCCGGGGGATGCTGCGCGGCGTTCTGGAACATCCGTCAGCTGGCCGAAGGCTTCATGGCCGAGTATGACCGTGTCTTGCTGGATTTCAGCCGCGAGTACCAGGTTCTTGGCCAGCACGAGGAGACACTGGAGCGGCTCAAGCGGATGCCCGGCCTCGAAGCGCTGGGCGAAACCAGCTTCGACTCCGAGCAGGTCCTGGACCTTCCGGGCTTTCTCGGCCGCGTCCATTCGAGCTCGTACGTGATCCACGGTGTCGAGGACCGCGTCGGCTTCGAACGTGCCTTGAGCGACGTCTTCGAGCGCCACGCCAAGCAGGGCCGTGTCTCTTTCCTGTACCGGACCATTGCCTTGTGCTTCCGCATGGCGCGATAATGGCCGCGTCATCCGGAGGCGATTGGAGAGCACATTGACGGCCCCCGAGCGAGACCGGATCCGCGCCCTCGTCGATCAGGCGGGCGCCCTTCTCCGGAGCGGGCGGAGCAAGGAGGCCTCTTTGGTCTTCGGCCGCGTTCTCGCCCACGATCCGAGCCACACCGAAGCCCGCGCTGGCATCGAGCGATCCCGCATCGCCATCTCTGAAGCAGAACGCCGCGCTGAGGCCCAGTTTGAGGAGGCCCGCACCGCCCTGGCGCAGGGCGATCGGGCCACGGCTCGGCGCCTGACCCTAGACCTGCTCGAGTCCGTCGGCCACCACGAGCAGGCCGCCTTGCTCCTCGACCGGCTCGACGAGCGCCGAGGCGTGCTCCTGACGCCCCACAGCGCCGGCGCGCGTGCGGCCACGGTCAGTGCGCCCGTGGCGGAGGCTCGCCGCAGCTTCACGCGCCGCGCGTTCGTTTCCGCCTGGACGCTGGCGGTGTTCTTCCTTGCGGGCGGCCTGGCCTTCAGCTGGGAGCGGCTCATCGATCGGCTCGTCGAGCCGCCGTCGCCCGCGGCACGGGGCATCGCACCGACGGCACGGCTGCCACAGCCCACCACCGCCGACGTGTCGCTCGCCGAGGCGCGTCGCTTCATCGAGACCGGCGACTGCGTCGCCGCGATCAAGGCCCTCGACCGGATTACGCCTGCCGACGCGGCCTGGCCCTTCGCGCGGCAGCTCCGCACCCAGGCCGGGAGGAATCTCACGCCGTGCATCGGAGGGAACAGCCGTTGAACTGCCCGGGCTGCCAGGCCGCTCTGCCCCAGGGCGGCGATCGCTGCCCCGCCTGTGGCACGACACTCACACCGGTGGTCCTCGGCGCGCTCGCGGCCGATCCCGGTCGCGCCACGCCGCCGGCGCGCGGCAAGGGGCCGGCCCCGATCCGTGACGTTCCGGCGTTGCGCAAGCGCGACAAGCCGCAGCCCGCCTGGAAGGACGAGGTTCGCGAGCGAATGCGCCAGCGCAAACTCAAGGGCAAGCCCGAGGCCGATCTCCCGCTGTTCCGCGACGCCGCGCCGGAGGCCGACGCAGCCAGCCCAGAGGCGGCCCTGTCCGCCCCCGCGGGCCCACAGCCAGAGCTGCTGGCCCTCGCGCCGGAGCAGCAGGAGACGCCGCTCGCCGATGCCGCCTCCGAGTTCCTTCCGCGGGAGTCGCCTGTGCTCGTGTCGGAAGCCGTGGCCGAAGCGGAGCCGGCGCGGGAAGTCCGAATCGACCTGGCGCCCGCACCGACGCCGGCCCTGCGGCTCCGGCGTTTCGATGCTCCGCCTCCGAACCAACCCGCGCCCGTCACTTCGGTCGTGTGGCACGAAACGGCGGAGCCGCGCGGGGAGGAACCGGCCGACGAGTGGCAGGCGGGCGACGACGCACCGCTCGAGGCCCTGCCGCCGGTCGAACGCCCGGCGCAGTTCGGCGAGAGGCTGCAGGCTGGCGGGATCGACGCGGCGATCCTTGGGGGCCTTTACGCCGTGGTCGTGTACTTCGCGAGTCGGGCGGCCCACACGAGTGTCGAGGCTCTCGTGCCGGCGTGGCCCTGGCTCGCCGGGTACCTGGCGTTCCTGGGCCTCGCATACGCGGCGTGGTTCACGGGTATGCATGGCCAGACGCCGGGCAAGATGCTGCTTGGGCTCCACGTCAAGACTCACGCCGGCGCGTGTCCGAACTGGGGGGCCGCAGCCCTGCGCGCGGCGGCCGGCGCCTTGGGGATCGCCCTCGTGGGCCTCGGCATGCTGCCGCTGTTCTTCGACCCCGCGCGCCGCGCGCTCCACGATCGCCTGCTGCGCACGCGCGTCGTAAGGGTCTAACGCTTCCTTCTCGGAGCAGCCGCGAAGCGTGGACGCCGCGATCCTCGACCTGCTGATTGCCGAGATCGCCCCGCTGCTCGTCGGCCGGGCGCTTGGTAAAGCGCGCTCCGTCGCGGCCCATGCCGTTGCCTTCGAGATCGCCGGTGACCGCACCTGCCGGCTCTGGCTCGACGCTTCGCGCCGGGCGGCGGGCGTCTTCCTCGTGAACTCCCGCGAGAGCGCCGCGATCGAAGAGCGCGGTGAGTTGCCGGGCCGCGACCGCCACGCGCTGCTGCTGTTGCGCAAGCACGCCGAGGGCCGCCGCATCGTGGCGCTGGCGCGCGTCGCCGGTAGCCGGACGCTGGTCGTGGATGCCGGCCGCGTCGTTCTCGCACTCCGACTCTCGGGAACGCCGGCTCTGACGCTTGCGCTCGATGGCGAAGCGGCGGCGACCCTGGGTGAAGGTGCTCCGGCCTGGCCGCTGCCCGTGGAGCGCCTCGAGGCCGAGCAGCGCCCGCCTGCGCCCGTGTCACCGATGCTGCGGCTGCCGGGCCTCTGGCCGCTGTGTCGCGATCGGGACCTCGCTCCCGCCTCCGCCGTGAGCTTCGGTGGCGACGACAGCGCCGACGCGCACAGCACCGGCTCCTGGCGCGAGGCCGCAGGCACTTATCTCATCGCCCGACGCCGCGGCGCCCGCTTCGACGCGCTACAACAGGCGGCCCTCAAGGAGGCACGCCGGGAGATCCGCCGACTCACGCGGCTCGAAGCCAACCTCGCGGAGGACGCCGCGGAGCTTCCCGAGGCCGACGCTTTGCGACGCCAGGCCGAGGCGCTCCTCGCGTCGCCCCAAGCGGTGCCCTCTGGCGTTTCAGAGGCGATGGTACCGGATCCCTACGACGCAACGCGCTTTCTCACGATCGCGCTCGACCCCCGGCTTTCGGCCACGGCGAACGCGGATCGCGTGTTCGGCAAGGCGCGCCGGATCGACCGCGCCCGGGCACAGCTGGCGGCGCGACTCAGCGAGACGCGCCAGGTGCTCGCGGCAGCCCGTGGCGTCTCAGCTCGGGCCGAGGCTGCCGAGATGCTCGCGGACCTGGCAGCGCCCCTGGTAGCGCGGACCGGGGAGCGTGGCGCCTCCGAGACGCGTCACTACCTGACCACTCGCGGGCTCTCGATCCTGGTCGGGCGTGGCGCACGGGAGAATCATCACCTCACGTTCTCGGTCGCCCGATCCGAGGACCTGTGGCTGCACGCGCGCGACGTTCCCGGGTCTCACGTGATCGTGCGTGACAACGAGGGGCGGGCGGCGGCCGAGGACATGCGTGAGGCGGCGGAACTGGCCGCTTTCTTCAGCGACGCGCGCCAGGAGGGGCGCGTCGATGTTCACGTCACGCGCCGCAAGCACGTCCGGCCGGCCAAGGGCGGGCCAGGCCGCGTCCACGTGTTCCACTCCGATACGATCCGCGTCACGCCTCGCGACCCCGAAGGCCGGCTGCGGCGCCGCTAGTCGGCTATGATCTCGGCTTCCATGAGCGAAGCCTCGACCGCCCGTCTCAACCTGTCAGGGCGCCTCGCCCGTGTCATCGCCACCGGCCTGGGCTCAGGCTATTCGCCGATTGCCCCGGGCACCGCCGGCTCGCTCGTCGGCCTGCTGTTCTTCTGGCCCCTGGCGCGAGTTCCTCTCGTCTGGCTGGCGGCCGTGATCGTCGGCTTGTTCTTCGTCGGCGTCGCCGCCTCGACGGCCGTTGCCGACCAGGTGGGCCTGCACGACCCCAGCATCGTGGTCGTGGATGAGGTGATCGGCATGTGGATCACGCTCGCGCTGCTGCCGTTCACGCCGCTCACGGCCGCGCTCGGCTTCTTGCTGTTCCGGCTGATGGACATCGTCAAGCCCTATCCAGCGCGCGCCCTCGAGCGTCTGCCTGGCGGGTGGGGCATCGTGGCCGACGACGTGATGGCCGGCATCTACGCGAACCTCGCCCTGCGCCTGGGACTCTATCTATGGTCCTGAAGCAGCGAAGCGCCGATTCACTCGGCGCTGAGCGACGTGGGGGGGCATTGGGGGGGTGCACTCCGACCCTCACCCCCCCGCATTTCCGATGAGGGCGGAGGTCGTTGCCGTTGGTAGCGAGCTCTTGATCCCGCCGCGAGGCGAGACGAACGCAAGCTACATCACGAGCCGCTTGCGCGAGGCCGGAGTGCCAGTCGCGGCCCGTGTCACCGTTGCCGACGAGCTGGAGCTGCTCAGCTCCGCGTTTAGCAGCTCGCTCGCGCGCTCGGAGATCGTGATCGCGACCGGGGGCTTGGGTCCGACCGAGGACGATCTGACCCGCGAGGCGGCCGCCGCGGCGCTGGGGCGCAGCCTGCGGCGCGACGGCGCGCTCCTCGAGCAACTGCGCGAGCGCTTCGCCCGCTTCAAACGCCCGATGGCAGAGGTCAACGAAAAGCAGGCCGACGTGATCGAAGGCGGCGTGGTGTTGCCGAACCCCCGCGGCACGGCCCCGGGCCAGTATGTCGAAGCCGGTGGGCGGCTCCTGGTTCTGCTTCCGGGCCCGCCCAGCGAGATGCAGCCGATCTTAGACGAGCAGGTGATGCCTGTGGTTCAGGCTCGTTCGCAAGGTAGGGTGCTGCGGCGCCTGGTGCTGCGCCTGGCTTCGATCTCCGAGAGCGATGTCGAGCAGGCTGTCGCCCCGCTCTACAAGACCTACAAGAACCCGCAGACCACGATCTTGAGCGCTCCTGGCCAGGTCGAGCTGCACCTGAACGCCGAAGCCTCCTCGCCGGCCGAGGCGGACGCGCGCAACGAGCAACTCGCCGCGGGGATCCGGGAGCGCCTGCCGGGGCGGATCTTCAGTGAAGATGGCCGCGAGCTTCACGAGGTGGTGGCCGGGATCTTGATCGAGCGAGGCTTGACGCTCTCGCTCGCCGAGTCCTGCACCGGGGGGTTGCTCAGCGCGCGCCTGACGGCCGTCCCCGGTTCGAGCCGTTTTCTCGACCGTGCCTTCGTGACCTACTCCAACGCCTCGAAGACCGAGCTACTGGGCGTCGACCCGGGGCTGATCGCGGCGCACGGCGCCGTGTCCGAGAACGTCGCGCGAGCCATGGCCAGGGGCGCTCGCGAGCGCGCGAAGACGGCCCTGGGCGTGGCCATCACCGGCATCGCGGGGCCCGACGGGGGCACGCCCCAAAAGCCGGTCGGCACCGTGTTTATCGCGATCTCCGGGCTCCCAGGGGATCCGACCCGTCGCGCCTTGTTCCCCGGCGAGCGCGAACGGGTTCGCTACCAGGCGAGCCAGTTGGCTCTCGAAATGACGCGGCGCGGCCTGCTGGGCCTCGCGGGCTGATGCCCGTAGGCCTGCTCACCTTGCTCGCCGCCTACCTGCTGGGCTCGATCCCGTTCAGCTACCTCGTCGCCCGCCATTTCGGCGTCGCCGACGTGCGCAAGGTGGGCAGCGGCAACGTCGGCGCGACCAACGTCATGCGTTCGGCCGGGAAGACGGCGGGCCTGCTGGCCTTCCTGCTCGACGCCTCGAAGGGCGCCCTGGCGGCGCTCGCTGCGCAGCGCTTGAACGAGGGTGAGACGCTGCCGGCGCTCGCCGCCGCCACGGCCGTGCTCGGCCACATGCATCCCGTCTGGCTCGGCTTCCGGGGTGGCAAGGGGGTCGCGACGGGCTGCGGGGCCTTCTTGCCTCTGGCCCCGAAGGCCTCGCTCGCAGGGTTCGTGGTCTTCGCATTCACGGCGGCCGCGTCGCGCTACGTTTCGCTTGGTTCCATCGCGGGCACGATCGCCCTCGCGGTCGCCGCCTTCGCCTATGGCCCGCGGCCCGTCGCCTGGGCGGCCACGGCCATCGGAGCGCTCGTGATCGCGAAGCACCGCAGCAACCTGGAGCGCCTGCGACGCGGCGCCGAGCGGCGCGTGGGCGACAAGCAATGAATGTCAGCGTGGTTGGCGGCGGCTCCTGGGGCACCGCTCTCGCAGCCCATCTGGCCCGGTCGGGTCATCTTACGCGACTGTTCGTGCGCGACGCTGATCTTGCGCGCCGCATTCTGGAGACCCGTGAGAACTCCGCCTACCTGCCCGGCGTCGCGCTGCCCGATGGGATACTAGCCACGGCCGATCTGGGGGTGGCCTGCTACGAGGCCGAGGCAGTCTTCGTGGTGATCCCCTCGCAATACTGCCGCGAGATTTACGAACGACTGCGCGAGGCGGCACCGCGCGAGGCCTGGCTGGTGTCGGCGACCAAGGGCCTCGAGACCCAGACGCTGTTGCGCATCTCCGAGGTCGCCGCGCAGGCAGCGCCGGGCCACGCCCTCGCCGTGCTCTCGGGCCCCTCCTTTGCCCTCGAGGTCGCCCAGGGCCAGCCGACCGCCGTGGTGGTGGCTTCGTCGGACGCGCCGTTGGCGGAAGCCCTCCAGCGCGCCCTCTCCACGCGGCGCTTCCGCGCGTACTCGAGCGATGACGTGGTCGGCATCGAACTCGCGGGCGCGCTCAAGAACGTGATCGCGATCGCCGCCGGGATCGTGGACGGGCTCGGCTACGGAGCCAACACGGCCGCGGCACTGATCACCCGCGGCTTGGTCGAGATCACGCGCCTCGCCGTCGCACGCGGTGGGCGCGCCGATACGCTCACAGGCCTGGCGGGCTTAGGGGACCTGGTGCTCACGTGCACGGGCGCGCTCTCCCGGAATCGCCGCGTGGGGCAGGCGCTGGGCCGGGGGCTGCCCCCTGCGGAAGCGACCCACGCCGTGCCGGGCATGGTTGCCGAGGGCGTCCGGACGACGCTTGCGGCGTGCGCCCTCGCCTCACTCTCCGGAGTCGAAATGCCGATCGCGCGGGCCATGAAGGCGGTGCTGTACGAGGCCAAGCCGGTGCGCCAGACGGTCGACGAACTGATGTCCCGCAGCCTCAAAAGGGAGTAGCATCTAGGGGTCCATGTTCCGCCTCACCTACCAGGACGGCGACAGCCCCCAGCACCACAGCTTCGCGAGCGGCGAGGTTCTGATGGGCCGCTCGCCCGACTGCCAAGTGGTGCTGAAGGACTTCGGCATCTCGCGCAACCACGCGAAGATCGTCGTCGACGACGACGGCGGGATCCGCATCATGGACCTGAAGTCGAAGAACGGCACCACGGTGAACGGGGTCCCGATCGTCGAGGCGCTGCTGAAGGATGGCGACAAGATCCTGCTCGGCAAGCTGCCGCTCACCTTCAGCAAGACGCTCGAGGGCAAGGTCGTTCTCGACGACGAAAAGCCGCTCTTGGAAGAGGCAGGGACGATCATCCGTAGCGTCGGCGAGCTGTCGAGGCTGCTCTCGGCAGAGATGCCCGCCCCCGGCATGGTACCCGCGCCCGGCACAGCGGCGAAGAGGTCGCCCGCGAGCGCCGAGGTCCAGGAGATCGAGAAGTCGAACCGCATCTTGAAGGTTCTGACCAAGGTGGCCGAGACGCTGATCGCGGTGCGCCCTGTGGAAGAAGTGCTACATCAGGTCATGGACATCGTCTTCGACCACATCCCGGCCGACCGCGGCTTCCTCATGCTCCACGAGGAAGGGCCCGAGAAGAAACTGATCCCGATGGTCATCAAGCATCGCCAGCCCGAGTCGGCGGACTCGGCCAAGATCGCGATCTCGAAGACGATCGCCGACCGCGTCGTGAAGGACCGCGTCTCGATTCTCACCTCCGACGCCATGGTCGACCCGCGCTTCAGCGCGGGGGACTCGATCCGCTTCCAGGGCATCAGGAGTGCGATGTGCGCGCCGGTGTGGAACAAGGAGCAGGTGATCGGGATCATCTTCGTGGACTCGATGATGCTGACGAACTGCTTTACGCTGAACGACCTCGACCTGCTGACCGCGCTCGCGAACTACGCGGCCGTGGCCGTGGAACGGGCCAGGCTCAACCAGAAGATCGTGGCCGAAGAGAAAAAGAGGGAGCGCTTGGGTCGCTTTCTCTCGCCTCAGGTGACCGCCCGCATCCTCGCCACCTCCGAGTCGCAGAGCGCGGCGCTGGGCGTTCCCGAGGAGAAAGAGCTCTCGGTCATGTTCGCCGACATCGTGGGCTTCACCAGCATGTCCGAGAAGATGAGCCCTGCCGCCGTGGCCCTGCTCCTCAACGACTACCTGTCGCGCATGACGGACATCATCTTCAAGTACGACGGCACCCTCGACAAGTACATTGGCGACGGCATCATGGCGCTGTTCGGCGCGCCGCTCGAGATGGCCGACCACGCTGCTCGCGCCATCAAGTCCGGCCTCGAGATGCAGGCGCGCCTCGCCGAATTCAACTCCGAGCGCAAGGAGGGGCCGCACCTCCGGATCCGCATCGGCATCAACAGCGGCCGCGCCGTGGCCGGCGAGATCGGCTCGATCAACAAGAAGGAATACACCGTGCTCGGCGACGTGGTGAACACCGCGAGCCGGCTCGAGAGCTCGGTCGCCAAGCCCGGCATGGTCGTGATCGGCGAGAACACCTACGAGATGGTGAAGGGCCAGTTCAATGTGAACCCCCTGCCCAAGGCGACGCTCAAGGGCAAGGAGAAGGAAGTCGGGGTCTTCGAGGTGCTGAGCGTCGTGGAAGGCGCCGCTGCGACCCCGCCCCAGCCGGGAGCCTGAAAGCGAAGATGCCCTCCCGCGCACGACGACGCCGGCGCGGCTCGATCTTGTTCTCGCTGCTGCTGCTGCTCTTCGTCGTGGGCGTCGTGCCCCTGCTGTGGACCTCGTTCACGCTCGTCTCCCGCAGCCGCGAGATCCTCGAGCTCGACCAGAAGGCGTTGCAGCTCGACAAGGCGCGCAGCCTGTCGCAGCAAGTCGCGGTCTATGTCGAGAGCCTGCGCTCGCAACTGACCGCGGTGGCGCGGACGCTCGAGGTCGAGGCCACGCAGTCCTCGTTCAGCGATCGCGTGACGCGAATCAGCGACACGAAGGCCCTCGAGCGCTACGTCGGCGGCGACAGCCGCTTCTACTCCTTCAGCATCGGCGACGCCACGGGCAAGGCGGCGCGCTCGGGCGCCCAACTCCCCGAACCCGCCATCGAGCAGATGCTGCAGGAAGGCTTCCTGCGCGGGCTCGAAGGCAAGCCGATGACCGGCCCGCCGGTCTTCTCCGCCTCGCTGCAGGAGCCGGTCATCGTCCTCTCGGAGCCGGTCAAGCCGGGAGCGGTCCAGGGCGTCGTGCTGGCGGTCGCGAGCCTGGGCCCGCTCTGGGAGATGAGCAAGCAGACCGGCGAAGAGGGCCTGGTCGAGGTCTACATCGTGGACTCTCGCGGCCACCTCGTGGCCCACTCCGAATCCGAGCGGCTCAAGGGCGACCCCGATTTCTCGGGCGTCGAGATCGTGCGTCAGTTCCTCGAGTCCAAGGGCCGCGCGGCGGCGACGGTGCCCTTCGAGCTGCCCGGCGCGACGTCGGTCGTGAAGATGCTCGGCACCTACACCCGCGTGCCCGACGGCTCCGGCTGGGGCGTCATCGTCCAGGTGGACGTTGCGAAGGCCTACTACACCGCGCTGCGGATGCGGAACCAGTCGATCGTCCTGGTGGCGATCGTCACGCTGCTGGCCCTGCTCCTCGGCACGCTGTTCGCGGGCCAGATCAGCCGGCCCATCCGGAAGCTCGCGGTGGGTGCTAGGAAGCTGGCAGGCGGCGAGTACGGCACTCGTGTCGACGTGCGCAGCAGCAACGAGGTCGGCATCCTCGGCGAGGCCTTCAACCAGATGGGCGAGGAGATCCAGAAGGCGATCGAAGAGGTGCGCCGCCAGGCCTCCGTCAACAAGGAGCTGTTCATGGGTTCGATCCGCATGCTGGCCAACGCCATCGACGAGAAGGACCCCTACACGCGTGGCCATTCCGAGCGCGTCGCCTACTACTCGGCAATGATCGCGAAGCACATGGGCATGTCGCCCGAGGAAGTGGAGAAGGTCCACCTCTCGGGCATCATCCACGACGTCGGGAAGATCGGAATCGAGGACAAGATCCTGCGCAAGCCGGCGGCGCTCACAGACGAGGAGTACGAGATCATGAAGCAGCACCCGACCAAGGGCCTCAAGATCCTGGATGCGGTGCCGCTCCTGAAGCAGCTCGCCGGCGCGGGCCTCATGCATCACGAGAACGTCGACGGCAGCGGCTACCCCGACGGGCTCAAGGGCAACGAGATCCCGTTGCTCGGCCGGATCGTGAGCGTCGCCGACGCCTTCGACGCGATGACGACGGACCGGCCCTACTCGAAGGCCATGACGTTCGAGGCGTCGGTCGCGCGGCTGCGGATGCTGGTGGGCAAGAAGTTCGATCCGGGTTGTGTCACGGCGATGGAGAAGGCACTCGCTGCCGGCGACCTGACAATGGCGAAGGCGCGCAAGGCTTCGATCGGCGGGCGGCAGCAGCCCGCCCCCGCCGTTCACTGAACGAGGGAGTCAAGGTGAAAAAGATCGCGCTGATCCTGATCCTACTCGCGGCGCCGCCGGTCCTCGCGCAGACAAAGGCCGATGGCGAGACCCGCTTCAGCACCGGCCTCACCCACATGCGCGAGGGTCGCCTCGAGCTCGCGATCGAGGAGTTTAGGGGCGCGATCAAGGAAGATCCCAAGAACGCTTACTTCTACAAGGGCCTTGGCATCGCCTACCAGCAGCTCGCGGATCGCTGCAAGGACGAAGGCTGTCGGCGGGCTCCGCTCAAGGAAGCGATCGCGGCCTCGCGCAAGGCGCTCGAGCTCAACCCCTACTACACGGACGCACGCAACGACCTGGGCGCAGCGCTGCTGCGCTCCGGCGAGCGCGAGGCGGGCAAGAAGGAGTTGGTCACCGCCTTCAACGATCCCACGAACCCCTCCCCGGAGTTGACCGCGCGCAACCTGGGCACGGCGTACTTCGAGGACAAGAACTACTCCGAAGCGCTGAACTGGTTCCAGTCGAGCCTCAACCGAAACAAGACCTATCCCGACGCCTGGCTGGGGATGGCCGATGCCCTCGTGGCGCAGGGTCGCGTCGACGAGGCGATCGCGCAGCTCGAGAAGGCGGTGAAGGAGTTGCCCCAGGACTGGGGCACCCTGCTCGCCCTGGGCGAGGCGTACTACCGCGCCGGCCGTTTCACCGAGGCGCGCCCCCGGCTCGAAACCGTGGCCGGCCGCGATCCGACCGGTCCGGCGGGACGGCGCGCCGCCGAGCTCCTGCGCAAATTCCCTGGCTAGCAGCTCATGCCCTATCAGTCCTTGCTCCAGAGCCTGGTGGGCTCTGTCGACGGGGCGCTTGGCGCCCTGCTCATGGATGCTTCGGGCGAGGTGGTCGTGGAGGCCGGCGACGGCGAGGAGCGCCACAGGCTGATAGCGGCCTATCAAGGCATCGCACTGGTGCGCCTCAAGACGACCGAAGAAAGCTGCGAGACCGGCAAGGTCCAGCACGTGTGCTGCCGCTACGCTACCGGCCAGGTGATCCTGCGCCCGCTCAAGGACGGCTACTATCTCGTGCTGTCGCTCTCGTCCGTAGCCAACGTCGGCCAGGGGCTGCATCGCTCCGCCGAGACGCAGCGGCGCATGAACGCCGAGCTCTAGAGTTCCCGCGTGCCATTGATTGAGCGGCTGAAGAAAGGCCTCACGCGTACGCGCGAGGTCCTGAGTACTCCCGTCGAGGACCTCCTCCGCGGGCGTCGTCCGCTCGACGCCTCCGACCTCGAAGCCATCGAAGGGGCGCTCCTCGCCGCCGACTTGGGGGTCCCCGCGGTGCGGGAGGCCATGGAGGTCCTGCGTGCGAACAGCGGCGCGCTCAAAGAGGGCGGTGCCGACGCGATGCGGGCGGCGCTACGCGAGGAGCTGAGGAAAGCCCTCGACCGTCCCAAGGTCGCCCCGTTCGCGGCAAAGCCGTGGGTCGTCTTCGTCGTCGGTGTGAACGGCGCGGGCAAGACCACGACGATCGGCAAGTTGTCGCAGGTGTGGCAGGCGGAGGGCCGCCAGGTGCTGGTCGTCGCCGCGGACACGTTTCGCGCCGCAGCAGCAGAACAGCTCGAGGTCTGGGCGAAGCGCGCGAGTGCCGTGTTCCATCGCGGCGCCGAGGGCGCCGACCCGTCGGCCGTGCTCACCGACGGCCTGCGCATGGCCCGCGCGCACGGCTACGACGCCGTGCTCGTCGACACCGCCGGTCGCCTGCACACCAAGGGCAACCTGATGGCCGAGCTCGCGAAGATGGCGCGCGTGGCCGGGCGTGAGGTGCCAGGGGCGCCGCACGAGACGCTGCTCGTGCTCGACGCCACCGTCGGCTCGAACGGCCTCGTACAGGGCCGTGAGTTCGCCAAGGCGGGCGGCGTCACCGGCCTGGTGCTGACCAAACTCGACGGCACGGCGAAGGGCGGTGTCGCCGTGGCCGTGGTCCGCGAGCTGGGCGTGCCGATCCGCTATGTCGGCGTTGGGGAGACGGCCGAGGACCTGCTCCCCTTCGACGCGAGCGCGTTTGCGGAGAGCCTCATCGGCTAGCCATACTTGCCCTCGTGGCGACAGACGACGACGTCCGGTGGATGCGACGGGCGCTTTCGCTCGCGGCGCGTGGTGCCGGCGAGACGAACCCGAACCCGATGGTCGGGTGCGTGATCGTCAAAGCCGGCCGGGTCGTGGCCGAAGGCTGGCACGCGCAGGCCGGTGGGCCGCACGCCGAAGCCGTGGCGCTCGAGCGGGCGGGTGGCGCGGCTCGTGGGGCGACGCTCTACCTGAACCTCGAGCCCTGTGCCCATCAGGGCCTTACCCCTCCTTGCGCCCCCCGCGTCGTTGCCTCCGGCATCCGGCGGGTCGTAGCCGCGATGCAAGACCCGAACCCGCTCGTGAGTGGCAAGGGGTTTCGGCTTCTGCGTCGCGCTGGGATCGCCGTCACCCGCAGTGTCCTCAACACCGAGGCGCGCGCCCTCAACAGGCGCTTTGCGACGGCGGCTGCGCTCGACCGGCCGTTCGTGATGCTGAAGGTCGCGATGACGGTCGATGGTCGCATTGCCACAGCGAGCGGCGATTCGAAATGGCTCACGAGTTCGGCGCAGCGGCGCGAGGCGCGTGGACTGAGGCGTCTGCACGACGCCGTGCTGGTGGGCATCGGCACGGTCCTGGCCGACGATCCGATGCTGCTTCCGGAGCCACCGACGCGTCGGCCGTTCGTGCGCATCGTTCTCGACACGCGATTGCGATTGCCGCCCGGCAGCGGGCTTGTGCGCTCGGCCCGAAGCGCGCCGGTCTGGGCGCTGACGGCCACTCGCAGCGTTGCCAAGAGGCGTGCCCTTGAAGTGCTGGGCGTCACCGTCGTGGGGGTGCCTGCTCGCAACGGACGCGTGGCCCTGCGCGCCGCACTCGTCTGCCTTCGGCGGCTGGGCCTCTGGAGCGTGATGGTCGAGGGTGGCTCCGAGGTTCTCGGCTCGTTCCTGCACGCGCGGCTCTTCGATCAGCTGGCATTGTTCCGCGCGCCGCTGCTGCTAGGTGGCCGTGGCAGTCGACCGGCGTTTGGCGGCCCCGACCCGCGGCGGATCACGCAGGCCGTGCGACTGCGGATGGGCGAGGCGCCGCGCGGTTCTGCTTACGAGTTCTGGTACCCTGAGCGGTAGCTTGTTCACCGGCATCATCGAAGAGACGGGCACGGTTCGCAGCGCCGAGCGGCGCGGCGACATCCTCTCAATCGTGGTGAGCGCGCACAGGATCCTGGCGGGGTTGCTCCCAGGTGGATCGATTGCGGTGAATGGCTGCTGCCTGACGGCGGTCGTTGTGGCGCCCGACAGTTTTACGTGCGAGCTCACGACCGAAACGCTGCGGCGCACGGCGTTCGAAGAGCGCCTCACGCCCGCCGCGCGCGTGAACCTCGAGCGGCCGATGCGTGCCGACGGTCGCTTCGACGGCCACATCGTGCAGGGCCATGTCGACGGCGTCGGCCGGGTGAAGCAGTTGGGCTGGCTCGGCGAGTCGGCGGAACTCGCCATCACTCCGCCGCGTGAGCTCGAGCGCTACCTGGTCGTCAAGGGTTCGATCACCGTCGACGGTGTTTCGCTCACGGTCGCCAGCCTCGAGAAGGGCTTTTTTGGCGTGGCGCTCATCCCGTATACACTGAACCAGACGACCCTCCGGGACGCGGAGCCCGGTGACCCGGTGAACCTGGAGGCCGACGTCATCGCAAAGTATGTCGAACGGCTTCTGCCGCGCTGACCAGGCCGGCGCGTGGGCCGTCCGCGACCTAGAGAATGAGAATGCCCCTCAGTTCCATACCCGAAGCCCTCGACGAGATCCGCGCCGGGCGGATGGTCGTGGTCTGCGACGACGAGGACCGCGAGAACGAGGGCGACCTCACGATCGCGGCGGAGAAGGTGACGGCGGACGTCATCAACTTCATGGCCCGCTTTGGCCGGGGCCTGATCTGCCTGCCCATGACCGGCGAGCGGCTCGACGAGCTCCGCATTCCGCTCATGGTCCAGGATGGGGAGAACTCGGCCAAGTTCGGTACGGCGTTCTGCGTCCCGATCGAGGCGAAGCAGGGCACGACCACCGGTATTTCGGCCGGGGATCGTGCGCGCACGATCCTGGCTGCCGTCGATCCGAACACGAAAGCGGCCGATCTGGCGCGGCCGGGCCACATGTTCCCGCTGCGCGCGATGCCTGGCGGCGTGCTGCAGCGCTCGGGTCAGACGGAGGCGGCGGTGGACCTGGCGCGGCTCGCTGGCCTGCGGCCGGCGGGCGTAATCTGCGAGATCATGAACGAGGACGGGAGCATGGCGCGCGTCCCGCAGCTCGAGGCCTTCTGCCGCGAGCACGACCTCAAGATGATCACCGTCAAGGACCTGATCCAGTACCGCATGAAGCATGAGCGGCAGGTTCGCAAGATGGCGGATGCGAAGCTGCCGACGAGCTACGGCGGCTTCCGCATCCACGCCTACGAGAGCCTGATCGACGGAGAACACCACGTGGCCTTGACGCTCGGCGAGATCAGCCCGGACGAGCCGGTCCTGGTGCGCGTACATAGCCAGTGCCTGACTGGCGACATCTTCGGTTCATCGCGCTGCGACTGCGGCGAGCAGCTTCACACAGCTCTCGAGCTGATTGGTCGCGAGGGCGGGGGTGTGTTGCTCTATTTGCGCCAGGAAGGCCGCGGCATTGGCCTGCTGCACAAGATCATGGCCTACAAGCTCCAGGACGAGGAGAACAAGGACACGGTCGAGGCCAACGAGGCTCTGGGTTTCAAGGCCGACCAGCGCGACTACGGAATCGGCGCGCAGATACTACACGAGCTGGGCGTCCACAAGATGCGCCTGCTCACGAACAACCCGCGCAAATTCGTGGGCCTCGAAGGTTACGGCCTCGAGATCGTCGAGCGCCTGCCGATCGAGATCCCGGCCTCCGACGCGAACCGCCGCTACCTCAAGACCAAGCGCGAGAAGCTCGGTCACATCCTGCGCAGTGTCTGAGGCAAGCGCCGTGCCAGAGAAAGCGCCGCCGGAGCGAACTCGATGATTCAGGAGTTCCTGCGGGGCGTTCCGCTGTTCCGCGACCTCGATGACGACGACCTGGCCCAGCTCTTGATAGCGGGTCGCGTGCGGCGCTTTGCCGAGGGCGCACAGGTCCTGACCGAAGGCGCTCCGGGCGGCCAGCTGCACGTGATTCACACCGGCAAGGTGCGGATCAGCAAGGTCGTCCCGGGAGTGGGCGAAGAGGCGCTTGCCATCCTCGAGCCGGGCGACTTCTTTGGCGAGCTCGAGTTCTTCGACGGGGCGCCGGCCTCGGCCCACGCCATCGCCCACGCCGAGTGTGAGATCCTCTCGATCCCGCACCAGGAGATGCGGGATCTGATCAAGAGCCGGCCCGAACTGGCGGCCCGCTTCCTGTGGGCCTTTGGGGCAACGCTGGCGCGTCGCCTGCGCGAGACCAACCAGAAGATGACGACGCTGTTCGCGATCTCCCGCACGTTCTGAAGATCACCCGTAACCCGTGGTAGCTGCAAGGCTTATTTGACAAGCCAGAGACCTCTGGCCTAAGATCTTACGTTCCGTCGGGCGAGCGCCCGACGTGTGGGCAGGAGGCCCTCGCTCTAACGTGTTCGAGTCGCTCAGCCAGAGGCTTTCGGGGGTCTTCCGGTCGCTGCGCGGTCAGGGGACCCTGTCCGAAGCCCATGTCGATGCCGCGCTGCGCGAGATTCGACTTGCCCTGCTCGAGGCTGATGTCCACTTCAAGGTCGTCAAGACCTTCCTCGACCGTGTGAGGCCGATCGCCACGGGCCAAGATGTCCTGAGGAGCCTCACGCCTGACCAGGCCGTCTTGCGCATCGTGCGCGACGAGCTGGTCGAGTTGCTCGGGGGCGGCACGCCGGCGCGCCTGTTGACCTCGTCCAGGCCGCCCTCTGTCGTCCTGATGACCGGCCTGCAGGGTTCGGGCAAGACCACCACGACGGCCAAGCTCGCGAAGTGGCTCGTGAAGGGCGGCCATCACCCAGTGCTGGTCTCGACCGACGTGTATCGGCCGGCCGCGCGCGAACAGTTGCGGGTGCTGGGCGAGCGAAACCGCCTGAAGGTCCATCACCCCGAAGGCAACGAGCCGGGCGAGTTGCTGAAATCGGCCTTGGCCGAGGCCCGCGCCCTGGGCCACGACATCGTCCTCGTCGATACCGCCGGCCGGCTGCACATCGACGACGCGCTGATGGCCGAGCTCAGCGACCTCAAGGACGTAGCACAGCCGAGCGAGATCCTCTACGTGGCCGACGCGATGACCGGTCAGGACGCAGTCAGGAGTGCTGCGGAGTTCCACCGGCGCATCGGGACGACCGGCATCGTGCTGACCAAGCTCGACGGCGATGCGCGCGGCGGCGCCGCTCTTTCGGCCGCATCGGTCACGGGCTGCCCGGTCAAGTTCGCCGGCATCGGCGAGAAGATCGACGAGTTCGAGCTTTTCGAGCCCGCGCGCATGGTCTCCCGCATCCTCGGGATGGGCGACGTGCTCGGGCTGATCGAAAAGGTCGAAGCGGCGTTCGACCACGACCAGGCCGACGCTCTCGCGCGCAAGCTACGCCGCAATGAGTTCACGCTCGAGGACTTTCGCGAGCAGATGCGCCAGCTGCGCAAGCTGGGGCCGCTCGACCAGGTGCTGTCGATGCTGCCGGGCATGGGCAGCATGAAGGGCGTCGACGTGGATGCGGGCGAGCGCGAGATGCGCCGCTCCGGCGCCATCATTGACTCCATGACGCCGCGCGAGCGGCGCGAGCCGGCGCTGATCAACGGCAGCCGCCGCAAGCGGATCGCGCGCGGCAGCGGCACCCACGTCGAGGACGTGAACCGGCTCCTGAAGCAGTTTGCACAGGCCCGCAAGATGATGAAGAGCTTCGGGAGTGGCGGCGGCAAGGCGATCAGGCGCCTGGCCGCGCGCGTGCCCCAATTTCGTTAGGAACGGTTTTGAAAGGAAGCAAGTAAGAGCATGCTGGCAATCAGGCTGAGACGGACGGGTTCGAGCAAGCGGCCCTACTACCGCGTGGTCGTGGCCGATTCAAGGAATTGGCGCGACGGGCGTTTCGTCGAGACCCTCGGGCACTACGATCCGCGCCGGGACCCGGCGGTCGTGAAGATCGATTCCGCACGGGCGCAGTACTGGATCTCGAAGGGCGCCCAGCCCTCGGACACGGTGCGCAGCCTGCTGAAGAAGAACCCCCCGGCCGCGAAGTGAAAGCGTTGCTCGAGGCCTTCGCGCGCGCGCTCGTGACCGAACCTGGGCGCGTCGTCGTCACTGAGAGTATCGACGAGGAGGGCGTGCTGCTCGAGGTCGAGGTGGCGCCGGGGGACCTCGGCCGGGTGATCGGCCGGCGCGGACGCACGGCCGAATCGCTGCGCGTCGTGCTCGATGCGGTGGCCGAAAGGCGCGACACCCACTGCGACGTGGAGATCCTGGATTGAGGCCCTGGTCCGAGTTCGTGACGATCGGCCGCGTGCTGAAGCCCCAGGGCCGCAAGGGGGAGATCGCCGTCTATCCACTGAGCGACCGTGAGGATCGCTTCCCCAGGCTGCGCCGAGCCTTCGTCCCGGACTCGGGCGGGGGAGTGCGCGAGCTTGCCATCGACGGGTGTTTCCCGCACAAGGGCGGCTTCGTCCTGAAGCTCCACGACGTCGACTCGATCGACGCCGCCGAAGCCCTGCGCGGCGCCGACCTGCGCATCGCTCCGGATGAGCTCGAAACGCTCCCCGAGGGTTCGTACTACCACCACGATCTCGTGGGCCTGCGGGCGGTCGACGAGCGCGGCGCCGAGGTCGGCTTGGTTGAGGACATCTGGGAGACGGGCGCCGAGGCCGCCGTGCTCGTGATCCGCGGCGCCCGGGGCGAGACGCTGCTGCCGCTGGCGGCGCCGTTCCTCCGGAGTGTCGACCTCGCGGGCCGTCGGCTCGTCGTGAATCTCGAGATGGTGGAACTTGCGCATTGACGTCGTGACGATCTTTCCGGCGATGCTCGGGGCTCCCCTCGAGGCTGGCATCGTCCGCCGGGCTACGGACAAGGGAAGCGTGTCGCTGCTCGTCCACGACCTGCGACAGTGGAGCGACGACAAGCACCGCACTGTGGACGACGCGCCTTTTGGCGGCGGCCCTGGCATGGTGATGAAGGCCGAGCCGTTCTTCCAGGCCGTGGAAGCGATCCTGTCGGGCGGCGCTCCGCCGAAGACACAGGTCGTCTTGCTCTCGCCGCGCGGCCGGCGTTTCGACCAGGCCACCGCCGAGCGCTACTCGCGACTCGACCGGCTGGTGCTGCTCTGCGGCCGCTACGAGGGCATCGACGAGCGCGTCTGCGAGGGCCTCGCGACCGAGGAGCTGAGCCTGGGCGATTTTGTCCTGACCGGCGGGGAAGTGGCGGCGCTCGCCGTGATCGAGGCGACGGTGCGCCTGCTGCCCGGCGCGCTAGGTGACGCAGACTCCGCCGTCTACGACTCCTTCGCGGGTAGCGTGCTCGAGGGCCCCCACTACACGCGGCCGGCCTTGCACCGTGGGCGCGCGGTTCCCGAGGTGCTGCTCTCGGGCGATCACGAAAAGATCAAGCGCTTTCGTCGCAAGGAGGCGCTGCGGGCTACCCGCACGCGGCGCCCCGACCTGCTCGCTCAGAGCCGGCTGTCGAGCCAGGACCAAGCACTTCTGCGCGAGCTCGAAGACGAAGCGCTTCGGCAGCACCCCGAACCCGTACTGAGCAAGAGATAGGAATGAAGCGTATGAATCCAATCGACAGCATCGAGGCCGGCGACCTCAAGCCAGGCCTGCCGCAGCTTGCCGCCGGCGACACCGTGCGCGTGCACGTGAAGGTCAAGGAGACGAGCGTCAAGGAGGAAAAGGGCAAGGCCAAGGAGACCGAGCGGGAGCGCGTCCAGGTCTTCGAGGGCATCGTGATCGGCCTGCGCGGAAGCGGAGCCCGCGCCACGGTGACCGTCCGCAAGGTCTCCTTCGGGCAGGGCGTCGAGCGGATCTTTCCGCTCCACGCGAAAACCATCGAGAAGATCGAGGTGATGAAGCGGGCCAAGGTGCGCCGTGCGAAGCTCTACTACCTGCGTGAGCGGAAGGGCAAGGCGAGCCGCATGAAGGAAAAGCGCGACAACGTCTGAGCCGACGTGCCCCGGCGTAGGGCGATTTCTCGGAAGCTGCCTGGTCGTCTTTGTCTTCTGACCAATAGGAGGATGGCGACGGACGCTCACAAGGCCGGCCGCACCCGCAAGCCGCTCGTCCACCACGGCGTCGAACTGCGCTGTAGCTCCCGTTACGAGGCGGAGGCGCGGGCGGCTGGACACGTGCGCGTGGCGGGTCTCGACGAAGTGGGCCGTGGCGCCTTGTGCGGCCCCGTCGTTGCCGGAGCGGTGATCCTGGGAGACGACTTCGACACGGCGGGTCTCGACGATTCCAAGCGTCTCACCAAGGCCCAGCGTGAGCGTCTGTCGGAGCGCATCCGTGCGGAGGCGCTCGCCTGGGCAATCGGCGCGGCCGAGCCGGTCGAGATCGATCGAGTCAACATCCTTCAGGCGACCTACCTCGCGATGCAGCGGGCTCTCGCCGGGCTGCGCATAGAGCCGGACTTCCTGCTACTCGACGCGCTCAGGCTCCCCGGCGTCGCCGTTCCGCAGCTTGGCATCGTCAAGGGCGACGCCGTCTCGGTCTCGATCGCCGCGGCTTCGATCGTCGCGAAGGTGGCGCGCGACGCAGCGATGCGGGAGTGCGAAACGCTGTACCCCGGGTACGGTCTCGGGCACAACATGGGCTACGCGAGCGAGGACCATCGCGAGGCCCTTCGGAAGCTGGGACCTTCACAGATCCACCGGTGCACTTTCCAAGGAACGCAGCCGTGGTTATTCTAGAGGCGAACAACCCGGAGTCCAGGGGATAGAAGTGGCCAAGATCAACCCCATCAAGGTCAAGCAGGACGCCGACAAGCTCGAGAAGGCCGGGAAGATTGATCAGGCAATCTCTCTTTACCGTCAGCTCGTAGACGACAACCCACGCGACTGGAACACGATCAAGAAGATCGGGGATCTCTACGCCCGCCTCAACAAGAACCGCGAGGCGACCGAAGAGTACGCGAAGGTCGCCGACTTCTACGCCAAGGACGGCTTTCTCCTCAAGTCGATCGCGATCTGGAAGCAGATCAACAAGCTGGATCCCTCGGCACTCGAGCCGTACCTGAACCTGGCCGATCTGTACTCGAAGCAGGGCCTGATGATGGAGGCCAAGAGCCAGTACCAGATCGTCGTGGACGAGTACATCAAGCGCGGTAAGGGCCGCGAAGCCGGCGACGTCCTGAAGAAGATGGCCGACGTCGACCCGGCTGACCTGAAGGTCCGCAGCAAGCTGGCGGACCTCTATATGCGCGACGGGTCGACCGTCAAGGCCGTCGAGGAGCACGTCGCGATCGCCGAAGAGCTCACGAAAAAGGGCCACCTGGTCGAGGCGCTGCAGGTCCTGGAGAAGGGCCTGAAGCTCGACGCGAAGAGCCAGAAGCTGCGTGGCGAGTTGGCGCGCATCCACGTCGTCCAGAAGAACTATGAAAAGGCGATCCAGTACCTGGAGGGGATCGCCCGCGAGTCGCCGAACGACGCCCAGATGCTGTTCCGCCTGGGCGAGGCATACGTCGGCGCCAAGAAGCTGGAAGAGGCGGAGTCGCTCTTCAAGCGGTTGCTGGAGCTAGACCCGAATGACAGCGAGAGCCACATCCAGATGGGTCGTGTGCATCTGCTCCAGGGCAACTCGGATGGCGCCTTCGACGAGTTCCTGCCGGTCGTCGATCGACTGCTGGGTCGCAAGGAAGGCGACAAGGCGGCGGTGCTGCTGCAGCAGATCGTCCAGAGGGTTCCGGGCCATGTGAAGAGCCTTTCCAAGCTGGCCGAAGTGTTCCGCACGCTGAAGAAGGACAGCGCGGTCGTGCAGACCTACTCCAACCTGACCGAGGCCTACATCAACGCGGGCCAGCTCGAGCAAGCCGCCGGCATTCTCGAGATCCTCGTCGGCATGGAGCCTCAGAACCAGCAGTACAGGTCCAAGCTGGAATTCGTCCGCTCGAAGCAGTCGGCGGCCCCCGGCGCCACGGCCGCGCCGGCGGCGAGCTCGGACATGGAAGAGATCGATTTCGAAATGGATGCGCCCGCCGCCTTGGAGCCGGCCGTCGCCAGGTTCGAGTCGAGCAACGTCGCCTCGCCAGTGGTGAAACGGCCCGCCGCGGCTGCTGCGCCGGTTCCTCCGGCCTCTCCCCAGGCCCTGCCCCGTCCGAGCGTCGAGGTGAGCGGGGCCTTGTCCGACGAAGACCGCGAGTTCATCGACGAGCACCTCGCCGAGGGCAAGGTCTTCCGCAAGTACGGCCTGGTCGACAAGGCGGGGGACCAGTTCGAAGCGATCATCGCCCGCTTCCCCGATCACGTCGAGGCGCGCCAGGAACTGCGCGACGTTCACCGCGAGAAGGGTCAGAGCGTGAGGGCGGCCGAGCAGTGCCTGGCCCTCGCGGAAATCAAGCGGCTCCAGGGCGACGCGGCCGCCGCGGAGGCCTTCGAGGAGGAGGCCCAGGCGCTCGCGCCGCAGTCCGTTCCCGCTCGCGCCGTCGCAGCGCGCGCGCCCGCCTCGGCCGAGCCCGTGCCGGAGCCGGAGCCGGAAATGGCCGACGCCGCGGAGTTCGAGTCGGTGGTCCTCGACGAGGTCGAAGAGGAGATCTCCATCTCGGATGATGTCGACGAAGCGGGCATCGAGCCGCCTCCAGTGGAGGAAGCAGGGCTGCCCGATCTGGATCTGGGCGTCGAGGACGCCGAGGAAGAGCTACCTGATCGCTTTCTCGACGAGCCGGAAGCCCTGGAAGAAGTCGCCGGCGAGGCGCCTTCCGGCGCCGCGCCGGAGGCGGAGTTCTCGCTCGAAGCCTCGGTCGAGGAGTTGCCAGAAGCAGCGCTGGAAACGGAGCCCGAGCCTGAACTCGTCCCACCCCCAGCACCTCTCAAGGTGGCGCCCGCCAAAGCCGTCGCGGCCCCCGCATCAGGGCTTCCCGCGGACCTGCAGAAGGTTCTCGATGAAGTTGAGGCCTACGTCTCGCTCGGCTTCGTCGACGACGCCAAGGAAGCCTTGCGTGAAGTCGCCGCCAAGTACCCGGGACATGCGGCGATTCAAGCCAAGATCGATGCGCTGGGCCTCGTCCTCGACGAGGCGGCGGCGGCGGAGCCTCAGCATGAGGTGGCTGCGCCGCTGTTCGAGCCCGACACCGAACCCGAATCGGAGCCGCCTGTGCCCGCGCCCGCCTTCGAGCCCGAGGAGGCCGCGCTCCAGCCCGAACCCTTCGGGGAGCTGGGACTCTCCGAGCCGCTTGAAGCCGAGCCGGAGCCCACAGCCAGGCCGGAACCGGAACCTAGCGTCGCGGCCGCCTCGGCTCCGCCGCCGGAGAGCGGCGGTGGCATCGACCTTGGGGCCGAACTCTCCGGATTGTTTGGCGCACAGTCCGCTATCGAGGAACCTCCCGCCGTCGAGGCCACCACGGAACTCGGCGACAGCGGCCTGGAGGAGATCTTCAAGGAATTCAAGAAGGGCGTCGACAAGCAACTCGGCAAGGAGGACTACGACACCCGTTACAATCTCGGCATCGCCTATAAGGAGATGGGCCTGATCGACGAGGCCATCGCCGAGTTCCAGCTGGCGGCGAAGGACCCGAATCGCGTGCTGGAGTGCGCCAGCATGCTCGGCATCTGCTTCATGGACAAGGGCATGCCCAAGCTCGCGATGAAGTGGTTCGAGAAGGGCCTCGCCGCGCCGGGTCGCAAGGACGAGGAATACATTGCGCTGCGCTACGACCTTGCCATCGCTCACGAGGCGGACGGCGACGTGCGCGAAGCGCTCTCCCTCTTCTCCGAGCTATACGGTCAGGACGCCAACTTCCGCGACGTGGCGAGCAAGGTCCGGGAGCTCAAGGCCGCTCTCGGTTAGGCCGGCCGCCCTTCCCGTGGCGACGCTGCTCTCGATCGTGAGTTCGCTGCTCGTGGGTATCGTCCTCATCGTGGCTCCCTGGACGGTGCTGTGGGACGCCAACTATCTGCTGCAGCCGATGCCGTTGCTTCGCTCCATCCTGCTCAGTCCCTTCGCTCGCGGCGCCGTCAGCGGTCTGGGCGTCGTGAACATCCTGCTCGCGATCGACGAAGCCCGGCTGAGCCTGGCCCGCGAGCCTCAACGTTGAACCCCTTGACCAACCCGTGGATCGAGATCCCGCTCGCGATCCTAGCGCTCCTGACGCTGTTGCGCCTGGCACGACTGCGACCCGCGCTGCGCTGTCTTCTCGGGCCCTTCTCCCTGGCGGCGCTCGCCTGGACGGTGGTGAGCGTGTCGTTCGCCGGGCGCTTGCCAGAGCAGGGCTGGCTCGCGGTCGCGATCCTGGTGCCGTTCGTGCTGCTCTTCGTGAGGCTGGCGGTGCTCGCCTTCCAGGGCCTGTTCCGCCGCAGCCAGGGCCAGGCACCCCCGGCTCTGCTCGCGAGCGTCGTCGCCGTGGTGTTGTACGGGATCGCCGCGGGCGCCATCGCGTACACGGCCTTTGGCGTGCAGCTCACGCCCTTCCTCGCGACCTCGGCGATCGTCGGCGCGGTGGTCGGACTGGCGCTCCAGGACACGCTCGGCAACCTGTTCACGGGCATCGCCCTCAGCATGGACGAGCCCTTCTTGATTGGCGACTGGGTCAAGATCGGCGACTCGGAAGGCCGTATCGAACAGGTTTCGTGGCGCGCGACGCGGCTGCACACGTGGTACGGCGACATGCTCACGATCCCCAACATCGAGGTTTCCAAACGCACCGTCCTCAACTACAGCAGACCGGCTGCGCCGCACTCACGGCTGCTTCACGTGGGCCTGGGCTTCCAGGTCCCGCCCAGCACGGTCTTCGCGGCGCTCGAACGGGCGCTAGGCGAGGTGCGCGGCCTGCCGGCGGAGCCTAGGCCGGTGGTTCGGCTCGTCGGCTACCGGGACTTTGCGATGGAGTATGAGATCCGCTATTTCGTGACCACGTACCAGGACTATAGGCGGGTGGAATCCGAGATCCTGCGCCTGCTCTGGTACGACCTGCACCGTAGCGGCATCGAGATCCCCTACCCCATCCGCAACGTGTACATGCATGAGGTGCAGCCGCAGGCCGAGGCTCAGATGTCGGCCGTCGAGCGCCTGGAACGCTCGCTCCGCGACATCGAACTGTTCCGGCCGCTTTCGGACACGGAGCGGCGCACCGCCGCGGCGAGTTTCAAGCGCCACCACTACGCACGTGGCGAGCGGATCATCGTCGAGGGCGAGCCGGGCAGCAGCTTTTTCGTGATCGACACCGGCGAGGTGGAGGTGCTGAAGAACATGAGCGGCTCGCTGCGCCCCATTGCACGGTTGCACGAGGGGCAGTTCTTCGGTGAGATGGCCCTGCTTACGGGAGCCGACCGGGCCGCAACCGTGGTGGCCGCAACCGACGCCGACATGTTCGCGATCGACAAGGCGGGTTTCCACGGTGTGCTGGTTGCAAACCCCGGGGTCGCCGTCGACATCTCGCGGATCCTCGCGGAGCGGCAAGGCGCCCTGACGAACGCCGCTATCGACGTTACCGAGCGCTTCGGCGCCGGCGCCGAAGCCACCCGGAAGGACGACCTCCTGAAGCGGATCCGCAGTTACTTCGGCCTGTAGCTACTTGAAAAACTCGTAGCGGTCTCCGGAGACGACCTCGACTGTGCGGACCTCGGAGTCGCGCAGGAACTGCAGGCTCAAGCGCTCGCCGGGAGCGCGTTGCCAGATCTCGCCGTACAGTTCGCGCAGCGACGACACCGGGCGACCTGCAACCGAGAGAAGCAGGTCGCCACGGGCGATCCCCGCGCGATCAGCCGGACCCGAAGCCACGACCCCGGTGATGAGCACGCCGCCGTCGAAGGCCTGCGGGAAGAACCCGATCCACGCGCGCCGGGGCTGGCCAGGCTCGCCCGCCTCGAGTGCCACCCGGTTCCCGAGGAAGAGTTCGATGGGGATCGCGAGGCTGTAGCGGCCAACGCTCGCAAGGCCGAGGGAGACGAGCCCGACCAGTCGCGCGGCTGCGTCGAAGAGCGGCGCGCCCGCCAGGCCGGGGTTGATGGCCGTAGTCAAGATCGCTTGCTCGAGCCGGTACTCCCAGAACGCATCGAAGGGTTCCACTGCGGAGACGTGTCCAGAGGCGCCCTTCCTCTCGCGCTCGGCGGTGCAGGTGAGGAGGAACACGGGCAGACCCGGAACGACCGCAGAAGAGCGGCCCAGTCGCGCCACTGGCAGAGGCTCTCCGGCGAGGCAGAGTAGCGCCAAACCCGTGTCATGATCGAGCGCGACGCGGGTGACTGCCCGCTGGCGGCCATCGATACCGCTCAGGTGGACGCGGGCGGCGCCCATCACGAGATAGTGCGCGGTGAGCACGCGGTCGGGCTCGACCGCCACGCCGACGCCCAGGCGCTGTTCCCCCAGCATCGATGCCGACGGGTGCGCGGCCGGGATCTGGCTCTCGATGTAGACGATTGAGGCGGCGGCGCTCCGCGGTAGGGCCACCAAGCCGTCCATATCCCCCTGCCGCTATGCGCCCCCAGTCAATCGGGCGCCCGCTGCGCATTATAGGACTTCGTGCGTCGTCGCCCACGTACACCGCCTCGCGGGCGGGGATGCCCAGGGCGTCGAGTGTGACGTCAACGATGCGCGGATCCGGCTTGTCGAAGTCGAGAAGGGTCTGGTCGGCGTCGAAGAGAACGGCGCGACGCCGAGGCAGGAAGGGGGCTACTTGGCGCGGTAGGTGATGAGGCCGCGCTTCAGGTCGTAGGGGGAAACGCCCACTGTCACGCGGTCGCCGCCGATCACGCGAATCCGGTATTGTCGCATCTTGCCGTTGAGGCGCGCGAGAACCTCGTGGTTCTCGCCGCACTTCACCTTGTAGTTGCCGCCGGCGAACACCTCGGTCACGACACCCTGCAATTCGATCAGGTCTTCCTTGCTCATTCACGCTCCCGTTAAACACTGCATTATCCGCCGGGTGGCCCGGGCGTGTCCAGAAGGCCCATTCTCGCAAAGGCGTCGCGGGCGGCCGCCACCTCGACGATGGCCGAAGCGGCCGGGAAGATGCCGAAGCGCCGCAGACAACCCGGCCAGACGCCACGTCTGGTCCGCCCGCAGCTCGAGCAGCGATCGGGTCTCACGCTCATCGCGAGACCGACGCAGGCACTCGCCAGCTTAGAATGGCTCCAGGTGGGAGCCATCGAGCCTGGCATGACGACGCTGTCGAAGCGAGCCTTGATGAACGCTCCCCGGGTCAGCGTCGTGATCCCGTGTCGCGACGACGGGCGCTTCCTCGAGGAGGCGCTGGCTTCGATCGCAGCCCAGACGCTCCCAGCGCGGGAGGTTCTCGTCGTGGACGACGGTTCGACAGAGGCGCAGACCCGGCAGCTCTTCGACAGTTGGAGTCGGAGCGACGCTCGCCTCGTTCGTCTCGGGCCCGTCGGGGTCAGCGCGGCGCGCAACCTGGCGATCGCGCAGGCTCGCGGCGAGTTCATCCTGCCCCTCGACGCAGACGACCGCATCGCACCGCGCTACCTGGAACTTGCCGTCCAGCCTTTGGAGCGGGAGCCTCGCGTCGGCATCGTCGAATGCGAAGCGGAACTGTTCGGCGATGCGTTTGGTCCCTGGACACGGCCTCCGTTTCGGATGCCGCACTTTCTCCTCGGCAACAGCATCGTGCCGGCGGCCCTCTTCCGCAAGACCGACTTCGAACGCACGCGTGGCTACAACCCCAACATGGTCCATGGCTGGGAGGATTTCGATCTTTGGCTGTCGTTTCTCGAGCTCGGCCTGGGGGTGACGCGTCTGCCCGAGACGCTGTTCTTCTATCGCCAGCGGCCGCACTCGCGCAGCCGCCGGCTCGGCCAGGAGCGCCGCACGGCCTGCGCCTATGCCCGCATCCTGCTCAACCACAAGCGTCTGTATGCGCGTCATCCCCAGATCCTGCCGCGGTACGCCGCGCGCATGGCGCGCGCGGCGCTGCGCGAACTGGCGATCTCTTCAAGGGCCGCCTCGAGCAGGCGGGCGTAGCCGGCTGCCGAGAAGCGCTCCGCTCAACCCCTGTCGCGGGCGGCGTCGCGGTAGAGCCGGCGTAGCGGCCGGTAGCGCGACACGAGGCCGAGCGTTACAGCCCCCACGACGAGCGAGTCCCGAAGCAGCGACCGCAATACCGGCCAGAGCCGCCCGCCCTCGCGGCGCCGGAATGCGACGCTCGTCCGCCAGAGTCGGCCGAGATGCCCGAGTGGAAAAGCACTCGCGATCAGGCACCAGTTCCGGAGAAAGGGGTAATGGTCGCGCAGGTCGAAATCGAGCGAGCCGCCCTGCGCCGCGACGAAGCGACGCAGGTAGGCGATTTTCCTCTGGGAGTGCGCGAGGCCCCACACCCTCAGCCGCTCCGGGCAATCGACGGCCTCGGCATGCCCGTTCCGATCGTGCACCCGGTAGATCCCGAGGCGGGCGTCGATCGCTCCGACGGGACCTAGATAGGCTGCCGAGAACGTGAGCGGGGTGTCGGCCCAGAGACGCCACTCGGGCTCCGGCAGCGGGAAGATGCGCCGCGCGAGGCGGGCCGGGATCGCCATTCCGGTGGGCGCCGAGAAAGGCCACGGAGCGAAGCCCTGCTCACGCAAGCGCTCGAAGACCTCGCCGCTCCAGAGGTCGACCCGTGGCAGGTCCCGGACCTGGGATCCCGGTGCGCACCGCGTCTCGAGCGGGTGACAGACGAGTCCCCACGGTGCCTCGCGGTACTTCTCCACGACGGTGGCGACCTTCGCGGGCAGCCAGACGTCGTCCGAATCGAGGAAGCAGATGATCTCCCCGCGCGCGGCCGCGACCCCGGCGTTGAAGGCCGACGCCTGCCCGCCGTTCGGCTTGAAGATGGTGCGGATCCGCTCCGCGTACTCGTGCAGGATGTCGCGGGAATCGTCGGTGGAGCCGTCGTCGACGACGACGACCTCGAGGTTCCGATACGTTTGATTGAGCGCGCTGTCGACCGCCTCGCGCAGGTAACGGCCGTAGTTGTAGCTCGTCACGATGGCCGTCACGAGCGGCTCGGGGGCCGGCGCCGGCGCGCCGCTTTCAAGCATCTCGCTTATTCCATCCACGGGTCTCTTCTCGGTAGAGCCTGCGAAGCCGCCGGAAGCGCGACGGAACGGGCAGCGTCGCCACGCCCGCCGCGACCGCGTCCTTCAGGAGTGAACCGACGACCCCGGGCCAGCGCCAGCCGGCGCTCCGCCGAAAGCGCACGCCCTCTCGCCAGAGCGCCGGGAGATGCGCGACCGGCACACGCGACGCGATCAGACACCAGTCGCGTAGATGACGATAGTCGTGGCGCAGCTCGGTCTCGAGACGGTCGCCGCGCGGCGCGAGAAACTCGCGAAGGAACTTCTCGCGGCGCGGCAGCTGCCAGAGGTGCCAGACTCGCTTGCGCTCCGGCGTGAATCTCTCGAAACCGAGGTCGTTCCGGCCGTGCACCCGGTAGTGCCCAAGCGGCACGCCGATCGCCCCGACGGGCGCAAGATAGGCGGCCGCGTAGGCGATTGGAGTGTCCGCCGCGTTGCGCCAGTCCCGCTCCGGGAGCGGGCCGATCCGCTGGGCGAGCGCCGCCGGTAGCGAGAGTCCCGAGGTCGGGCTGAAGGCCCACGCGAGGCGCTCGCGCACGAGGTCGGCGAAGACGCGTCCCTCGCGCAGTCGAACGCCGGTACACGCCGACCAGGTTGCGTCGGGCACGCGGACGCCCCGGTCCCCACGCATGAGCAGGTCGTGCGAGACGAGCCCCCAGGGACCCTGCCGGTACTTTTCGACGACCGACGCGATCTTCTCGGGAAACCACGTGTCGTCCGCGTCGAGGAGGCAGAGAAGCTCGCCGCGTGCTTCGCGGATTCCGGTGTTCACCGCCGCGGCCTGCCCGCCGTTCGGCTGGAAGATCGTGCGAATCCGGTTTTCGTACCGCCGCAGGACCTCGCGCGAGGCGTCGGTAGAGCCATCGTCCACGACGATCACCTCGACCTTCGGATACGTTTGAGCGAGGCAGCTCTCGATCGCTTCGCCGACGAAGTCGGCATAATTGCAGTTGTTGATCAGCGCCGAGACGAGCGGCTCCTCGCCCTGCGCGATCTTCAACAGTACAGCAGTAGACATTTCCCGGGCCTGGCTGGCTCGTGCAGCGTCTCCGTGCACAGCGCTCCGCTCACACTCTCGTGCCGGCAGGGTCGAAGGCTAGCGAAGAGCACCCGCACGAACCGATTGTAGCGTGTAGAATCCCGGCGCCATGGACGCGGTCCCGCCGGCGCTGCCTGCCTCGCGCAAGCTGCTCTTCATCGTCGGCTTCCCGCGCAGCGGCACGACGTGGCTGAGGGCACTGCTGGCCGCGCACCCCGCCGTGGCGGCGCTCGAGGCGGAGTCCTATCTCTTCGACGATCTCTATCTGGGTCATCTGGATGCGTCGTGGCAGGCGGAGCGAGCTCTCGCCGCGGCCGGCGGCAAGCCGTTCGCGCTCTCGGCGATGCTGAGCGAGGCCGAGTTCGACGAGCTGCTCCGCGCCTTCGCGAGCTCAGTCCTGGCCCGGGTCGCACAGGCACGTCCCGAGTCCGGCCTCGTGGTGGAGAAGACGCCGACGCACGCGCGCTTCGCACCGCTGATCCTGCGGCTCTTCCCCGAGGCCTATTTCCTCCACATCATTCGCGACCCGCGCGAGGTGTATTGCTCCACGCGCGCGGCGGCTCGCGGCTGGGGGCGTTTCTGGGCGAGCCAGGATGCGGTCGACGTGACGCGGCGCTGGGATCTGCTGCTCCGCGAAGCGCTCGCGATCGCGAGCCTCACCCCGCGCTATCGGCAGTTGCGCTACGAAGACCTGCTGGCCGACACGCCCGGCGGACTGGCAGGGCTCCTCGCCTGGCTGGACCTCGACCACCATGCGCCCCTGTGCCGAAGCATCGCCGAAGCCTGCAGCCTCGAGAGCCTTCGGCACCGCTGGTCTCACAACCCGGCCTTCTTCCGTCGCGGGGCTGCCGCCGGCTGGCGCGATGAGCTCGTCCGATCCGAGATTGCCCTCGTCGAGTTCATCGCTGGCGCGCGCATGCAGGCGCTCGGCTACGAGTTGGCTGTCGCGCCCCGCTGGAAGCCATGGCGTCTGCGGCTGCGAGATGTCGTCGCGAGACTGGCCTCGGGAGCGGCCCGCAACCTGCAGGCCCTTGCCGGCGGGCCCCTCGGCACAGGCGGAAGCCGGCCGTCCTGAACGCCCTTCAGGCCCTGCGCAGCGGCGGTGGCAACGCCCCGCTGGCTTCCCGCCGGGACGTATAACGCGGCCACAGCGGCGGTGGCAACACCCCGCCGGCTGGCCGCCGGGGCGCGTAACGCCGCCGCAGTTCGGACCATGGGGACGGCACACCGAGCGAGATGCCGATAGCGGCCAGCGTGTCCCAAACCAGGGACCAGGGCAGGCTGAGCCATGAGGCCGTGCGCGCCGGCCGCTCGCGCAGTTTCGCACGCCAGAGTCGCGGCAGATCCAGTACTGGGAGCGGCCGCGTGAGGAGGCTCCATTCGCGGCAGTAGAAATATCGGTCGCGCAGGTCCAGGTCCGGAGCCTCGCCGCCGTGGCGGCGGACGAAGTCCTTCAAGTAGGCGAGCCGCCGCGCCGGATCTTCCACGCCGCGAAAGCGGATGATCCAGCTCTCGTGGCTGGATGGCAGCAGGAATTGATTGCTGCCGTGCACGCGGTAGACGCCGAGCGCCTGCTCGAGCGCGCCGACGACGCCGAGCCAGGCCGCTCCGTAGGCCACAGGGTTGTCGGCGCAGATCGGCCAATCGACTTCCGGCAGCGGCGCCAGAGCCTGCGCCACCGCCCTCGTGATCGACATCCCCGAAGTGGGGCTGAATTGCCAGCCGGCGCCTCGAGCGAGCAGCTCCGGGATGACGCTACCGCGGGCCAGCGACGTGTTCGTGGCGAGGCACCAACTCGAGGCGGGGCCGGTCTGCCCGTCTTCGTAGGCCAGCGTGAGGTCGTGGCAGACGAGCGCCGGACCTTCGCGATGGGCCTCGACGACCCGCGCCACCTTGTCGGGAAACCAGAGATCGTCCGCGTCCAGAAAGCAGATCAGCTCGCCGCGGGCTGCCGCGAAGCCCGCGTTGAAGGCTGAGGCCTGGCCGCCCTGTTGCTTGAGGATGGTGCGGATGCGCGCGCCATAGCCCGCCAGGATCTCCCGCGACGCGTCGCTCGAGCCGTCGTCCACGACCAGCACTTCGAGCGGCGTGTGGCTCTGCGCGAGCGCGCTGTCGATGGCGGCGGCCAGGAACCGGCCGTAGTTGTGATTCGTGACGAGAGCGGTCACGAGCGGATGCTCCGAGAGTGGCGAGGTCTTCAGCACGGGCTACTTGCCGGTCTTGCGCCAGTCCACCAGGCCAGGGCGGGTCTCGGGCTGGCAGTGCGGGCAAAAGTAGGCGTCCATGCCGCACACGCCCGCGGTGCGGAGCTTCGCGCCGCAGTTCGGGCACGTCTGCTTCAGCCGCACCTTCAGGAAGTCGCGGACCTTGACCTCGATCGGCTCGTCGCGACCGGCGACCGCGGCCACGGCTGCGCTCATCACGCTCACGATCGCATCGTGAAGGCGCACCGCATCGTCGTGCGAGATCGCGCGGCACCAGGTTTTCGGATGAATGCGCGCCTCGAACAAGACCTCGTCGGCATAGGCGTTGCCGATGCTATCCAGGGCCTTCTTGTCGAGCAGGAAGACGCGCACCTGGTCGCGGCGGCGCCGGAGCAGGCTCACGAAGCGCTCGCGCGTGAACTCGGGAGAGAGCAGGTCGAGGCCGCCCGATTGGAGGCCGGGGATCGCCTTCCAGTCGTCGCTCGCGATGAGATACGCCTTACCCATCGCCTTGTCGTCCAGATAGCGAAGCTCCACTGCATCGACCTCCGCCGCTGCGCCGAACACGAGCGCGAAGCACAGCGAGCGCTCGTCCAGCTCGCCGGGTGCGGCAAAGCGGAAGCGGCCTGCGAGCATCGGGTTCACGGCCAGGTCGAGGCCGTCGAAGCGGAACACGAGAAAGTGCGATTTCCGGAACACGTCGGCGAGGGCGCGGCCCTGCACGAGCGACAGGTTGCCGCGCACTGCGAAGCGCAGCACGACCGGCTCGCGAACGCGCTCGGCTGTGACCGTCCGGCCCACGAGCCGTTCTCGCAGCCGGTCGCGGACGTGCAG